>JAOPYL010000247.1 GCA_025964625.1 Actinoallomurus sp. | reverse complement strand
GGCGGGACACCGGGCGCCCAGGGGGCCGCACGCCAGCCCACCACGCGCCAGCCCACCGCCCCCGGGCGCCGCGCCGGCTGAGCGCGCTCCCGCGGGCGTGGCTCAGGAGGCGTTCTCGGCGGACTCCACGACGTTCGCGAGCAGCATCGCGCGCGTCATCGGGCCGACCCCGCCGGGCATCGGCGCGATCCAGCCGGCCACCTCGCGCACCGCGGGGTCGACGTCTCCGGCCAGTCCCGCGTCGGTGCGGGTGATCCCGACGTCGAGCACGGCCGCGCCGGGCTTGACCATGTCCGCGGTGAGCAGCCCGGGGACGCCCGCGGCCACCACGACGATGTCGGCGTTCCTGGTGTGCGCCGCGAGGTCCTTGGTGCCCGTGTGGCAGGTGGTCACGGTGGCGTTCTCCGACCGGCGGGTGAGCAGCAGGCCCAGTGAGCGGCCGACGGTGATGCCGCGGCCGACCACGGTGACATCGGCGCCGCGCAGCGGCACGTCGAAGCGGCGCAGCAGCTCGACGATGCCGCGTGGCGTGCACGGCAGCGAGCCGGGCTTCATCAGCACGAGCCTGCCGAGGTTGACCGGATGCAGGCCGTCGGCGTCCTTGGCCGGGTCGATGCGCTCCAGCACCCGCTGCTCGTCCAGGCCCTTCGGCAGCGGCAGTTGCACGATGTAGCCGGTGCAGGCCGGGTCGGCGTTGAGCTCGTCGACGACCGCCTCGACCTCCTCCTGCGTCGCGGTCTCCGGGAGGTCACGCCGGATGCTGGCGATCCCGACCTCGGCACAGTCGCGGTGCTTGCCGCCGACGTACGCGTGGCTGCCCGGATCGTCGCCGACGAGCACGGTGCCCAGCCCGGGAGTGATGCCCCGCTCGCGCAGGGCGTCCACCCGCAATTTGAGCTCGGCACGGATCGCCGCCGCGGTCGCCTTGCCGTCGAGAATCTGTGCGGTCACCTGTCCATCCTCTCAGTGTCCGCTCGGGGCCGGCCGCCGGAGGCGGACCTGCGGCGGCCGGCGGTTCGTCAATGGAAATTCAGTGGAAGAAGTGGCGGACGCCGGTGAAGTAGAGCACGATCCCCGCCTTGTCCGCCGCCTCGATGACCTCGTCGTCGCGGACCGAGCCGCCCGGCTCGACGATCGCCTTGACTCCGGCGTCGGCGAGGACCTGGAGCCCGTCGGGGAAGGGGAAGAACGCGTCGGAGGCGCCCACCGCGCCGGCCGCGCGGTCGCCCGCCCTCGAGACCGCGAGGCGCGCGGAGTCGACCCGGTTGACCTGGCCCATGCCGACTCCGACGGTGGCGCCGCCGGACGCCAGCAGGATCGCGTTGGACTTCACCGAGCGGCAGGCCCGCCAGGCGAAGGCGAGGTCCCGGAGGGTCTGCTCGTCGGCCGGCGAGCCGGCCTTGAGCTCCCAGTTCGCCGGGTCGTCACCGTCGGCGTCGACCTTGTCGACGGTCTGGGTCAGCAGGCCGCCGTCGACGCGGCGGAACTCCGTGGTCCCGGCCGGCCCGTCCGGGCAGACCAGGAGCCGGATGTTCTTCTTCGCCGTCAGCAGCGGGAGCGCGTCGTCGTCGAAGCCGGGCGCGACGACCACCTCGGTGAAGATGTCGGCGACCTGGCGGGCCATGTCCGCCGACACCGGCCGGTTGGTGGCGATCACGCCGCCGTACGCGGACAGCGGGTCGCAGGCGTGTGCCTTGCGGTGCGCCTCGGCGAGGTCCGCGCCGACGGCGATGCCGCACGGGTTCGCGTGCTTGATGATCGCCACACAGGGGTCGGCGAAGTCGTACGCGGCCCGGCGGGCGGCGTCGGCGTCGACGTAGTTGTTGTAGGACATCTCCTTGCCGTGCAGCTGCTCGGCCTCGGCGAGGCCGCCCCGGCCGATGGTGTAGAGCGCGGCCCGCTGGTGCGGGTTCTCGCCGTAGCGCAGCACCGCCTTGCGGTCCCACACCGCGCCGAGCACCGGCGGCCATCCGCTCTCGGCCCCGACCTCGTCGGGCGCGTAGACGTTCGCGAACCAGGACGCCACCGCGGCGTCGTACGCGGCCGTGTGCGCGTACGCGGCCGCCGCCAGCCGCTTGCGCTCCGCCAGTTCGAAGCCGCCGCGCCGTACGGCGTCGAGAACAGAGTCGTACGCCCGCGGGTCGACGACGACGGCGACGCTCTGGTGGTTCTTGGCGGCGGCCCGCACCATCGCCGGGCCGCCGATGTCGACCTGCTCGACGATCTCGTCCGGGGTAGCGCCCGAGGCGACCGTCTCCTGGAACGGGTACAGGTTCGAGATGAGCAGGTCGAACGGCTCGACGTGCAGGTCCTCGAGCTGCTGCACATGATCGGGGTTGCGCCGGTCGGCGAGCAGCCCGGCGTGCACCTTGGGGTGCAGGGTCTTGACCCGGCCGTCCAGGCATTCGGGGAAGCCGGTGAGCTTCTCCACCTTCATGACCGGGACGCCGGCCTCGGCGATGCGGGCCGCCGTCGAGCCGGTGGAGACGATCTCCACGCCAGCCTGGTGCAGCCCCTTTGCGAGCCCTTCCAGGCCCGTCTTGTCGTAAACACTGATCAGCGCACGCTTGATCGCGATGCGGGTCACCCGATCCTCACTTTCCTGCTTTCGATGGTCCATCCCTCGCGGACCAGGCGGCCCACGGTCTCCACGAGCAGTGGCCGCTCCGCGGCCTTGATCCGCTCGTGCAGCGAGTCTTCGTCATCGTCGTCGAGGACGGGCACGGCCCGCTGCGCGATGATCGGGCCGGTGTCCACTCCGGCGTCCACGAAGTGCGCCGTGCAGCCCGTCACCTTGACCCCGTGGTCGAGGGCGTCCCGCGCGGCCTGCGTGCCGGGGAAGGAGGGCAGCAGCGCCGGGTGGGTGTTGATCACCCGGCCGGCGAACCGGTCGAGGAAGCGCTTGCCGAGGAGCTTCATGAAGCCGGCCGAGACGACCAGGTCGGGGGCGTGCCCGGCGACCGCCTCGGTCAGGGCGGCGTCCCAGCCATCACGGGTGTCGTGGTCCTTGAGACGTGTCACGAACGTCGGCACGCCCGCCCGGCCGGCCCTGGCCAGCCCCTCGATGCCGTCGCGGTCGGCGCCCACGGCCGTGATGCGCGCCCCGTAGGCTGGGTCGGCACACGCGTCGAGCAGCGCCTGTAGGTTGGTCCCCGCACCGGAGACGAGGACGACGAGCCGGGCGGACACCGTAACTCCCAGGAGGTAACGACTGGTTGGCGGGCCGTTCCAGCCTATCGGCCGCCGCTCGGCCCGGTTCAGCCGACACCAGGAGGATCCGTGAGCGACGCCCCAGGCCCGGGCGAAAGCGGGCCGCAGACGCAGGTTCCCGCCCCTCCCCCGCCACCCCTGCCGCCGACCGCGGCGGAGCGCGGTGGCAACCGATCGCTCGTCATGGCGATGACCGGGCTGATACTCACGTTCTTGTTCCTGCCGGTCGGGGTCGTGCTGTGCGTCGGCGCCGTCGTCACCGGCGTCCGCTCCCGCCGACGGGCCCAGCGAGTGCTGGCCCCCGCCCCCGGCGCTGTGCCCGGCGTCGTCATCGGATCGATCGGCCTGCTGCTGTCCGTGATCTCGATCGTGCTGGCCGGGGTGGTGTGGACAGACCTGAGCCGCTACACCGAGTGCCGCCAGTCGGCGATCACCATCGACGACAGGCAGTCCTGCCAGGACACCTATTTCCCGCGGATGGAGCGCCGGCTGCACATCCCGGAGGGCTCCCTCGAACGGCACCGCTCCTGGTTCTGACCCGCCGGGCACACCCGAGGTCAGCTGGGCCGGTCGCGCGGACGCTTCTTCCTGAGGGGAGAGATCGTGCCGCTCCCGGGCTCGGTACGAGGCCGGGGCACGCCCGGAAGGCCCGAGTCGAACTTCTCACCGATCGGGACGACACCCTCGGGAAACTGCGGCTGCGTATCCACGGAGGCCAGCACCGGCTCGGGGTCGACGAACTGGACCTGATCGGGGATCCGGGCGGCCTCCTCGGCCGGAGGGTCGTCGGGCCGGGGTGCGCGGTGCAGCAGTTGCCAGTTGGCCGCCCAGGCCGCGATCGCGGCCGAGACGCCCACCTCGAGTGCGGCCATCAAGCCGGTCTGCCAGGCGGAGGGTCCCATCACGGCCATCCGGTCGCCCCCCAGGGGGCCTCCGGACAACGCCGCCAGCAGGGCGACGACACCGCCGGTGCAGACTCCGCACACGAAGCCCCACAGCGGCGCGGCCTCGCTGACCGCGCTGGGCAGCGCCCGGATGGTGAGGATCCCGCCGACGATGCCGGCGGCGAACGGCGCGGCGAGGGCGAGCAGGGAGATGAGCGGGGCGGGCCCCGGCGCCGGCAGCGCGGCGAAGGGCGGGAACGAGGGGATCATGCCGACGAACACTCCGGACGGCGCCACGCTCGTGCCCGAACCCACCGCGAACCCGGGGCCGACGGCGTAGGACACCGCCCAGATCGCCGCGTTGGGCAGGTAGGCAAGCGCGACCAGCGACAGCAGGATCCCACCGACGACGCCAGGCTTCAGCACCCCGTAGAGGTTGCCGGCCTCCGGCAGGTGGAAGAGCAGTGAGACGAAGAAGATCAGCAACCCGGAGCCGAGGAGTACCGCGGTGGCACCGGTGACCCCCGCGGCCAGCGAACGCGTGCGATGGGGCAGCAGCCCGAGCATCGCCGCCCACGGCGAGCGCGTCGTCGTCGAGGCGACCAGGGCCCGCGCCGCGCCGAGGCCCCCGGCGACCAGCGCGAGCAGGAAGCAGACCAGTAGCGCCTGCCAGGCCGACGGCGTGACCACGGGCGACCGGGCAGCGAGGGCGAGCAGGCCGGCGAGCACGGCGTAGGGGATGGCCAGTGCGAGCGCCGCGTGCACGACCCCGATCCGGTAGCGGCCCCGCACCCGCCCGGTCCGGGTGATCCACCCGCCGCCGCGGAAGAGCAGCGCGCCCGGCAGGAGGGTCAGGCCGAGGGGCAGCAGGCCCACGCGGCCGTGCGGCACCGAGAACCCCGCGTGGTGGGAGACGAGCCAGAAGTTGACGGCGGTGCGGAACATGCCCGGCAGGCCCGTGCCGAGCGCGGTGCGCGGCGCGGCGATCCAGCCGATGAGCGTGACCGTGGTGAGCGTGGTGAGGCCGAGGCCGGCACACCAGGCGGCCGCCACGATCCCGGTGACGGCGAGCGGACGGGCGGCGGACTCGGCCGTCTGGGAAGGCTCAGCCGCGCTCATCGGTCACTCATCGCTCCTCGCTCGCTCGCGGGCATACGCGCCACCATGCTCGCAGCCGTACGGCGTCCTGCGCCGGTGCGTGTCCGGCGTGTCGTAGATTTCACCGCGGCCCCGGCGGGCGTGCCCGGACGGCGACGCCCCGGCGCCGCAGAATCCGGCGTCGGGGCGTCCCTCGTCGAGGCGTCAGTGCGACATGATCTCGCGCATGAGGCGGGCGGTCTCGCTCGGCGTCTTGCCGACCCGGACGCCGACCTTCTCCAAGGCCTCCTTCTTGGCCTGCGCGGTGCCGGAGGAGCCGGAGACGATCGCGCCGGCGTGCCCCATGGTCTTGCCCTCGGGAGCGGTGAACCCGGCCACGTAGCCGACGACCGGCTTGGTGACGTGCTGCTCGATGTAGGCGGCGGCGCGCTCCTCGGCGTCGCCGCCGATCTCACCGATCATCACGATGGCGTCGGTCTCGGGGTCGGCCTCGAACGCCTCGAGGGCGTCGATGTGGGTCGTGCCGATGACCGGGTCGCCGCCGATGCCGACGCAGGTGGAGAAGCCGATGTCGCGCAGCTCGTACATCATCTGGTAGGTCAGCGTGCCCGACTTCGACACCAGGCCGATGCGACCGGGCGTGGTGATGTCGGCCGGGATGATGCCGGCGTTGGACTTGCCCGGCGACGCGAGACCGGGGCAGTTCGGGCCGATGATCCGGGTCTTGTTGCCCTTGGCCACCGCGTGACCCCAGAACCAGGTGCTGTCGTGCACCGGGATGCCCTCGGTGATGATGATGCACAGCGGGATCTCGGCGTCGATGGCCTCGATCACCGCGTCCTTGGTGAACCTCGGCGGCACGAAGACCACGGACGCGTCGGCACCGGTCTCGGCCATCGCCTCGGCGACGGTGCCGAACACCGGCAGCGCCGTGCCGTCGAAGTCCACACTCTGCCCGGCCTTGCGGGCGTTGACGCCGCCGACGACGTTGGTGCCGGCCGCCAGCATGCGCCGGGTGTGCTTGGTGCCCTCGGAACCGGTCATCCCCTGAACGATGACCTTGCTGTTCTCGGTCAGCCAGATCGCCATCTCAAACTCCCTGGGAAGCCAGCTCGGCAGCGCGGCGCGCCGCTTCGTCCATCGTCTCCACCTGTTCGATGACCGGGATCGCGGCCTCGTTGAGGATGCGCCGGCCCTCTTCGGCGTTGTTGCCGTCGAGCCGCACGACGATCGGCCGGTCGACCGTCTCGCCGCGTTCGCCCAGCAGCTTGACCGCCTGGACGATGCCGTTGGCCACCGCGTCGCCGGAGGTGATGCCGCCGAACACGTTGATGAAGACGCTCTTGACGTCGGAGTCGCCCAGCACGACCTCCATGCCGTTGGCCATCACCTCGGCCGAGGCGCCGCCGCCGATGTCGAGGAAGTTGGCCGGCTTCTGGCCGCCGTACTGCTCGCCGGCGTACGCGACGACGTCGAGCGTCGACATGACCAGGCCGGCGCCGTTGCCGATGATGCCGACCGAGCCGTCGAGCTTGACGTAGTTGAGGCCCTTCTCCTTGGCCTTCGCCTCGAGCGGGTCGGTCGAGGCCTTGTCCTCCAGGGCCTCGTGCTCGGCCTGGCGGAAGTCGGCGTTGCCGTCGAGGGTGACCTTGCCGTCGAGGGCCATCACCCGGCCGTCCTGCGTGAGGATCAGCGGGTTGACCTCGACGAGGGTCGCGTCCTCGTCGACGAAGACGGCCCAGAGGCGCTCGATCAGCTCGGCGGCACCGTCGAGGGCCTGCTCCGGCAGCCGGCCGGCGGCCGCGATCTCGCGGGCCCTGGCGCGGTCGATGCCGGTCAGCGCCACGACCGGCACCTGGGCCACCGCGTCCGGCTTGGTCGCCGCGACCTCCTCGATCTCCATGCCGCCCTCGACCGAGCAGATGGAGAGGAAGGTCCGGTTGGCGCGGTCGAGCAGGAAGGAGAAGTAGTACTCCTCGGCGATGGCGCTGGCCTCTTCCACCAGGACCTTGTGGACCGTGTGGCCCTTGATGTCCATGCCGAGGATCTGACGCGCCTTGTCCTCTGCGTCGGCGGGAGAGTCGGCCACCTTCACACCGCCGGCCTTGCCGCGGCCACCGGCCTTCACCTGCGCCTTGACGACGACGCGCGAAGTGCCGGCGGCGGCGAACGCGTCCGCGATCGCTCGGGCCTCTTCCGGCGTCGTGGCGATTTTGCCGGCAGGGACCGGAACGCCGTACTCCGCGAAGATCTCCTTCGCCTGATGTTCGAACAGGTCCACGGGGGTCCGTCCTTAACGGGATCGACAGATAACGACCGCGTCCAGTCCAGCGGTCCGCTCCGACCTGGCAGCCTAGTCGCACCGCCGTGGGGTCCGGACCCCTGGGTCCGGGGGAGCGCTTCGCCAGCGTGACGGGCGGGTAATCACGAGGTGACGTCTGTGGTGTTTGCCGTCGTTTGATCTACTGGATGCCGTGTTCACAGGAGTTGCGGGTGAGTAGCCAGAGGGCACGGACGGTGCGCCGCGTCACTCTGCTGCTTCTCGTCGCCGCGCTCACCGCCACGTGCGCCGCGAGCCTGCCGGACAGCGACCCTCCCGCCTGGCGTAGTCCCGGTCTGATCGGCAACGGCGGATGGCCGTTCGCCCGCGCCGCGGTCAGTCCCGAAGAGGCGGCCGGTGCCTCCTATATCCCCGGCAGCTCGGTTCTGGCGCTGCCCGGCGGGAAGGCGCGGCTGATCCCGTTCGGCCTCACGGAGCCGGAGACCGTCCGGCGCGACGACCCGCGGGTGGCCGAGGCGGTCCGCGCCGACCGGGCGTGGCTGGCCTCCGGCACGGTGCCCGGTGCCACCCCGGCGGACCGCGACGCGGCCGGCCGCGCCCTGCTCGACCTGCGTATGCTCACCGAGCCGAACGGCGCCTCGACCGCATCGTGGTACGGCTCCTGGAACTACATGTGGCCCCGTGACGGAGCCTTCGCCGCCGCCGCGTTCGCCGTGACCGGGCATCGCGCGGACGCCCAGCGGGTGGTGTACTTCCTCGCCCGCGCACAGGCCGGTAACGGGCTGTGGGCCGCGAGGTACCGGCCCGACGGCACGGCTGTCACCGACGGCCGCGAGGCGCAGCTCGACAGCCTCGGCTGGGTGCTCTGGGCCACCTGGTTCCTGCACCGGCAGGACCCGCAGGCGGCCAACATGACCACGCTGTGGCCGATGGTGCGCCAAGCCGCCGACCGGGCGGCGGCCTCGCTGCGCGCCGACGGGCTGCCGCCGCCGTCGTCGGACTACTGGGAACGCCCCGCCTCGCGCGAGCAGGCGCCGCACGCGCCGACGCTCGGCGTGTGCGCGCCGATACTGGCCGGGCTGCGCGCCGCCACCTCGCTGGCCGTGGACCGCGGCGACTCCGACGAGGCCCAGCGCTGGGACCGGGCCGCCGACCGGCTGGCACATGCGATCACGCGGCGCTTCGCGCCGTACGGGTATCCACGCTCCCCCGTTCCCCGCGGCCTGCTGGACTCCTCGATCACGTTCCTGGCTCCGCCGTTCTCGGCGGCGTCGCCGGACGTCCTGGCCTCGGTCTCCAGGATCGGCGCGCGGCTGCGGCTGCCGAGTGGCGGAGTGGTTCCCGGGGAGAGGTACGGCGCCGACGTCGCGTGGACCCCCGAGACCGGGCTGTTCGCGCTCTCTGCCGCGGCCTCCGGCGATACCGCGGCCGCCCGCGGCTGGCTCGACTGGCTCATCGGGCACCGCACGTCGCTGGGGTCGTTCCCGGAGAAGGTGGACGCCCGCGGCAACCAGGCGGGAGTGGCACCGCTGGGCTGGACGTCCGCCCTCGTCGTGCTCGCCCTCGCCGCCGAGCGGTTGCCCCTGCCGGTCCCGTCGGGTTAGCGGTCAGCTCTCCCCGACATTGGCGCGCACCCACGCGACGATCTCATGAGTCGTCGCGCCGGGTGTGAAGATCCTCGCCACCCCGAGCTTCCCCAGCTGGGGGATGTCCGCGTCCGGGATGATGCCGCCCGCGAAGACGACGATGTCGAGCGCGTCGCGCTCCTTGAGCAGCTCCAGGAGCTTGGCGCACAGCGTCATGTGCGCCCCCGACAGGATGGACAGGCCGATGCCGTCGGCGTCCTCCTGCAGCGCCGCCTCGACGATCTGCTCGGGCGTCTGGTGCAGGCCGGTGTAGATGACCTCCATGCCGGCGTCGCGCAACGCCCGGGCGACGACCTTCGCCCCGCGATCATGGCCGTCGAGACCGGGCTTGGCGACGACGACGCGGATCGGACCCGCCATTACTGCCTCCTACCGGGGTGCCTCAGACTCTCCGCAGAGTAGCCGCATCCACCGGACTCCGGGCACGGAGGGGCCGCGGACGCGCCGGTCGCTCCGGGCCGGGCCGGCACATCAGGGCACGGGCCGAGACGGCGGATCGAGCCAGTCGCAGCCCCGCGGATCACCATCGCCCGGCCGGTACGCGGCGCAGGCGGTCACGACCGCCGTCTTGACCGGGTTGCCCCGCTGCGCGTACGGACCGCCCGCCGAGGGATGGTCGCAGGTCGGCAGGGCGGCCGGATCACTGCGCAAAGGTCCCGGCGAGGAGGCGTTGTTCTGCCAGCAGTTGCGGTCGCCCTGTTCGTCCCACCAGAAGTCGATCCCGTTCGGCGCGGCCGTACCGGAGGGCGTGACGCCCATCAGGTTGCCGACGTAGCGGTTGCCATGGGAGGTGTCACGCTGCTTGGCCGGGTCCGTCTCACCGCGCCGGCTCGCCGGTATCCAGTACTGCGCGACGCCGTATCGCCAGTTGTCGTAGACGAGATTGCTCGCGTACGTGTTCTCGTCGCCGCCCGCGAGCAGCATTCCGGTGCCGACCGGCACCGCCCGCCGCGGGCAGACGGCGCGGCAGCCGAGGTAGAAGTCGGCGTTGTTGCCGAACACCCGGTTGGCGACGAACATGGCGTGGTTCTGCGGCATGCCCACCGCCTGCACGCTGCTGTCGAGCATGGCGCCGGTGGAGTTACCGGAGAACTCGTTGTCGTGGACGTACACCGAGTCGCCGGCGGTACCGGAGTAGCCGATCAGATTGCCGAACGACCGGCAGCGGCGGATCTCGATCGACAGCCGGCTGCCGCTCCGATCGGAGGCGGAGGCCGTCGCGATGCCCGAGTCGCCGTTGCCCGACGCCGTGCAGTCGGTGATCAGCCCGTGGTCGGCCGCGTCGGCGGCGAGCCCGTTCGCGCCGTTGCCCTGGCCGGTGACCTGGTCCAGGACGAACCCGTCGGTCTCGACGACGTCGACCCCGTCCTCGGCGAAGCCCCGCACGGTGACATTGCGCAGGTAGAAACCGTTGGAGCGGTCGGCGCGGATCCCGATCCGTTTGGTCCCCTCGACGACCACCGCGCCGCCCACGCCCTCGATCTGCAGGTCGCCGATGCCGGTGACGCTGATCAGGTTCTGCAGGTGCGGGCAGGCCTGCTGCTGCTCGTACGACAGCACCTCCTGGCCGGCGAGCTTCGCGCACTGACCGGTGGGGGCGGCGAGGCTCGGCTCCTCACGGTAGGTGCCGGGCAGCACGTAGATCGTGGTACCGCGCTGCCGGACCGCGTCGACGGCCTGCTGGATGTGGTGGTACGCGCATTCGCGCGCCAGCTGCTGGGCCACGCCGGTCAGGCGGGCGCCCGGCGTGCAGACGACCAGACGCGGCCAGGCGGCCACCGGACGGTAGACGGGTACGTGGTACGTGCCGGCCGGAAGCGTGAGCGGCCGTTCGCCCGAGGCGAAGGCCGTCGATGCGAACCCGACCATGCTCACGATGAAGACGACTGCGACGAGGAGACGCCGCGCGAACCGCCCCATTTTCCTCCCAACGGGCCGCAGGTGCTCCCTCGTGCATCATGCAGGTCCACACGCCCCATGTCGACGCCCGCATCCGGCCACTCGGGCCGTGCAACCCTTCTACAGCTTCTGGATCGGGGCGTAGCGGAGCACGAAGCGCTTGACACCGTAGTCGCCGCCGAAATCGACGGTGGCGGCCGCCTTCTCACCGGCGCCGTCGACGGTGACGACCGTGCCCAGCCCGAACGCGTCGTGGCAGACCCGGTCACCGGACGACAGGGCGGGCACCTCCCGGTTGCCCGGGGAGCGCACGCCCGGCCGCTGGGCCGCCGAGGCCACCGCCGGGGTGCCTTCGGCCCGCTCCCACTCGACCAGCGTCTCGGGGATCTCGGCGAGGAAACGCGACGCCGGGTTGTACGAAGGAGCCCCCCAGGAGCTGCGCATCGTCGCGCGGGAGACGTACAGCCGCTGCCGGGCACGAGTGATGCCGACGTAGGCGAGCCGCCGCTCCTCCTCCAGTTGCTTGGGGTCGCCGAGCGACCGCAAGTGCGGGAAGACCCCGTCCTCCATGCCGGTGAGGAACACGACCGGGAACTCCAGGCCCTTGGCGGTGTGCAGGGTCATCAGCGTGACGACGCCCTCACCGCCCTCCGGGATCTGGTCGGCGTCCGCGACCAGCGCGACCTGCTCGAGGAACTCGACGAGCCGGCCCTCGGCGGACCGGTACGCGGCGGACCCCTCATCGGCGGGCTCGTCCCCCTCATCGGTGGGCTCGTCGCCGGCGGGCGCCTCGTCGGTGAGCCGGTCGTCGGTGAGCGCCTCGTCGGCGGGCGTCTCGTCGACGCCCTCGGGTCCAGCGCCGCCGCCCGGCCCGGGGGGCACCCACTCCACCAGACGCTCCTCGAACTCGGCCGCCACGGACTCGAGCTCGCGGAGGTTCTCGATCCGGGTCTCGTCCTGCGGGTCCCGGGAGGCTTCGAGCTCGGCGAGGTAGCCGCTCTTGGTCAGGGTGGCCTCGACGAGCTCGGCCGGCGTGGCGGTCTCGACCAGGTCGCGCAGCTCGTCGAGCAGGGCGACGAAGTCCTTGATCTGGTTGAGCGAGCGGGTCGCGATGCCGGGCGCCTCCTCGGCACGCCGCAGCGCCTGCCAGAACGTCACGCGCTCCCGGCCCGCGAACGCCTCGACGCAGGCCTCGGCCCGGTCGCCGATGCCCCGCTTGGGGACGTTGAGGATGCGCCTGAGGCTCACCGTGTCCTCGGGGTTGGCCAGCACCCGGAGGTAGGCGAGCAGATCGCGGATCTCCTTACGCTCATAGAAGCGGACGCCCCCGACGACCTTGTAGGGCAGGCCGACACGGATGAACACCTCCTCGAACACCCGTGACTGGGCGTTGGTGCGGTAGAAGATCGCGACCTGGCCGGCCGTGACGTCCTCGTCGTCGTTGAGCCGGTCGATCTCCTGGGCGACGAAGGCCGCCTCGTCGTGCTCGTTGTCGGCGACGTATCCGCTGACCTTCGGGCCCTCGCCCTGGTCGGACCACAGCCGCTTCGGCTTGCGGTCGGCGTTGCGCTCGATCACCGCGTTCGCCGCCGACAGGATCGTCTGCGTCGACCGGTAGTTCTGCTCCAGCAGGATGACGCTCGCGCTGGGGTAGTCCCGCTCGAACTCCAGGATGTTGCGGATCGTCGCGCCGCGGAAGGCGTAGATCGACTGGTCGGCGTCGCCCACCACGCACAGCTCCGCGGGCGCGAGCTCGTCGTCGTCGCCCGGCTGCCCGACCAGTTCGCGGACCAGGACGTACTGCGCGTGGTTGGTGTCCTGGTACTCATCGACGAGGACATGCCGGAACCGCCGCCGGTAGTGCTCGGCCACGTCCGGGAAGGCCTGCAGGAGGTTGACGGTCGTCATGATCAGATCGTCGAAGTCGAGCGCCCCGGCCTGCTGCAGCCGCGCCTGGTAGGTCTCGTAGGCCTCCGCGAGGGTCTTCTCCATGTGGGTCGCGGCCTGGCCCCGATAGGTCTCGT
Source organism: Actinoallomurus sp. (assembly GCA_025964625.1). GTDB lineage: Bacteria > Actinomycetota > Actinomycetes > Streptosporangiales > Streptosporangiaceae > Actinoallomurus. The sequence continues at coordinate 595 of JAOPYL010000247.1, read as the reverse complement.
AGTCGATCAGCTCGTTCTTGAGGTTGGAGACCTGGGCGGAGAAGCCGCGGGGCGGGTAGCGCTTGGGATCGAGGTCGAGCTCGCGGCAGACCAGCGCCATCAGGCGCTGCGAGTCGGCCTGGTCGTAGATCGAGAAGCTGGACGGGAAGCCGAGCCGCTTCGCCTCGCGGCGCAGGATCCGCACGCACGCGGAGTGGAACGTCATCACCCACATGGCACGTGACCGGGGACCGACGAGGGCGTCGACGCGCTCCCTCATCTCGCCGGCGGCCTTGTTGGTGAAGGTGATCGCCAGGATCTCGCCGGGCTGGGCGTTCCGCTCGGCGAGCAGGTAGGCGATGCGGTGGGCCAGGACGCGGGTCTTGCCCGAGCCGGCCCCCGCGACGATGAGCAGCGGGCCGCCTTGGTGGACCACCGCCCCGCGCTGGGCGTCGTTGAGACCGTCGAGAAGGGGATGGTTTACGAGCGTCGACACTCAAAGAAGGGTACGGGCTGCGGCCGACACCGCGGGCCCGGCCGGCCCATCAGGTCTTGCGGAACGCGTACGCCTCGGCGGCGGCGCTCACGACGGCCGCGATGTCGGCCCCCGCGGCGG
>JAOPYL010000218.1 GCA_025964625.1 Actinoallomurus sp. | reverse complement strand
CAGGATGCGGCTGAGGTAGCCGGCGTCGAGATCGAGCGATCGGCGGAGGGCGGCGACCTCGTACGCGTCGCGCTGTGCCAGCTCGAAGATCACCCTTGCCTCTGTGAGGGACTATGGCGTCTCGAGGCGAGCCGAGATCCATGGTTTCGCCGGAAGATCAGACCCCGGCGGTGTCGGCGCTCGGCGTTGTGTGGGCCCGCTCGCGGAGCTCGGCGACGACCCTGCGCTCGACGTAGAAGGTCAGGAACGGAATGATCCCGGCCAGCACGATCAGCACGACCTTGCCCAGCGGCCAGCGCACCCGGCGGTAGAGGTCGAAGGTGGTCACCAGGTAGAGCGGGTAGCACAGCATGCCGTGCGGCATGCCGACCACGGTGGACAGCGTGCCGTCATGCGCGAAGAACTTGAGCGGAACGGCGACGCAACAGAGCACGATCAGCAGCGCACCGGTCACATAGGCCATGACGCGGTAGCGGGTCACCGCTCCTTGCACGGGTCGTCCTTCCATGAAAGATCGCGCCGTCAGCGGCGCGGGACCTCGTCGTTCAGCCGGGCGAGACGGCGGTTGTACGCCGCCAGCTCCTCGTCGTCCTCATCGTTGATCTCTCCCGCCGGCGCGGCCCGGGCCGGAATCATCGTGCCGGGCCCACCCTCGGTGCCACCGCGGAGCTCGTCACGCACCATCCGGACCCACATCACGATCACGAAGATCGCGAACATCGGCCACTCGATGACGTAGGCCCAGCTCTGCAGGTTGCCACCTTGGGCACGCGCCAGCTGCCACCAGCCGGCCAGCAGGAACGCGCCGATCAGCACAATGGCGACCAGGTGCAGCCCCAGCCAGCCGGGAGTGAAAAATCGTCGCACGTATGTGAGGGTACCCGCGCCTCCAGGGGGGTGCCCCCCACCCCCGTCCCGAACAACGTTGCCACGCCCCCTTTACCGCGGTATGGCCGTAATCGAATACTCGATCCACTTCAGGGGAAGCGCTCACGTCCACGCCATCGCAATGTGTAAGCGCTTACAGCAGGCCAGATGGAGGCGGCCGGGCCGTTGAGCGAGCCGGGCTCGGCAACCGCGATGTCGGATTCCCGCGCGCGCTCATCCTCATGGGTTGGTAGGAAGGAGACATGGACGTCGCCATCGGAGCGCTGGACACCCCGCTGGGGAGAGTGGCATACGCCTGCACCGCCATCGGCCTGTGCGGACTGTCGTTCCGTGACACCCCACGGGAGCGGGCGCGGATGCGCGCGGGCCTGCCCGTCGTCGAGGCCCCGGAGCGCACCGACACCGTACGCGCGCGGCTGGCCGCCTACTTCGCCGGCGAGTGCCGCGACTTCGACCTGCCGATCGACTGGCGGCACACCTCCGGGGCGCAGCGCGAGGTGCTCGAGAAGCTCTACGCCGGCGTGGCGTACGGCGAGACCGTCACCTACGGGCAACTCGCCGACCTCAGCGGCACCGGTGTGCCCGCCCGCGCGATCGGGACGATCATGGGCTCCAACCCGATCCCGATCGTGGTCCCCTGCCACCGGGTGGTGGCGGCCGACGGCCTCGGCGGATACAGCGGCGGCACCGGCGTCGAGGTGAAGCGCTGGCTCCTCACCCTCGAGGGTTCCGTGCCCGCCACCCTCGACTGGGACCCCGCCGCCGGCCCCGGAGCCTGATCGGTCCCGCCGCCGGGAACGGCCGGGTCAGGCGTCCTCGGCGGGATCGGGACGCGAGGCGGTCGCGCGCCGGACCGCGGCCTTGACCGCGCCGAAGATCGCGCCCTCCAGCGCGGCGGCGGCCAGCACCTCGGCCCAGCGACGTTCGAAGTCGGTCGCGTCGGGTGCGTCGTCCTCTCTCGCCGCCAGCTTCCAGACCTGCTTGAAGATCACGCCGGCGACCGTCCCGGCGAGCATCGACGTGACGATGGTGACCGGCTTGGAAACGAGCTTGCTCATGGTTCCTCCTCCGCGGCGAGAGGCGGCCGGAGCCGACCGGGCCCGCCTGCGTGCACTCTATATTCGGTACGGCCGCCGGCACCTGGCGAAGGCACGGCGCTCAGCGCGTCGCACGAGACCCGCGGGGTCACCCGCCTGGTGTCGGTCTCGTCGGCGAACCGCTGCGCGAAGTCGAGGTCACGACGGCCGCGCCGCCCGGTGCTTCTTCCCATGCGCGTGCGTCAGGTATCGGACATGACGTCATACGAGACGCCGGTGCGCTCCTCGGAGACCTCCCACAACCGGCGGCCGAGCTCGGCGTCGGCCGCGCGCGGAAGGGTCCGGACCCGGTGCGGCGCACCGCGGCTCTGGCCGGGACCGCGCGGCCCGTAGCACTGGCCGCCCTGGACGGCGGGTGCGGTCGCCGCGTAGAGCGACGGCCAGGCGCCGGCAGCGCCGGACTGGGCGAGGAGCACGTTGCCCAGGCCGTAGAACGCTTCGCGGGCCTTGCTTCCCTCCATCCGGGGAGCCGCCTGCTGCAGGTTGGTGGCGGCGAACCCGGGATGGGCCGCGACGCTGGTGAGCCTGCCGCCGGCCCGGCGGGCGAGCTCCTTGGCGAAGACCAGGTTGGCCAGCTTGGACTGGCAGTAGGCGGGCCACCGCCGGTAGCCTCGCTCGCCGTCGAGATCCTCGAAGTCGATGCGCCCCATCCAGTGCATGATGCTCGTGACGGTCACGACCCGGGCGCCGGGGCGCTCGAGCAGGGCGGGCAGCAGCAGGCCGGTCAGCGCGAAGTGGCCGAGATGGTTGGTGCCGAACTGCATCTCGAAGCCGTCGGCCGTGGTCCGGCGCGGCAGTGCCATCACTCCGGCGTTGTTGACCAGCAGGTCGAGCGCTGATCCGTGTTCCTGTACGAAGGCGCGCACCGAGGCCAGGTCGGCCAGGTCGAGTGAGCCGAGCACGACATCGCCGTCCGGCACCGCGCGGCGGATCGCCTTCAGGGCCTGTCCGCCGCGTTCGGCGCTCCGGCAGGCGAGAACGACCGCGGCGCCGTGCCGGGTCAGCTCGAGGGCGGTCTGCAATCCGAGGCCGCTGTTGGCGCCAGTGACGATCGCCCGCTTCCCGGTGAGATCGGGGATATCGCCGGTGGTCCATTTCGGCATCGTTCGCTACCTCCGTTGGCGGCCATATTAGGTATATCTGAGCCGCACACGCCGCGCGGACGGCGAGTTCCACGAGATCGGGTCCGGGCCCGCCGATAATAAGATCATGATGTCGCAGGTCATCGTCCCGCACCGGCCCGGTCCGCTCACCGACGTTCCTGAGGAAGACGACCGCGGACCGGGCGGACCGCAGGACAACGGCATGGGACCGCCCGAGATCGCGTTCACGGCGGGCGGCGGTGTCCTGCTCGCCGCCGTGCCGCTGGCGGGCCTGCCGAGCTGGCTGAGCGTCGTGGCCGTGGCCTGCCTCGCCCTCGGGCTGGCGCTGCCCGCCCACGCGGCGCTGCTGCGGGCGATGCGTCACCGCGCCGGCCGGCGACGGGAGGAGACCCTCGCCCGCGGCACCGTACTGGATGTGTCCGGCGCGTCGGTGCGCCGTCTCGTCACCGCCTACCAGCGGCTGGAGAGGACGGCCGGTCCCGGCATGGCCCGTGACGCCGGGCACCTCGCGCTGACCGAGGTCGCCGGTCTGCTGGCCGGCCGGGCTCCGGAGGGCACCGAAGAGGAGTACGTCTCCTGCCGCGCCGAGGCGGTGTCCGCCCTGGCCGACCGGCTCGCCGAGGGACCGGTGATGCCGGTCGAGCTCCTCGGCGCCGACTCTCTTGCCCGGATCAAGGCTCTCCTGGCCTAGGGCCACAGGCCCGTCAGTCGCAGGGCCTCCTCCGGTGTGGCGGCGTGCCTGGGTCCCGGGAGTGACAGGCCGCCGGCGTCGCACAGCTGCCAGCCGCCGAGCTGTACGACCGGCACCGTGCCGCGCCGCATGGCGAGGGCCAGCTCCGACAGCGTGCCCCAGGATCCCCCGACCACGATGACGGCGTCGGCGGAGTTGACGATGACGGCGTTGCGGGCCTGGCCCATGCCGGTCGCGATGGCGGCGGTCAGGCCGGAATGGGCCTCCGCACGGTCGGCGCCGGACAGGACGCCCACGACCATGCCCCCGCCGGAGCGGGCGCCCTCGGTCACCGCCGCCATCACGCCCGTGTAGCCGCCGCAGATCACGATCGCGCCGCGCGCGGCCAGCAGCCGGCCGACCTCGTGCGCGTCGCGCCGCTCCGCGTCGGTGCAGTCCCGTGGGCCGCACACCGCGACCTGGATCAGGGCAGGGCTTTCTCGATCGCCTGGACGACCTCGTCGGTGTCCGGCTCGGTGCGCGGGTCGAACCGGGCCGCGACCGTGCCGTCCGGGGCGACGAGGAACTTCTCGAAGTTCCACCGGATGTCCCCGGTGTGACCGGATGCGTCCGGCGTCGTGACGAGACCGGCGTACAGCGGATGCCGCCCGATCCCGTTGACGTCGACCTTCTCGGTCATGGGGAAGCTGACGCCGTAGGTCGCCGAGCAGAACTCCGCGATCTCCCCGGCCGTGCCCGGCTCCTGCCCCATGAACTGGTTGCAGGGCACGCCGAGGACGGTGAAGTCGCGGTCGCCGTACGTCTCCTGAAGGCGCTGCAGTCCTTCGTACTGCGGCGTGAGGCCGCACTTGGACGCGACGTTCACCACGAGCACGGCCTTGCCGCGGTACTGGCCGAGATCGGCCGGTCCGCCCTGCAGGCGTTCGATATCCACGTCATAGATCGACACGATCACGATCCTAACCTCGGCCCTTCACCGGTCCGGCTCCTACATTTGTCCTATGGGCAACATCCTGGTCGGCACCGCGTCGTGGACGGACAAGACGCTCCTCGAGTCCGGCTGGTATCCGCCTGAGGTGAAGACGGCCGAGGAGCGCCTGAAGTACTACGCCTCGCAGTTCCCGCTGGTCGAGGTGGACGCCACGTACTACGCGCCGCCGGCGGAGCGGACGGCCGGCTACTGGCGTGACCGTACCCCTGAGGGGTTCACCTTCAACGTGAAGGCGTTCTCGCTGCTCACCCAGCATCCGACGCGGCCGGGCGCGCTCTACAAGGATCTGCGGGAGAAGGTGCCGGACAAGAAGAACGTCTACCTGCGCGACGTCCCCGCTGAGGTCGTCGAGGAGGTGTGGCAGCGGTTCCTTGACGCGCTCTGGCCGCTGCACGAGGCCGGCAAGCTGAAGGCCCTGCTGTTCCAGTTCCCGCAGTGGTTCCCGATCGGCCGGCGCAACAAGGAGTACATCCTGGAGGTCAAGCGCCGCTGCGAGCCGATGCGCGTCTGCGTGGAGTTCCGCAACAAGACCTGGATGAGCGAGGACAACCAGGCCGAGACCCTGGACTTCCTCACGAGGTACGGCGTGCCGTACGTCAGCGTGGACATGCCCCAGGGCCACCCCAGCTCGATCCCTCCGGTGTTCGCCGCCACGTCCGACCTGGCCGTTGTACGGCTCCACGGGCATTCGGACAAGTGGACGAGTAAGAACATCCACGAGCGTTTCGGTTACTTCTATGGCGACGAGGAGCTCAAGGAGCTGGCGCCGAAGGTACGGGCGCTCGCCGAGAACGCCGACACCACCCAGGTGCTCTTCAACAACTGCTGCCAGGACTACGCCCAGCGCAACGCGGCACAGCTTGCCGCGTTGCTCAAGGAACCGGGCTGATCCGCAGCTATGGCAGATCGCTCACGAATGTGGACAGGGATGTGGCGGCACCGGTGAGCCCTCCCAGGGTCCCGTGCACGACGTTCGCCGCCTTGTGGGGCTGGCTGACCATATAGAACGCCAGGAACGCCACCGTGCCCCATTTGAGCAACTTCTTCATGTTTTGTCACCCCCTGTATCGTCCTAGATACACAGAGTAACTCCCCTGTCGGGGTCACCGACAGTACCGACCGCCCGCAAATCAGCGGCCACAAACGGCAAAGGATTCGAAAGGGGCAGCCGCGGACACGGGCGTCAGCGGGTTCCCAGACTCCTCGGAACGGCCCGGTCCTCACGGAGAGCCGAGAACAGCGTTCCGGCCCGGGCGCTGTCCCACGTGATGTACATCCCGACACCGGCGGCGGAGCCCTGACCTCCGATCGGGACGGTCGTGGTCAGGCCGTCGCCCTTGGTGAGGCCGCGCATCGCCCACGCGAATCCCGCCAGGTCGTACAGGTGGTCGCCCTGGTCGACGGCGAAGTCGTCGGTGGAGCGGAGCGCGAACGGCACGATGCGGAACGGATTGAGCAGCACTCCCGGACTCGTCGCCTTGTGCACCAGCGCGGCCAGGAACTCGCGCTGGTTCTTGACACGTTCGAGGTCTGCGCTGGCGAAGGCCCGGCTGCGGACGAAGCCGAGGGCCTGCCCGCCCTTCAGCGTCTGACAGCCCGGCTTGAGGTCGATGCCCGCCTTACGGTCCTTCATCCGCTGATCGATGCACATGTTCACCCCGCCCACCGCGTCGACCATGCCCACGAACCCGCCGAAGCCGATCTCGGCGTAGTGATCGATACGAACCTTCGTCGCCTGCTCGACGGTGCGTACGAGCAGTTTCGGACCACCGAAGGCGAAGGCGGCGTTGAGCTTGTTGGAACCATGGCCCGGGATCGGCAGGTACGAGTCGCGTGGCAGGCTGACGAGGGTCGTGCCGTGGTCGCCGATATGCAGCAGCATCATCGTGTCGGTACGCCGCCCCGCGGCGGCGCCGGTGGCGAACTCCTTGCGCTGCTTCGACGTAAGCCCCTGACGGCTGTCGGAGCCGACGACGAGCCAGTTCGTGCCCGGCGTGTCCGCCGGCCGCCCGGCGTAGTCCGTGAACACGTCGATGCGGTGCAGCCGGGAGTCGAGGTAGAAGTAGCCGCCCACGACAAGAAGCGCCAGGACGAGGAGGCCGACCAGCAGCAGCCGCCCCCAGCGGCGGCGCCGCCGACCACGCACCGGTTCGCCGCCCCGTCGGTAAGCCCGGGTGCCCTCGGTGTACGGCGCCGCGGCGGCGCGTCCCTGATCCGGCCAATCACTCATGCCAACACGCTAGGGGGCACGGCGGGGTGTTCGCGTCAGCTTCCCGAGTGATTGACCCGATATCGATCATCATTCTCGGGGCGGGGTGATCAGATGGCCGCGGTGCCCACCAGGCCCTGGCGTGTGACGAGGGCGGCGAGCTCCTCCTCGGAGTATTCGCCCTCGGGACGCCGGGGCAGCACCAGATAGCGCGTCTCGGCGCTGGCGTCCCACACCGCGATCGCGACGTCGTCCGGCACGGCCAGTCCGAACTCGGCCAGCACCGCACGGGGCTCGCGCACCACCCGGGACCGGTAGGCGAAGCTCTTGTACCAGCCCGGAGAGGGACCGAGCAGAGACACCGGGTAGCACGAGCACAGCGTGCAGACGATCACGTTGTGCAGCTCCGGGGTGTTCTCGACCACCCGGAGCCGGTAGCCCTGGGCGGGGAACCCCAGCTGGTCGGCTGCCGCGTTCCCGTCGGCCAGCATCAGCTCCCGGTACGCCGGGTCGGTCCACGCGCGGGCCGCCATCCTGGCGCCGTTGACCGGCGACGCGCCGTCCAGCAGCTCGTCCAGCATCGCGTCGAGCTCGTCATCGGTCGTCAGCCCGGCGTCGACCACCCGCTCCTCCAGCCGCCGCACGCGCGCCGCCACCGGCAGCTCCTCATGGCTCATGGCTCGGGGCCTCCTCGAGATAGGACTCCCACAGATCGACGGTGACCATGTGTGAGCCGGCGCCCCACAGGTCGTCGGCCGGGAAGCGTACGGCGTAGACCGTCTCGACGCGCGGAGGCGTGATGCCGCGCGCGCGATCGTCGGGCAGGGGCCACTCCCCCTCAGCCTCCACGACCTCACCGACGTGCCCGCGTACGTACAGGGGTACCCGGGTGTGATGGTCAGGATCTTGCGCGCGTGCCCGCACGCTCGTGCCCGGCGCGAACCTCACGCGAGGCCCTTCTCCGCGAGGAGCGTCTCAATGGCTCGCAGCCAGCGCTCGTAGTAGGAGGTGGCGAGGTACTCCTGCGGCGGGATCCGCTCGATCGCGTCGCGGAACTCATCGAGGTTGAACACCCGGTTGCGCAGCAACGCCCGGCTCAGCGCGTAGACGCGAGCCTCCCAGTCCGCGTGGAACGACGCACCGTCGTCGTGCACCGGCACCGGCCCGAAACCGATCTCCCCTCCCATGTCGTGCACTCTGCTCACCCTGATGACGCTAGCCCACGCCGTGCGGGCGGGAAGGCGGCGCCCCGTCTGGTTAAGTAGGGACATGGCAGAAGATCTTGCGAACCTCTCGTCCAGGGAGCTGCACGACCGGGCGGTCGAACGCGCCGTGCGCCATCTCGACGTCGGTTTCCTGTGGCGGCTGCTCAAGGCGATCCCCGCCGCGGAGGCGGCCACGGGCCACCCCGACCAGGCGGAGGCCGACGTCTCCCATCTGTCCGCGATGCTCAACGAACTGGTGCACGCCGGCGGCGGCGAGGTCGCCGACGCCCTGCGTCCCCTCTACCTCGAGTACCTGCGCGGCTGAGTCCGGGCGCGAGCGGCCGGGCGGACGCCGGCGGCGCCGTTCGAGCCGGCGCGCGGCGTGCGCACCGGTCACAGATACTGGCCGAGGGTCTCCTCGGTCTCGCCGGGCGCGGCGTCGGTCTGGGGCAGGTCGTCCACCCGCAGCAGCCCGATGTCCGCCGCCGCCGGATCCTCCTCGCGGGTGATGCGCTGCGCCTGCAGGGCGATGGCCCGGTCGAGGTGGTTGCGCATGAGCCGTGCGTTCCCGAACGACTGGCCGCGGGCCGCCGCGCGCAGCCGCCCGCGTACGGCGTCGAGCACGCCATCGGACAGGGCGAAGCCGGCCCCGGCCGCCATCACCTCGAAGATCGCCACGAGCTCGTCGTCGGTGTAGTCGGGGAAGCGCAGGACCGTGGGGAAGCGCGAGGCGAGCCCGGGGTTGAACTCCAGGAACCGCAGCATCGGCCCCTCGTAGCCGGCCACGATGACGACGAGGTCGGCGCGGTGCTCCTCCATCAGCTTGAGCAGCTCCGCGATGGCCTCGTGGCCGTAGTCCCGGCCGGAGTCGGCGGGCGTCAGAGCGTACGCCTCGTCGATGAAGAGCACCCCGCCGAGCGCCCGCTCGACCGCCGCGCGCACCTTGGGCGCGGTGTGCCCGATGTACTCGCCGACCAGGTCGGCGCGGGACACCTCCACCAGGTGGCCGGACGACAGCAGGCCCAGCTTGGCGTAGACGGCGGCGAGCAGCCGGGCCATGGTCGTCTTGGCCGTGCCCGGGTTGCCGGTGAAGACCATGTGACGGGTCGGTGAGGCGATCGGGATGCCGGCGTCCCGGCGGAGCTGCTCGGCCTTGGCCTCGGCGACGAGGAGCCGCACCTCGTGCTTGACCGCGTCGAGGCCGATCAGCCGCTCGATCTCGGCGAGCGGGTCGCCGGGAAGGTCGATGTGACCGCCCGCGCTGAGCGTGCCGGGGATGTCCGCGGCGAAGATCTCGTCGAGGGACTCGTCGTCGGTGAGGACCCCGTCGTCGAGGACCCGCCGCGCCTGCATCGCGACGGCGCGGTCCAGGAGGTTGATCATGAGCCGGGCGTTGCCGACGCTCCGGTCGCGCGTGCTCCCGTGCACCAGTTCGCGGACCTTCCCGAGCACCCCCTCACGCAGCGCGAAGCCGGCGTCGGCGGCCTTGGCCCGGAAGACCTCGATCAGCTCGTCCTCGGTGAGGTCGGGGAAGCGCAGCTGCTTGGGGAAGAAGGCGGACAGCTCCGAGTCGCTCTTCAGCAGGCCGTTCATCTGCCCCTCCGGCCCGCACAGCACGACGACGAGATCGTCGGGATGGGCCTGCACGCAGGCCAGCAGGACGTCGATCGCCTCACGGTTGCGCGGCGACTCGCCGGGCACCAGGTTGTGCGCGTCGTTGACGGCCAGGACACCGCCGTGCGCGCGCTCCACCGCACGCCGCACCCGCGGGCCGCTCTCGCTCACGTACTCGCCGACGAGGTCCGAGCGGTCGACCTCGACGAGGTGCCCTGAGGAGAGCACGCCGAGGTCGGCGTAGATGCGGCCGAGGATCCGCGCCACCTTCGACTTGCCGGTGCCGCGGTTGCCGGTGAAGACGATGTGCTTCGGCCGGGCGGCCACCGGCATGCCCGCCTCCCGGCGCATCCGCGCCGCCTCGGCCTCCGCGACGAGCAGCCGGACCTCGCTCTTCACCGAATCCAGGCCTACGCAGGAGTCCAGCTCGGCCATGGGGTCGGCGTCCGCGGCGCCGCCCGGGATGACCCGCTGCGGCAGGTCCGCGACGGCGACCTCGGTCTCGCCGCGGGCGGCCGCCGCCGCCACGCACTGCTCGGCGAGGTATTCGACGAGGCGCGCGCCGCGGAGGTTGAGCAGCGGCGGTGTCCGGGTGAGCAGCACTCCGGCGGTCACCGCCGCGTCCCGGGCGGCGGTCATGCCACGCCGGGAGACGGCACGGCGGAACAGCTCGGCGTAGGCGTCCTCGCCGAACTCATGGGTGCGCGCGATGCGGAAGTGCTGGTGGAGCGCCGGGTTGGCGTCGAAGACCCGCCCGTCGCCGCCGGCCCGGCACAGGACGACCACGTGCAGCTTCTGGTGGCGTTCGAGCACACGGCGCAGCTCCTCGGCGAACGCCGCCCCGCAGTGGTCGAAGGCCAGGATGCGGTCGAGCCCCTCAATGACCAGGAGCCTGCCCTCGAGGCATTCACGGACGCGGTTGTGGAAGTACAGGATCGTCTCACTGATGTGGAGGTTGGCGAAGACCTGGTCGGAGACACAGACCGTCTCGCGGACCTCGCCGCGTGCCATCAGCGCGGTCTCCAGGGTCCGGACGGCGGTGCCCTTGCCGGTGGCCTCAGGACCGCTGACCAGCACGCGCACGGGTCGCGGGGGCTCGGTCCGCAGCACGTAG
>JAOPYL010000199.1 GCA_025964625.1 Actinoallomurus sp. | reverse complement strand
TCTGCCCGGCGTCCATGCCGGAGGAAGAGGCCAGCCTCTTGGCGAGCTGGGCGCTGGTGAGCACGTCGTACGAGCCGCCGGCGGCCGCCGCCACGGCGTCGCGGAGTTGTTCGTTCGTGGTCCCGGGGGCGGCCTTGAGATCGATCTCCACGAAGCCGCGCCTGCCGGTCATCTCGGTGGCGGTGTCGGGCGTGAAGCCGACAGCGCCGCGGAAGCCGATCTCCTGGTCGACCCCGAAGTCCATCAGGCCGGCGACCGTGAACGTCCGCGCGGTGTCCTTGTGGTCGAGCACCTGGACGGTGTCGCCGACCCTGAAGCCGGTGCGCTTCGCGGTCGCGGCGTCCAGCACGACCTCGCCGGGTGTACCGGGCAGATGACCGCTCTTCAGCCGGTACCGCTGCAGCGCGCCGGTCGGGATCGACAGGCCGAGGGTCGGGACGTCCCCGTACGCCCTGCCGTCCTTGCCCAGCAGCGGGGCGTCGCCGCGCACCTGGCCTTGCGCATCCTGGACGCCGGGCAGGCCCTTGAGCCTGGTGAGCAGGGAGGCCGGCACGCCCGTGTCGGTCTGGTCTCCGGAGCCGTGACGCGCCGTCCCGCTGTTCGGCAGCACCGCGACCGAGATCTTGTCGGCGGAGGCGGTGAACTGCTGGTCGAAGCCGGCCTGCATCGTGTCGGTGAGCACGAACGTGCCGGACACGAACCCGACGCCGAGGGTGATGGCGAGCGCGGTGAGCATCAGCCGCAGCAGGTGCGCGCGCAGGCCCGCCAGGGTCGTTCTCAGCACGTCAGGCCTCCAGCTTCTTCAGGGCGTCCAGCACGGTCTCAGGGGTCGGCTGGTACATCTCGGAGGTGATCTGGCCGTCCCGCAGGAACACCACGCGATCGGCGTACGACGCGGCCACCGGGTCATGGGTGACCATCACGATGGTCTGTCCCAGCTCGCGGACCGAGGAGCGCAGGAATCCGAGTACCTCGCTGCCGGACCGCGAGTCGAGGTTTCCGGTCGGCTCGTCGGCGAAGATCACCTCGGGACGGTGGACGAGGGCGCGGGCGCAGGCCACCCGCTGCTGCTGGCCGCCGGACAGCTCGCTCGGCCGATGCGACAGCCGGTCACGCAGGCCGACGGCGCCGATGACGTGGTCCATCCACTGCCGGTCCGGCTTGCGGCCGGCCAGCTCCAGCGGCAGCAGGATGTTCTGCTCGGCGCTGAGCGTGGGAAGCAGGTTGAACGACTGGAAGATGAAGCCGATCCGGTCGCGGCGCAGGTGGGTGAGCTGTTTGTCCGACAGCCGGGTGATCTCCGCGTCGCCGATGGTCACCGACCCCTGGTCGACCGCGTCCAGTCCGGCCAGGCAGTGCATGAGCGTCGACTTGCCGGATCCGGAGGGACCCATGATCGCGGTGAACGCGCTCCTCGCGAAGGCCACGCTCACGCCCCGCAGGGCGTGGACGGCGGCGTCCCCGGAGCCGTACACCTTGGCGACGCCGGTGGCGTAGACGGCGGGTGGAGCGTTGACGACGGTACTGGTCACGGATGACTCCCTGATCGCTGGCGGAACATGATCAACGCTAGGGACGACGGCCGCGCCTGCCATCAACCGCGCGGCCAGCGTTGGGTCGCTCTCCGCGCTGACGCGTGTACGACCTGAGTCGTACGCAAGACCCCCGCACGGTAAGCCGTGCGGGGGTCTTCGCTCAGGGTCTCACTCGTCGTGCCGGCCGACGCCGACCACCGTCATGAGCCCCAGTAGTGGTGATGATGATGGTGGTGGTGGTGGTGGCGACCGCCTCCGACCGATGCGCCGCCCTTGCAGCCCGCACCGGCGATGCCGATCACGGCGACGCTGTTACCGCACACGTTGACCGGGATGGAGATGGGGATGAGCACCTGATTGCCGGAGAGCACCCCGTCGTCGCCGCGCGTGCTGACGCCGGCGTTGGCGGGAGAGCCGAGCAGCATGACGCCAGAGGCGGCTACCGCCACGGCTCCGGCCGCGGTGAGCTTCTTGAGCACGTGATTCCTCCCGTACATCGCGAATTCGCGGCCGCCCAGGGAGCGGCCGACACGTACGGTAGTTACCCAGACACCATCAGGCAGCGGCAATCAAACCTCTGATTGCGTGATGTAATCGTTACTCTCCGTGGCCGTTTTGGCCGCTTCTGATGAGGCCGGTCTCGTATGCGAACACCACCGCCTGCACCCGATCGCGTAGATCCAGCTTGTTGAGGATCCGGCCGACGTGCGTCTTGACGGTCGCCTCCGAAACGTACAGCCGCGCCGCGATCTCCCCGTTCGACAGGCCGCGGGCGACCAGCTGCAGCACCTCGCCCTCGCGGGCGGTGAGCGTCTTCAGCGCGCGGTTCGCCGCCTGGGGCTCGTCGGGGATGTGCTGCACGAACCGGTCGATGAGCCGTCGCGTCGTGCTCGGCGCGACGACCGCGTCACCGGAGCTCACCGCCCGGATCGCCTCGATGAGCTGCTCCGGTCCGGCATCCTTGAGCAGGAAGCCGCCCGCGCCCGCCTTCAGCGCGGCGAAGGCGTACTCATCGAGGTCGAACGTGGTCAGGATGACGACCTTCGGCCCGTCGGCGCGCGCGCAGATGTGCCGGGTCGCCTCGATGCCGTCCATCCGCGGCATCCGCACGTCCATCAGCACGACGTCCACCGACGTCGCGCGCAGGACCTCCAGGGCCCCCAGCCCGTCGCGGGCCTCACCGGCCACCTCGATGTCCGGCTGGGCGTCGAGCACCATACGGAAACCCGCACGGACAAGCTCTTGATCATCGACGAGCAGTACCCGGATGCTCACGCTTTGACTCCTTCTTTGACGGAAAGCCGTGCGACGACCTCGAAGCCGCCCCCGGCCACGGGCTCGGCCCGCACGGATCCGCCATAGACGGCGACGCGCTCCCGCATGCCCACCAGGCCGTGGCCGCGGCCGTCGCCGGGGATCGCGCCACGCCCGTCGTCGCGGATGCGTACCTCGATCGCGTGATCACCGTGGTAGAGCCCCACCCGCGCGGTGGCCTCCGGACCCGCGTGCTTGCGGACGTTGGTCAGGGCCTCCTGGACGATCCGGTAGATCGTCAGCTGAAGGCCCGCGGTCAGCTCCGCGGGAACGCCCTGGACCGTCAGGTCGACCGGCAGCCCGGCCGAGCGGATCTGCTCGACCAGCTCGGTGAGCTGCTCGACGCCCGGCTGGGGCGCGAGGGTGGCGTCGCCGCCCTCGCGGAGCACGCCGAGCATGCGGCGCATCTCCGCGAGCGCCTGCCGCCCGGTCGTGCCGATCGCCTCCATCGCTCTCTTCGCCCGCTGGGAGTCTGCGTCCACGGTGTAGGCCGCGCCGTCGGCCTGGACCACCATGACGCTCACGCTGTGCGCGATCACGTCGTGCATCTCCCGCGCGATCCGGGCTCGCTCCTCCGCCGCGGCGATCTGCACCTCCGCGTCGCGCTCGCGTTCGAGCCGCTGGGCGCGCTCCTCCAGGCTCAGGGTGTACTTGCGGCGGGTGCTGATGTACAGGCCGCCCAGCCAGATCCCCCAGATCATGATCGAGAACGGGATCAGCGACTTCCACTGGGCCGCGGCGGCGCCCTGCTGAGGCTGCTGGTAGACGACCATGGTGATGCCGAGCTCGGCGGCCAGCCCCGCCGCCAGCGCCCACCGGAAGGCGCACTCGGCCGCGATGGTGTACATGGCGACCGGCACCGTCAAGTCGCAGACGGCGTTGTTGATCCCGGCCAGCCACTGCGCCAACGCCACCAGCGCGATGAACGCGAACACCGCCTGCGGCCACCGGCGCCGCCAGATCAGCGGCAGGCACATCGCGACGGCCAGCGCGACGTGCACCCACAGCGGGATCATCCGGGGGGACCCGGTACTCGTCATCTCGACGTATCGGGGCCTCGTCACGAGCGACATCGCACCGAGCGGCAACATCAGCGCGAGATCCACGAGCCGCTGATGTTGCCGCAGCCAGGCGAACAGTCGGGTGAACATTGCCCAAGCGTATTTTCTCTTCGATCACCACGCGTCAGCCGCAGGTCGGAACCCGCGTACGACCGAGGGGGCACAGGATCCGCGTACGACCGAAGGGGCACAGGATACGGTCGAGTCGTGAGTCAGGTCGGATGGCGGACGGCTATGGAGCGGGCGCTGTACGGGCCGGACGGTTTCTACGCGCGCGGCGAGCGGCCCGCCGCCCACTTCCGCACCTCGGTCCACGCGTCCCGCCGGTTCGCCCTCGCAATGGCCCGGCTGATCACTGATGTGGACAGCGCACTGGGGCATCCAGCCCGTTTCGACCTCGTCGACGTCGGCGCCGGCTCCGGCGAGCTGCTCGCCGAGATCCTGCCGGTGGCGGGCCTGTCCGGCCGGCTCCGCCCGATCGCCGTGGAGGTCGCCCCGCCCCCCGCCGGGCTGCCCGCCTCGATCGAGTGGCGTGACTCCCTTCCGGACGCGATCACCGGGCTCGTCATCGCCAACGAATGGCTCGACAACGTGCCGCTCGACATCGTGGAGCTGACCGGCGACGGGCCGCAGCTCGTGATCGTCGACCCGCGCACGGGCGCCGAGCTGCCGGGTCCCGCGCCCGCCCCGGAGGACGCCGACTGGCTGGAACGCTGGTGGCCGCTGCGCGAGCCCGGCGACCGCGCGGAGATCGGCCGGCACCGGTGCACCGCGTGGGCGTCGGTCATCGAGCGGCTGCGCGGCGGCCTCGCGCTGGCCATCGACTACGCCCACGAACGCGGCAAACGGCCCGTGTACGGCACGCTGACCGGTTACCGCGACGGCCGATGCGTCTCCCCGGTGCCCGACGGCTCCTGCGACATCACCGCCCATGTCGCCCTCGATGCCTGCGCCGACGCGGGCGTGGCCGCGGGCGCCTCCGCCACGCTGCTGACCACGCAGCGCGCAGCGCTGCGCGCGCTGGGCCTGCGCGGC
>JAOPYL010000178.1 GCA_025964625.1 Actinoallomurus sp. | reverse complement strand
TAGTCGTCGAGGACGTAGAGCCAGGCCAGCACGTCGCCGTCGAGCGCGGCGATCCGCACCCGGATCTTGCGGTAGACGCCGAGGCCCGCGCCCTCCCATTCGTCCAGCGCCTGCTCGTCGGAGGCCGTAACGTCGTACAGGACGACGAAGACGTGCTCGCCGGAGTCTTCGACGACCGTGGCGAGGGCGCCTTCGAAACCGACGTTCTCGCCGCCGAAGGTCAGCCGCCAGTCCTGCAGCCAGCCGGTGGTGCGCAGGGGTGAGTGCGGAGCCCGCTGCGCCATCTGCTCGGGATCCATGTTGGAGGCGTACGCCGCGTACAAGGCCACGGTTGCCCAGCGTACGGCCTATACGGGCGCGGCGGTACGTTAACCCGGGGAGTGCGGGACAATGAAGCGTGTGACACGCATAGCCATCATCGGTGGAGGCCCAGGCGGCTACGAAGCCGCCCTCGTCGGCGCGCAGCTCGGCGCCGAGGTGACCGTCGTCGAACGCGAGGGGCCCGGCGGTGCCTGCGTGCTGACCGACTGCGTGCCCTCCAAGACGCTCATCGCGACATCCACCCGCATGGCGACGCTGTCGGAGTCGGCGTTGCTCGGCGTGCGGTTCTCCGGCGGCGCGGACGGCGTGGTCGGCGGCATCGAGGTCGATCTCCCGCTGGTCAACAAGCGCGTGAAAGAGCTCGCCTGGGCGCAGTCGGCCGACATCGAAAAGAGGGTCGCGGGCGAGGGGGTGCGGATCCTCCGCGGCGACGCCCGCCTCGTCGATCCTCAGATCGTGGCGGTCGGAGACGAGCGGATCCGGGCCGACGTGATGCTCATCGCCACGGGCGCTACTCCGCGGGTGCTGCCCGGGTCAGAGCCCGACGGCGAGCGCATCCTCAACTGGCGCCAGCTGTACGACCTGCCTGAGCTGCCCGAGGACCTCATCGTGGTGGGCTCGGGGGTGACCGGCGCCGAGTTCGCCGCCGCCTACCAGGCCCTGGGATCGCGAGTGACGCTCGTGTCCTCCCGTGACCACGTGCTGCCCAACGAGGACGAAGACGCCGCCCGCGTGCTCGAAGAGGTCTTCCAGCGCCGCGGCATGAACCTTCTGGCCCGCTCACGGGCCGCCGGTGTCAAGCGCACCGGTGACGGTGTCGAGGTCACCCTGACGGACGGCCGCAGGGTCGAGGGCTCGCACTGCCTCATGACGGTCGGCATGGTGCCCAACACGCACGGGCTCGGTCTCGAGGAGGCCGGCGTACAACTGGACGATCGTGGCTTCGTGCGGGTCGACAAGGTCTCTCGCACGTCCGCGCCCCACGTGTACGCCGCCGGCGACTGCACCGGCGTGCTGATGCTCGCCTCGGTCGCCGCCATGCAGGGCCGCATCGCCATGTGGCACGCGCTCGGCGAAGCCGTACAGCCGCTGAAGCTGGGCTGGGTGGCCGCCAACATCTTCACCGATCCCGAGGTCGCCACCGTCGGGGTGTCCCAGGCACAGATCGACTCGGGCGAGGTCCCGGCCCGGATCGTCAAGCTGCCCCTGGCGACCAACCCGCGCGCGAAGATGCAGGGCTTCCTTGACGGGTTCGTGAAACTGTTCTGCCGCCCGGCCACCGGGATCGTGCTCGGCGGCGTCATCGTCGCTCCCCGGGCCAGCGAGTTGATCCTCGGCCTGTCCATGGCCGTGCAGCAACACCTCACCGTGGACCAGGTCGCCCACACGTTCGCCGTTTACCCCTCGGTGTCCGGCAGCATCACCGAGGCCGGCCGCCGCCTGATGCAGGAATCGGCGTACTGACCGGAGCAGGGAGCCCGGGGCGAGACGTCCACTGCCCCTGATCGGTCATGGGCCAAGGGCGGCCTTCTCCGGCATCAGTGGGGCGGGTGGCCGCGCTCGGGGTCGTCGGGGACGGGCAGGCCGTGCTGGCGCAGCCGGGCCTGCCGGATGTCGCCGGCGTTGATGGCGACCACGAAGGTGCTGCTCAGGAGCGCCAGCGAGCCGACGGCCACGCGGATGCCCCATTCGGCGGGCAGTAGTCCGAGCAGCACGCATATCGGAACCATGAGAACGAGGTGGCGGGCCATCAAGCGGCCACGCCACCCCGCGTCGGTCAGATCATGCCGGACCCAGCTCAGGTTCTCCTCTGGCAACCGGAACCCGGCGGCGTACCGGATCCGCCGGACCGGCCCCGGATCACCGGGCAGCCGGGTCAGCGGAGACCTCTGTTACCAGTCGCCCCCGCCGAAGTCACCGCCGCCGCCGAAGTCTCCACCGTCGAAACCTCCGAAGTCGCCGCCACCGATGTCGAAGCC
This sequence comes from Actinoallomurus sp., assembly GCA_025964625.1. Classification (GTDB taxonomy): domain Bacteria; phylum Actinomycetota; class Actinomycetes; order Streptosporangiales; family Streptosporangiaceae; genus Actinoallomurus. Next base: position 3,187 of record JAOPYL010000178.1, on the reverse strand, counting down.
GCCGTCTCCGCCATCGCCGCTCCAGCCTCCTCCGCCGTTGTCCATGCCGGCCGCGTAACCGGCGTCGTACCCACCGTGGCCGCCCCAGCCACCACTGAACATCGAGCCCAGCGCCGTGCCGATGAGGATGCCGCCGAGCATGTCGCCGCCGCCGAAGCCGGAGTAGTACCCGCCCGCGTAGGGCGCGTACATCGGACCCGCCTCCCAGTACGGCCTGCGATGGCCGCCGACAGAGACGAGCCGGGCGTCCGGGTCCTGGCCGGACAGCACGCGCTGCGTGTCGACCGCGCACGCCGGGACGGAGCGGGGCGCGCCGCCCGGCGGGGCCCACGAGACATCCTCGACCGACGGGCCGTGCTGCGGGTTGAAGAAGCAGGGGGCACGCCGCTCGGGCACCGGCCGGCCGTCGAGGCGGGCTCGTACCGCGGTCATGTAGTAGCGGCCGTCCTCGAGCGCCGTGCTGACCTTGCGCATGTCATCGGGCTTTTGCGCGTTGTCGGTCGCGACCTTGGCCTGGTCGTAGGAGTCCATGGCCTTCTGGTAGTCATCCCTGGCGGCAGGGTCGAGGCTGGAGTCCATGACGTTGAGGTTGAGAGCGGAGATGTCCTCACCGAGCTGGGTGACGTCCTCATAGACGCTCTCCTTCAACTCGGCCATCTGCTTCGCCTCACGCTCCTTGCGGCGCTTGCGCGCGAAGAAGACCAGCCCGATGACTCCCGCCACGATGAGAATGAGGATTCCGAGGAAGACGAACGTGCCTGCGGTCCCAGCGGACTTCTTGTCCTGGATCGCCTTGTCGAAGCGCTGGTCAAGGTTGATCAGAAGGTCTTTCAGGTTCGACGAGTCTCCCCGCGCCTGCGTGACGAGTTCGGTGACCTTGCTGTTGCCGAGGCCCTCGTGAGAGCCGGCGATCACCTTCTCACCCTTGCCGTCGAGCAGGATGAGCGTCCCCTGCTTGCCCAGCGCGGCGTCCAGCGTCCGGAGGCCGGCGCCGGTCACCTTGGCCGGCTTCACGACCGCGATCCGGATCGTGGACTTGTCACCGTGCAGCGCGCTGACCACTGCCTGCTGGTCCGAGGCGGACAGGGTGGCGCCGGAGTCCTGAGAGAGGTAGAAGCTCTGCGACTTCAGCCCCTTGACCACGTCCTGGAACGCGTCGGCGCTTGCCGGGGACGCGAGACCGAAGAGCAGCGCGACGACGGCGGCCAGAGCGGCGGGAATCGTCAGATGGCGAATCTTCATGGCGGCCTTCATAGTGATCAGTTTGCCTGTTCTTTGCCTACGACTACGACGAACCAGCGGTCGGCTTGGTTCCGATCAGGCGCGATGAAGATCACTGCGCCGTGTGCACTCGGTGGAGTGGTCTCCGAACCGACCGTAACCCGTCACTGCCCATACGCTACGCGCCGAATCCAGCGCGTAGTACGGGATCGCCGAGGCCAGGAGCGCGTCAGCGCCGCGGAGGCGCTCCCGCCGCGGTCCGAAGCGGCGGGACACGCTGACCGCTCAGGCGTCCTTGATCTCGCAGATGACCGCGCCGCTCGACACGGTCTGGCCGACCTCCGCGGACAGGCCGGTGACGGTGCCGGCCTTGTGGGCGGTGAGCGGCTGCTCCATCTTCATCGCCTCGAGCACGACGATGGCGTCGCCGGCGGTGACGGTGGCGCCGTCCTCGGCGACGATCTTGACGATGGTGCCCTGCATGGGGCTGACCAGGGCGTCGCCGCCGGCCTGGGGTGCGCCGCTCTTCTTCCCGCTTCGGCGCTTGGCCGGCGTCTGCGGGCCCGAGCCGGATGCGGCGGACGTGCCGAGCCCGGCGGGGAGCACGACCTCGATGCGCTTGCCGCCGACCTCGACGGTGACCTTCTCGCGCTCGCCCTGCTCCGCGGTCTCGATGGCAGCGTCGTACGGCGCGATCTGGTTGTCGAACTCGGTCTCGATCCAGCGGGTGTGCACGCTGAACGGAGCGCCGGTGAACGCGGGGTCGTCGATGACCGCGCGGTGGAACGGGATGACCGTGGGCATGCCCTCGATCTCGAACTCCGCCAGCGCACGCCGCGCCCGCCGCAGGGCCTCGTCCCGGCTCGCGCCGGTGACGACCAACTTCGCGATCATGGAGTCGTACATCCGCGGCACGGTCATGCCCTGCTCGAATCCCGTGTCGAGGCGTACGCCGGGGCCGCTCGGCGGGCTCCACCGGCTGATCGTGCCGGGCGCGGGCAGGAAGCCCCGGCCCGCGTCCTCGGCGTTGATGCGGAACTCGATGGAGTGGCCGCGCAGCGCGGGGTCGTCGTACCCCAGCACCCCGCCCTCGGCGATGCGGAACTGCTCGCGTACGAGGTCGATGCCGGCGACCTCCTCGGTCACCGGGTGTTCGACCTGCAGCCGGGTGTTGACCTCCAGGAAGGAGATCGTGCCGTCCTGGCCCACGAGGAACTCACAGGTGCCCGCGCCGGTGTAGCCGGCCTCCTTGAGGATGGCCTTCGAGCTCGTGTAGAGCGTGTCGAGCTGCCCGGCGGTGAGGAACGGCGCCGGCGCCTCCTCGACGAGCTTCTGGTGGCGGCGCTGCAGCGAGCAGTCGCGCGTGGAGACCACGACGACGTTGCCGTGCTGGTCCGCGAGGCACTGGGTCTCGACGTGGCGCGGCCGGTCGAGGTACCGCTCGACAAAGCACTCGCCGCGGCCGAACGCCGCGACCGCCTCGCGGACGGCGGAGTCGTACAGCTCGGGAATCTCCTCGAGCGTATGGGCCACTTTCAGGCCGCGCCCCCCGCCACCGAACGCGGCCTTGATCGCGATGGGCACACCGTGCTCACGCGCGAACTCGACGACCTCGTCGGCGTTGTTCACCGGGTCCTTGGTGCCCGCGACCAGCGGCGCGCCGACCTTCTGCGCGATATGCCTGGCCTGGACCTTGTCGCCGAGCGAGACGATCGCGCTCGGCGGCGGACCGATCCAGGTCAGGCCGGCGCCGATGACGGCCTCGGCGAAGTCGGCGTTCTCGGCGAGGAAGCCGTACCCGGGGTGTACGGCGTCGGCGCCGCTCTCCTCAGCGATTTTGAGCAGCTTCTCGATGTCGAGATAGCTCTCGGCGGCGGTCTGGCCGCCCAGCGCGTACGCCTCGTCGGCGATCCGGACGTGCAGTCCGTCGAGGTCGGGCTCGGAGTAGACGGCGACGCTTCCGATG
>JAOPYL010000147.1 GCA_025964625.1 Actinoallomurus sp. | reverse complement strand
CGCGCCGGCGAGGCCGGCCGGCACGCCGGGCCCGATCCGCAGCGTCACGTCGTCCGTGGAGGCCTCGCCGTCAGGGCGCATCTCATCCATTGGTCTTCCCCACGACCTCGCACGGTTGGGATTCCTTGGCATCGCTCTCTGCCGCCCCTCCGGGTGGCGACGTGGTCACGGTGACGTGCGCGGACGCGGGACACTGCCGCGTACCGAAGTCGTGCGTGAACGTGACCTCGTGGTGGCCCCTGCCGCTCACGGTCTGCGGATCCGGGTCTCCCGCCGCGCGGAACGCCGTGCCGGCCGCCGCGGTGGGCGTCGGGCTGAACACCGCCGACACGGTCACCTTCCCGGGACCGTGGACGGTGAACCCGACCGTGGCGGTCGCGTTGCCCTGCCGGAGAGTGAAGAACGTGACGTGCAGCCGACTGACCGTGGTCGGCGTGGGCGTGCTGCGTGGCGTCGGGGACGGGATGACGGTCCCGGGGCCGGTCGTGCCCGATGACGGAGTCGGGTCCGGGGTAGGGGGGCCACCGGCCGGCGGCCCGGTCGCGGGCGGGGTGGTCGAGGGCGCGGGAGGGACGCCACCGGAGCCGCCCGGTGAGGGGGTGTCCGCCGGGACCGGGGCCGTGCTCGGCTCGATCGCCGCGGACGGGGTGGAGGTGGCGGCCGAGTTGGCGCCGAGGCGGTGGTGGACGCCGGCCAGAACGTACCCCCCGCCGCCGCCCGCGACCAGCGCCCCCACCACGACGCCTCCGGCGACCGCGAGGCGTTTCCTGCCCAGCCGGGTGAGGCCCAGCGCCGTGTCCGCCGTCGGAAGCTGTCGGGCCATCGGTAAGAGAGCGGCGAGCAGGGCGGCCAGCGCCGCGAGGCGTACCCGGCCGCGCTCCTCCCAGCCCGGCCCGTACGCCGCGAGCGCCACGTCCTCCAGCTCCGCGAGGAAGGCGTCGGCCGAGGGCGGCCGGTCGGCGAAGTCCTTCGCGAGACCGTGCGCGACCAGGTCGCGCAACGGCTCGGGGACCCGCTCGACGGGAATGGGGTCCAGGCGGTGGGCGGCGGCCAGCGCCCACAGCCCCTTGACCGGGTACGGGCGTTCGCCGGTGAGGCATTCGTAGAAGACGGCCGTGGCCGCGTACACGTCGGTGGCGGTGCTGACGGTGCCGGACGACCACTGCTCCGGCGCCATGTACGCGGGCGTCCCGGAGGCGGTGACCTCATCACCCGCGCGGACCGCGATGCCGAAATCGGCGAGCTTGCTCACGCCGTCGTCGCGTACGAGCACGTTGCCGGGCTTGTAGTCGCGGTGCACCACACCGACGGCGTGCGCGGCGCCGAGCCCCCGCAGTGAGCCCTTGAGGACGAGCAGCGCGGCCTCCGGCCCCGTGCCGCCCTCGGAGGTGATGAGCCGGCTCAGCGTGACGCCGTCGACCAGCTCCATGACGAGCGCGGCTGCGCCCGGCGCCTCGACGTACTCGTAGAAGCGGACCAGGTTGGGGTCGTCGAGCTCGGACATGAGCTGCGCCTCGGACCGGAACCGGTTCAGGAAGATCTGGTCCGAACGCAGCTGGTCCGAGAGGTACTTGATGGCCGCGGGCGCGCCGGTCGCCTCGTGCACGGCCAGCACCACCGTGCCCGAGGAGCCTTCGCCGAGCGTGCGCACGTGCCGATATCCGGGAACCGTCCAGTTTCGGTCCATGGCGATCCTTGCTGTTCAACGACGGAACGCGCCGGTGCGCCGACACTACGTGTGCGACGCCTCTGGAACGTGCCGGGTTGTGAGCGCCCGCCGTCGTGACCGGATCCGGCCACGACGCGGCGGGCGGGATCAGCCGGGTGTTTTTGGCCCGAGCTTCTCGACGATCAGGCGGTAGAGCTGGCGGGGCCGGCCGGGCTGGGGTGTCCGGTTGGGCGGGAGCGGCCACGCGAGGCCCTCCTCGACGAGGGTCCGCAGCAGCCGCCGGGCGGTGCGCGGGGTCACGCCGAGCATCTTCCCGGCGTTCTCCGCGTCGACGATCAGCGGCTGTTCCTGGTCGCCGAGCTTGTCGGCCAATCGCGCCAGGATCTCCATGCCCTTCGGCTTGGCCGGCACGTGAGCGCGCGGCGGCGTGCGCGGCGCGGGCACGAGCGCCCGGCCGTCGCGGTCCAGCGCGAAGCCCTGGGGTCGCTGCGAGGTCTGTGAGCGTGCCACTGCCGCCCGCGCGTGCGTCTCGGCCTCATGCGCCGTACGGCCCATGCCGATGCCCACCTCGACGGCGAGGCCCAGTTCCTCCCGCACCCGCTCCACGAACGGCGGGGTGCGGAACCCCTCCGTCGCTGCGGCGATCGATCCGCGCGTGGCGGTGACGAGATAGCTGTGGTCGTCGAGCGGCCACACGGCGGCGTTCATCCGGTGGGCCTCCTGCAGCAGGAGGCGCTGCAGCGACAGCTTGAGCTCATCGCGCCAGTAGCGCGGCGTGACCCGCCGCGGCGTCTCGCGCAGCGTCGGCACGTCCACGACAACGACGACGAGCTGGGACTCCTCGAGGCGATGGTGGGCGCCGAGCAGCGCCGAGGTCTGCAGTGCGGAGCGGATCGCGGCCCCGGTCGGGCGGATCCGCAGGGTCGGCACGCCGGCCATCTCCAGGCGCTCCGCGGTGGCGTGCACGCAAGTGAGCGCGACACTTGTCGCGCCGCGCCGCCAGAGACGCTCGTGGAAGGCGGCGAGAGTGCCCGGGCCGGACGCCTCCTCCCGCAGGTGCACATGCTCGGTGCTCAGATCGATCTCGCCGAAGGCCTCCTCGACCTCCGCCCGGCTCAGGACATCGATACTGACCCGGTCCGGTTCGTGCCGCTCGTCCAGGGACGCCCGCAGCAGCGCGCCGTGCAGGGCCGCGCCGTTCAGCGGCACGAACGTCGCCGGCATCGTGAGGACCCCCGCCTTGCGGGCGAACTCGTACGGCACCGGACTCGCGAACAGGCAGACGTCCACTCCCGAACCGAGCCGGATCACCTTGTCCGCGGCCTCCTGCTCGTCGCGGTAGGCCGCGGCGACCAGCCGGCTGGGCACCGACGTGGGCCCGTGTCCCATCAGCATGACCCGCTCGACCAGGTCGTGCGGACCGATGACACCGATGGTCAGATCCGGCGTGACCGCGCTGCCCCGTGGACCGCTCATCGCCGCCTCCTCTGACCCTCGAGCGGTCCTGGGGGCCCCCCGGCCGGTCCGGCCTGCCGCGTGCCCCCGTTCGTGGCCGTCGCTCGACGGCCCCCACCCAACGCATGACTCATTGCTCTGACGCCCCTGTCTGGTCGTCCGCCCCAGCTCCCGTGTGTTTCGTTCCTCATTGGGCAGATCGGCCGGGGGACACGGGATGTGACGCCTCTGAGCAAAATCGGTTTAGAGCGCGTTGAAAAACCACTAGTAGGACGCGTCCGGTTAGTAATTTGTCACTAACTGGATAGGTGACGAGAGGTCGGTAAAGGCAGTGATCACCCGAGTTGGAAGGTCAGACCACGCGTTCGATGTCGGCGCCCAGGGTGGTGAGCCGCTCGGCGACGTGTGCGTGGCCGCGGTCCAGGTAGTAGCCGGAGGTGATGGTGGTCTCACCCTCGGCGGCCAGACCGGCGAGGACCAGCGCGCTGCCGGTCCGCAGGTCGTGGGCGACGACCTCGGCGCCGCGCAGCGGAGTGGCGCCGTTGACCTTGGCGCGGTTGCCGTTGACCTCCACGTCGGCGCCCATCCGCACGAGCTCTTCGGCCAGCTTGAAGCGGCCGTCGAAGATGCGCTCGTAGATGTAGCTCGGGCCGTCGGCCAGACAGGACAGCGCCATGATCGGCGACTGGAGGTCGGTGGCGAAGCCGGGGTACTCATCGGTGATGACGTTGATCGGCCGCAGCGAGCGGTCACGGCGCACCTGGAGCACGGCGCCCTGCGTCGCGAACTCCACGCCCATCTGCTCCAGCTTGTCGCCCGCCACCCCGAGGTGGTCCAGAGAGGCGCCCACGAGGCTGATCTCGCCACCGGTGATGGCAGCGGCCATGACGAGCACGCCGGTGTCGATGCGGTCGGGCATGACCGTGTGCTCGACCGCGGTGAGCCGGTCGACGCCCTCGACCGTGATGAAGCCGGTGCCACCGCCGGTGATCCGGGCGCCCATGCGCTGCAGGAGCTTGATCACGTCGAGGACCTCGGGCTCCAGCGCGCAGTTCTTGATGTGCGTGGTGCCGTGGGCGAGCGAGGCCGCCATGATGAGGTTCTCGGTGCCGGTGTGCGACGGCGTGTCGAGGTAGAGAGTGCCGCCCTGCAGGTGGCCCGCCTTGACATGGATGGAGCCGGTGCCGTCGTCGGTCACCTGCTCGGTGACCGAGGCGCCCATGCGCTTGAAGCCGTTGTAGTGGAAGTCGAGGTTGCGGCTGCCCAGGTTGCAGCCGCCCACGCCCTCGATCACCGCTTCCCCGAGCCGGTGCAGCAGCGCCGGCACGAAAAGGAACGACCCGCGGAACCGGGCCGCGATGTCGGCCGGCAGCACGGGACTGTTCAGCGTCGACGCGTCGATCACCAGGGTGCGCTCGGCCTCGTGCAACTCGGCCTTGGCGCCGATCGCCTGGGCCAGCTCGACCGCTCGCCGGACGTCTTCGATGATCGGGACGTTGCGCAGGACCGTACGGCCCTTCGCCGCCATCAGCGACGCTCCGATCATGGGCAGGACGGCGTTCTTGGCGCCCTGGACGAAGACGGTGCCGCGCAACTCGCGGCCACCTCGCACGCGGTAACGGACCTCGTGGCCCAAGCTCATAGCGCCGATGCTCCTTCGGATGCGGGGTGAAGTTTGACCTGCCCGCTTGCTCGTCAGCGGGTCACGAGTGCCACACGCGAGTTACGCGCGGGGCCCCAGTATTCCACCGGGTAAGCCGTGCCATGACCGAAACGTCCGGTCTCGCGTGGTCATAACAATCTCTTGGAGAGCGCTGACCGGACATTGGTTCGGAGCCCGGTCCGGCGTACGCCGGCGGTTCATCGTGTTCTCCGAGTGTCTCACGTGCGCCAACGTTGCCGTGAGACGGAGGCGGGGTCACGGCATGGATGGTGCCGAGCGGGTGGGAGATGCCGTTCTGGCCAAAGATCACGCCGCGGCCGCCGTCGTCGATGCGCCGGGTGCGGTACCCGGCAAGCCGGCTTGCGCTCGTCAGGCGGGTGCCCCCGCCGCTCTTCGGCGGGTAGACGTCGAGTCGCCGCGGGTGGGCCGTCACGACAGGGCGGCCAGGCGGTCGAAGACCCCCCCGAGCCGCCCGACGTAACGCTCGGGGCGGCACACCTCGTCGAGCCGCGCCTCGTCGAGGGTCTGGCCGGCCTCGGCGGCGTGCCTGCGCAGGGTCTCCCGGAACGGCACGCCGGTCTCCCAGGTCTCCATCGCCGCCCTCTGGACGAGGGGATACGCCTCGTCGTCGCGGGACATCCCGGCGCCCACCAGCTCCAGGAGCACCGTGCTCGTGTAGATGAGGCCGCCGGTGGACTCCAGGTTGGCCCGCATCCGGTCCTTGTCGACCACGAGGCCGGTGACCAGGCGGTGCGTCAGCCGCAGCATGTAGTCGAGCGCGGTGGCGGCGTCCGGCAGCGCGATGCGCTCGGTCGAGGAGTGGGAGATGTCCCGCTCGTGCCACAGCGGGATGCCCTCCATGACGGGGGTCACCTGGGCGCGCACGATCCGGGCCAGCCCGGCCAGGCGTTCGGAGATGATCGGGTTCTTCTTGTGCGGCATCGCCGAGGAGCCCTTCTGGCCCTTGCCGAACGGCTCCCACAGCTCCCGCACCTCGGTGCGCTGGCCGTGTCGCACCTCCAGTGCGATCGCCTCGCACACCGTCGCCATGATCGCCATGGCGCCGACCCACTCGCTGACGCCGTCGCGGATCACGACCTGGGTGGACACGTCGGCGGGCTTGAGGCCGAGGGCGGCGGCGACGTGCCGCTCGACCTCGGGGTCGATGTTGGAGTAGGTGCCGACCGCGCCGGAGATGGCGCAGACCGCGACGGCCGCGCGGGCCTGGCGGAGCCGGTCACGGGAGCGGGCCATCGCGAACGCGAAGTCGGCGACCCGGTGGCCCCACACGTCGGGCTCGCCGTGGATGCCGTGGGTACGGCCGACGCGCAGCGTGTCGCGGTGCTCCAGGGCATGGTCGCGCAGTGCGGCCACCAGGTCGTCGGCCTTGGCCAGCAGGATGTCGGTGGCCTCGGTCAGCTGGACCGCGAGGGCGGTGTCGAGCAGGTCCGACGAGGTCATGCCGTAGTGCACGTACGCGGCGGCCTCGCGGGGGACGGTGTTGTCGGCCCAGGCGGACAGGAACGCGATCACGTCGTGCTGGGTGGTCGCCTCGATCTCGGCCACCCGCTCGGGCGTGGGCGGCGCCGCGGCACGCACGGGTTCGACGGCCTCGGCCGGGACCGTGCCCGCCTTCGCGTGCGCCTCCAGTACAAGGGTCTCCACCCTGCACCACAGCTCGTATTTGTGCGCGTCACTCCAGACGCGGCCCATCTCGGGAAGGGTGTAGCGCTCGATCACACGTCACAGTCTCCCAGTACGCCATCCGGCGGCGAGCATCGCCACCGGGACGGCGACCTGGGACGCGGGGAGGTGCGCGTTAGCGTGGCATTTCAGCGGCTATGTCCGTGCGGTAGTGGCTGCCGCGAAGGCGGATGCGCTCGGCCGCGGCGTAGGCCGTGGCCCGGGCGGCGGCGATGTCCGGGCCGGTGCCGACGACGCTCAGCACTCGCCCGCCGGCCGTGACGGGCAGCCCCTTGTGCAGTTTGGTGCCCGCATGTAGGACGTACGCGCCCTCGACCGTCTCGGCCTCCTCGACCCCGGCGATCGGATCGTCGGTGACCGGAGTGCCGGGGTAGTTCTCCGCCGCGACCACCACGGTGACCGCGGCGCCCGGCCGCCACTCCAGCGGCGCCACGGAGCCGAGGCCGCCGATCGCGCACGCCTCCAGCAGCCCACCCAGCGGTGTGGCCAGCCGGTCCAGCACGACCTGGGTCTCCGGGTCACCGAATCGTGCGTTGAACTCGATCACGCGGACGCCTTCCGGGGTCAGCACAAGCCCGGCGTACAGCACGCCGACGTACGGCGTCTCGCGGCGGCGCAGTTCGTCGACGGTCGGCTGGATGATGGTCGAGACGACCTCGTCGACCAGGCCCGGAGGCGCCCAGGGGAGCGGCGTGTAGGCGCCCATGCCGCCGGTGTTGGGGCCCTCGTCGCCGTCGTACGCGCGCTTGTAGTCCTGGGCGGGCAGCAACGGCACCACCGTCGTGCCGTCGGTCAGCGCGAACAGCGACACCTCGGGGCCCTCGAGGTACTCCTCGATCACGACGCGGTCGCAGTCGTCGGCGTGCCGTTCGGCGTGCTCCCGGTCGACCGTGACCACGACGCCCTTGCCCGCGGCCAGGCCGTCGTCCTTCACGACGTACGGCGGCCCGAACTCGTCCAGCGCGGCCCTGACCTCGTCGGTGTCCTTGCACACGCGGGCCGCGGCGGTCGGCACTCCGGCCTCCGCCATGACCTCCTTGGCGAACGCCTTGGAGCCCTCGATCTGCGCCGCGGCCCGGTCCGGCCCGAAACACAGCAGACCCGCCCGGCGTACGGCGTCGGCCACCCCGTTGACCAGCGGCAACTCCGGACCGATGACGACCAGTCGGGTGCCGAGCCGCTGCGCCAGCTCGACCACGGCGACCGGGTCGGTCGGATCCAGGACGTGGTTGTCCGCGACGGCGGACGTGCCGACGTTGCCGGGTGCGCAGTGCAGCGCGGTTACTTGGGGATCTTGGGCAAGCGAGCGGATCAGCGCGTGTTCGCGTCCGCCCGAGCCGAGAACGAGGACTCGCACAAGCAGAGCCTATCGAGATCTGGGCGCCGACCTCCGATGACTCCGGCGTGCGGGAAGTATCCCGCTTCAGCGTTGTTGTCGCTCGGACGCGGGGCGTTCGGGTTCGCCGGCACCGGAGCGGCGCCGCACGTGAAAACTCGCGGAACCTGTGAACCCAGCGCCCCGGCTGGCTCTAGGGGGCCGGTGCTCTCAGCGGCCCAGCACGGCGCGGAGGCGGTCGGGGTAGTCGGTGACGATGGCGTCGGCACCGAACGCGATGTGCCGGGCCATCTCCGCGGGGTCGTTGACCGTCCACACGACGACGCGCAGGCCCTGGTCGTGTGCGGCCACGACCAGCTCCGGGGTGACCATGACCCGATTCGGCGAGATCATCGTCGCTCCGGCGCGGGCCGCCGCGGCCACCAGGCCGCCCGCCGGGTCACGGCCCGCCATCCAGGACGGGTCGAGCGTGTCCGGCTCGACCAGGGCGACACGCTCGCCGCCGGGCAGCAGCTCACGTGCCACGCCGAGCACCCGCCAGTCGAACCCGAGCAGCCGTGACCGTTCGGTGAGGCCGTACGACTCCAGCACCTTCACCGTCGACGTCGTGATCGTCTCGACCTCCGGCCACGACGGGTCGGTCTTGATCTCCACCGCCAGCCGTACGTCGTGCGGGGCGACCAGCTCGCACACCTCCGCGAGCGTGGGCACCTCGGTGAGGGGGATCGGCGTCTGCGTCTCCGCGAACCTCTTGTGGCGGATGCCGGCGTCGATCGTCTTGATCTGAGCCAGCGTCAGCTCACGGATGGGCCGGCCGACGTACGGGTACAGCGGATCCTTCGGACGGCACGGCCCGCGGTCGCGCACCGTGTCGGACCGCAGCGCCTGGTCATGGTGGAGCACCGGCACACCGTCGGCGGTCAGCGCGACATCCAACTCCAGCACGTCGACGCCCAGCTCCAGCGTTCTGACGAAGCCGGGGATGGTGTTCTCCGGCCACAGCCCGCGTGCGCCGCGATGCCCCTGAATCTCCACGGCGCCCAGCGTACGACCCGCCCCAAACCATGGTGAGGGTCCCCCTCACCCGGCCCTAGGACGGTGAGGGGGACCCTCACACGGGTGCCGCCCCGCGAGCGGCGGATTCAGATGAGCGGGTTCAGCTGAACGGTCTGGTCGCGGCCGGGGCCGACACCGATCGCCGAGATCCGCGCGCCCGACATCTCCTCCAGGGCCTGGACGTACTTCTGGGCCTTCTTCGGCAGGTCCTCGAAGGACTTGGCGCCGGAGATGTCCTCCTCCCAGCCGTCCAGGTGCTCGTACACCGGCGTGGCGTGGTGGAACCCGGTCTGGGTCATGGGCAGCTCGTCGCAGCGCTCGCCGTCGATGTCGTACGCGACGCAGACCGGCACCCGCTCCAGGCCGGACAGGACGTCCAGCTTGGTGAGGAAGTAGTCCGTGACGCCGTTGACCCGGGTGGCGTACCGGGCGATCACCGCGTCGAACCAGCCGCAGCGCCGGTTGCGGCCAGTGGTCACGCCGTACTCGCCGCCGGTCCTGCGCAGCCAGTCGCCCGTCTCGTCGAGGAGCTCGGTCGGGAACGGCCCCGAGCCGACGCGGGTGGTGTACGCCTTGAGGATGCCGATCACCCTGGTGATCCGGGTCGGGCCGACACCGGAGCCGGCGCACGCGCCGCCCGCGGTCGGGTTGGAGGAGGTGACGAACGGGTACGTGCCGTGGTCGACGTCCAGGAGCGTGCCCTGGGCGCCCTCCAGGAGCACGACCTTGTCATCCTCGAGCGCCCGGTTCACGACGAGCGCGGTGTCGGCGATGTGCGGGCGCAGCCGCTCGCCGTACGCCACGAACTCCTCGATGACCGGGCCGAGCTCGATCGCCCGCCGGTTGTACACCTTGGCGAGGATCTGGTTCTTCTCGCGCAGCGCCAGCTCGAGCTTCTGCTCGAGGATGCCCGGGTCGAGCAGGTCCTGGACACGGATGCCCACGCGTGCGATCTTGTCGCCGTACGCGGGTCCGATGCCGCGGCCGGTGGTGCCGATCTGGGCCTTGCCGAGGTAGCGCTCGCTGACCTTGTCGAGGGCCTTGTGGTGGGGCATGATCAAGTGCGCGTTGGCGGAGATCAAGAGGCGGTCGCACGAGATGCCACGCGCCCGCAGCCCGTCGATCTCCGTCAGCAGCACACCCGGGTCGATGACCACGCCGTTGCCGATGACAGGCACGACGTCCGGGGAGAGTACCCCCGACGGAAGCAGATGCAGGGCGTAGGACTGGTCGCCGATGACGACCGTGTGTCCGGCGTTGTTTCCGCCCTGATAACGCACGACATAGTCGACGTCTCCGCCGAGAATGTCGGTGGCCTTGCCCTTGCCTTCGTCACCCCACTGGGCGCCGACGAGCACGATGGCGGGCATCGGTTTTTCTCCCTGACATCGACGAAACCCCTGCGCAAGCAGCGACAGGGGCTCTTGCGATCAGAGCGTACCCGCCGGATGGCCACGAAGAAAACGGCACGAGGCGGTCAGGCGGACAGAGCCTCGGCCGCGGCGGCGCTGCTGTCCCGCAGGAACGCCCGGCAGCGTTCGGCCTCCTCCGTCTCACCGATCGCGGCGGCGGCGCGCCCGAGCGCGTGCAGCGCACGCAGGAATCCCCGGTTGGGCTCGTGCTGCCAGGGGACCGGGCCGTGCCCCTTCCAGCCCGCGCGGCGCAGCTGGTCGAGTCCCCGGTGGTAACCGGTCCGGGCGTAGGCGTACGACTCGATCACGTCGCCCTTCGCGAAGGCGCGGTCGGCGAGTTCGGCCCACGCGCCGCCGTACTCGGGGAACCGGGCGGCCACTTCGAACGGCTCCACGCCGGCTTCGAGGGCCTGACGGGCCTCCGGGTTGTCCGGCAGCTCGGTCGGGGACGGCCCGCCGAAGAGATTCTGATGCTCCATACGCTCATCCTGCCCAATTGAGCGCGGATCTCCTATTCCGCGTGGTGGGTAGGTTGATCAGATGATCAGAACTACCTTCGCCATCGGCGGAGACGTGACCGTCAACCGGCTGGGCTACGGCGCCATGCGGATCACGGGTCCCGGTATCTGGGGATACCCGCCCGACCGCGCCGCGGCTCTTCGCGTGTTGCGTCGCGCCGCCGAGCTCGGCGTGAACCTCATAGACACCGCGGACTCGTACGGCCCCTACGTCTCCGAGGAGCTGATCCACGAGGCGCTGCACCCGTACGACGGCATCACGGTCGCCACCAAGGCCGGTCTGGTGCGGACCGGCCCGGACAAGTGGCACCCGGTCGGCCGCCCGAAGTATCTCCGCCAGGAGGTGCTGATGAGCCTGCGCCGCCTCGGCCTGGAGCGCATCGACCTCTTCCAGCTGCACCGCATCGACCCGGACGTGCCGCTCGCCGACCAGCTCGGAGAGCTGCGCGACCTGCGGTCCGAGGGCAAGATCCGCCACATCGGGCTGTCCGAGGTCAGCGTGGCGGAGATCGAGGAGGCGCGGAAGATCGTGCCGATCGTCTCGGTGCAGAACCTCTACAACCTGACCAACCGCAAGTCCGAGGACGTCCTGGACTACTGCGAGCGCGAGGACATCGCCTTCATCCCGTGGTTCCCGCTGGCCGTCGGTGAGCTCGCCAAGCCAGGCGGGCCGCTGGCCGACCTCGCCAAGGAGGTCGGCGCGACACCGTCACAGCTCGCGCTGGCCTGGCTGCTGCACCGCTCGCCGGTCATGCTGCCGATCCCGGGCACCGGTTCGGTCGCGCACCTGGAGGAGAACTGTGGCGCAGCGGAGATCTCGCTCACCGAGGAGCAGTTCGAGCGGCTGTCCGGGCTCGCCGAGGAGAGCGGCAGCCGGTAACGGACGCAGGGCCGAGGGTGGCCGCCTCCGCGGCTGCCCTCGCCACCCGCGGGTCTAGCCGATCTTCTTGCCGGCGGAGAGCAGGTTCTCGCACGCGTGCGTGATGCGTGCCGCCATGCCCTGTTCGGCGGCCTTGCCGTACGCGCGCGGGTCGTACAGCTTCTTGTTGCCCACGTCGCCGTCGACCTTGAGAACGCCGTCGTAGTTCTTGAACATGTGGTCGGCGATCGGCCGGGTGAAGGCGTACTGCGTGTCGGTGTCGATGTTCATCTTGACGACGCCGTACGACAGGGCCTCACGGATCTCCTCCAGCGTCGACCCGGAGCCGCCGTGGAAGACCAGGTAGAACGGAAGCTCCTTGCCGTACTTGGCGGCGACCGCCTCCTGGATCTCCTTCAGCACCTCGGGCCGCAGTTTCACGTGCCCCGGCTTGTAGACGCCGTGGACGTTGCCGAACGTCGCGGCGAGGATGTAGCGGCCCTTCTCGCCGAGGCCGAGTGCCTCAACGGTGGCCAGGGCGTCCTCGACCGTGCTGTAGAGCTTCTCGTTGATCTCACCGACGACGCCGTCCTCCTCGCCGCCGACGACTCCGATCTCGACCTCCAGGATGATGTTGGCCTTCGCGCACTCCTCGAGGAGCTGGGACGCGATCGCGAGGTTCTCGTCGAGAGGAATGGCCGAGCCGTCCCACATGTGCGACTGGAACAGCGGCCGGCCGCCTCTCGCCACCCGCTCCTGCGAGATCTTGATCAGCGGCCGCACGAAGCCGTCGAGCTTGTCCTTGGGGCAGTGGTCGGTGTGCAGGGCGATCTGCACGGGGTACTTCTCCGCGACCACGTGCGCGAACTCGGCCAGCGCCGTGGCGCCCACGACCATGTCCTTCACCGTGCTGCCGGAGAGGTACTCCGCGCCGCCGGTGGACACCTGGACGATGCCGTCGCTCTCCGCCTCGGCGAAGCCGCGCAGCGCGGCGTTCAGAGTCTGACTGGAAGTGACGTTGATCGCGGGGTAGGCGAAGCCCTCACGCTTTGCCCGATCGAGCATCTCCGCGTAGACCTCAGGGGTCGCGATGGGCATGGCTGTTCCTTCCTTAGGGCGTGGCTCCCGGCGGACTCGGTTCCAGTATCTCCAAATCGCCGCCGAGGGGAGACCAGGGCACGCCTACCGATACGCTCAGCGCGTGGTTCTCGCCGTAAACATCATGGATCCCAAGTCCCTCATCGCGACGTTCGGGCTCGTCGGAGTCCTCGCCATCGTCTTCGCCGAGACGGGATTGCTCGTCGGGTTCTTCCTCCCCGGTGACACGCTCCTGTTCAGTGCGGGGATCTTCACGACCACCGCCGCGGCCGGAGCCGGCTTCACGCCGCTCCCCCTGCCGGTCCTGCTGATCGCCGCGCCGCTGTGCGCGATCGCGGGCGCGCAGGTGGGTCACTACCTGGGGGCCAAATACGGCCGAAAGCTCTTCGAGAGGCCGAATTCCCGGCTCTTCCGCCAGGACCACGTGGACAAGGCGGAATTTTATTTCAACAAATTCGGCCCCGCCAAGGCGGTGGTGCTGGCGCGATTCATCCCGGTCGTGCGGACCTTTCTCAACCCGCTAGCCGGGATGCTGGAGATGTCCGCGGGCCGCTTCTTCGTCTGGAACATCCTCGGCGGCGTGGTCTGGACCGAGACGATCATCCTGGTCGGACGCTTCCTCGGCGATCGGGTGAAGGGGATCGACAAGTTCGTGCTGCCCGTCGTCGCGCTCGCGGTCGTGGTCTCCGTGGCTCCCGTCATCCGCGAGGTGCTGAAGGGGCGCGGCGGCAAGACGCAGGAATCATCTGGCCGTCACCGTCGCTGATGGTGCCCAGTTATCGCTAACCTCCCTCTGTGGGACGTCACCGGTCAGACCCTCTGGGTCTAGCACGCATAGCAATCGCGGTGCTCGCCATTGCGCTGGCACTCGGGCTACTGATCATCGGTGGCGTCGCGCTCTGGGGAGCGCTGACCAACCGAGACTCGGGCAAACCGGTCGCCGTCACGCCGCTGCCCAGCGGCGTGGTCAGCTCCCAGGCATCGGACAGCCAATCCACCGGGCAGCCGCCGGGCAACCAGGGCGGCAACACGATCGTGATCCAGTGCCTGGCCGTCCAGTGCCCGGTGTTCGTCGCCGGGCCCGGCCCCACCGACGTCCAGTTCCACGGAGACCTCCTGCAGAACGACCGCCGCATCTTCACCGCCACCCGGCTGACCGTGGCCGTCGACGACGCCAGCACGGTTTCGGTGACCATCAACGGGCGTCAGCAGGCGAGGGGCAGGCGCGGCGAGTCGAAGACGTACGACGCGCCCCCACAGCAGTAGCCGATCAGCCGAGCCCGAGGTCCCCGAGGGTGAACACCGAGCGATACTCCAGCCCGGCCTCGGCGATGCGCGGCTGGGCGCCGCGTTCGACGATGGTGGCGACCCCGACGACGTCCGCGCCCGCCTCACGGAGCGCCTCCACCGCGGCCAGCACCGAGTTGCCGGTCGTGGAGGTGTCCTCGACGGCGAGCACGCGCCGCCCGGCCACGTCGGGTCCCTCGATGCGCCGCTGCAGTCCGTGTGCCTTGCCCGCCTTGCGCACGACGAAGGCGTCGAGCCGCCGCCCGCGTGCCGCCGCGGCGTGCAGCATCGCGGTGGCGATCGGGTCGGCGCCGAGGGTCAGGCCGCCGACCGCGTCGTAGCCGAGATCGGCGGTGAGATCGAGCATCGCCCGCCCCACGATCGGCGCGGCCTGCCCGTCGAGGGTCACGCGGCGCAGGTCCACGTAGAAATCGGCTTCCTGGCCGGACGACAGGATGACCCTGCCGTGCACGACTGCCTTGTCCTTGATCTCAGCCAGGAGATCGTCGCGGTCCGTCATGCTTGAAACTGTAGCCATGACACCAGGCACTCTCGTCCTGCTGCACAGCCCGCTGACCACGGCCTCCGCGTGGGGTTCACTGCCGGAGGAGCTCAGCGCGTACGACGTCGTGGTCCCCGAGGTCGCCGACGACGACCGGCCGCCGTACGCGGGCCGGTACGTCGCGCGCGCCGCCCTGGAGATCACGGCGGCCGGCGTGAAGCCGCCCGTCGTGCTGGTCGCGCACGGCGCCGCCGGACCCCTGCTCCCGCCGATCGGGGCGGCGCAGCGCGCGGCGCACCGCCTGGTGGGCGGTTACGTCTTCGTCGACGCCCAGCTTCCGGGTCCGGCGCGGGCGAGCCGGCTGGACCAGGCCAAGGCGTTCGACCCCGGCTCCGAGGAGTTTCTGAACAGGGGCGGAAATCTTCCTGACGGGGAGGCGCCCGCCGGCGTGACCGTGCGTCCGCGTGGCAAAGACTTCTTTGCCGAGGAACTGCCGATGCCGCAGGATTGGCCCGACGCGCCGTGCGGTTACCTGTGCACGTCGGCCATCTATGAGGGCCAGGCGAGGCAGGCGCGGCTACGTGGCTGGGACGTCGCGGAGCATCTGGCCGGTCACTACGCGACCGTGGCGGATCCGGCCGGTACGGCGGAGGCTCTCGCCGCCCTCATCGCCGCTCTCTGACGTATTCCACACCCCTCCAAACGGGGTGATACCGTCGCCGAACGGACGCCTGGACCTGTCCGGGTTCCGAAGTCACGCTGTGTCGCGGCGCGACTCGTCATACAGTGGCGAGCGACTGAGTCAAGGTGACACGCGGGAGAAGTCAGGCCACCGGAGCGTAAGCAAGCCGCATTTACCGCATAGTCCTCAGGAGAATCCAATTACTGGATGGGCACACGCCAGCGGCGGACTTCACTACGCTTTGGGTGCCCGAGGTCGCTCGCCGGCTCGAAAGCTCGCCCGTGGGTCGCAGATATAAGGTCTCGTGCCGAGGAAGGGGCGGTGTCGCGTGGATCGCTGCGCGCTGTTCGTGGACGCCAGCTATCTGCTGGGAGACGGCGCGATGGCGGTGCACGGAACCCGCCGTCGCGAGGCCGTGTCATGGGACTTCGGCGGCCTTCTGCAACTGCTCGGCAACCTGGCTCGCGAACGCACCGGCCTGCCGCTGCTGCGCTGCTACTGGTACGAGGCGACCGTCGAGGGACGCCGCTCGCCCGAGCATGACGCGCTCGCCGACCTGCCCGGTATCAAGCTCCGGCTGTCCCGTATCCGCCCGGGCCGCCGCGAGGGCGTGGACACCGAGATCCAACGCGACCTGATGACCCTCGCCCGCAACGGCGGCGTGGCCGACGCCGTCGTCGTCAGCGGCGACGAGGACATCGCTCAGGTGATCGCCGACGCACAGGACCACGGCGTCCGGGTCACCGTGGTGCACGTCGCGGTCGACGGCAACTGGACCATCTCCCGCGTGCTGCGCCACGAGTGCGACGACCTCATCGAGATCGGGTCCGGTCACCTCCGGCCGTACGCCAACCTGCTGTCCGGCATGGACACCTCCGCGCCGCCGCTGTCCAACGGGCACTCGAACGGCGCGGGCACCGCGCTCGCGCCGCTGCATCCGCCGACCCGGCACGCGAGCCCTCCGCCGAGCACACCGATCACAGCGCACCCGCCGCAGCATCTCAACCCGCCGAGCTTCTCGCCCGGCCTGGGCCAGTCCCCCGGCATGGGTCACCCGGCCGGCCCCACGCCGCCGCTGCACGCCGCACCCACCCATTCGGCACCGCCGCCGCCGACGGCGCACACGCCCATGTACAACAACACGACCGGCCCGCAGTACATCCAGCAGCCGGTCGGTCCCTACACGGGGCCGCAGCAGAACTCCTCGCAGTCCCAGCAGGGCACGCCGACGCTGTCCGACGCGGTCAAGGCCGCGCACCAGGAGGGGCAGGACTTCGGTGAGTCGGTCGCACGCGACGCGCCCGCCCTGTGGCTCGAGGCGGTGCTCGCGCGCAAGCCGCGGATGCCTTCGGATCTGGAGGCGCGGCTGCTGCAGGGCTCGTCGCTGCCGATCGACTTCCTGCTGCACGACGAGGTGCGCCACGCGCTGCGACGCGGCTTCTGGGACGCCCTCGAGCGCTCGCGTCGCGCCTGACCACGATAACCTTCTTTCCGGCGGGGGCCTCCCGGCCGGCGTGCTTCTGACGGGTCTTGGCGATGATCCCAAATGACCAGATTCGCAGGAGGTACGCCGGGTAGCGTCTAGAAGGTGACGCATGTGACCGAAGACGATCTCGATGACCTGGAGTTCGACACGCTCCGCACCGGTGATCACGCCGCGGCGGCGAGGCGGTTCGTCGAGCTGGCCGAGACGGTCTCAGGCGGCGTGTCACGCGCCAGCCTGTTGCTGCGTGCGGGTGAGCAATGGCAGCACGCGGGTGACCACGCGAGAGCCGCGGAGACGTACCGCAACGCCGTCGCCGACGGTGGCGACGCCTACGGCGATCCGCGCGTCTATCTCGCCGGAGCGCTGTTCGAGCTGGACCGCAAGGAAGAAGCACGTGGGCTGATCGAGCAGGTCCGCGCCGAGGCGCCGCAGGATCCCGAGGTGTACCGGGCGGTGGCCGAGCTGCTGTACGAGCAGGGTGAGCTCGTCGGTGCCCACGACTGGTGCACGGTAGGCGCCGACCTGGCACGGTCCGCCGACCCCGACAGTCTCGAAGGCCTGCTGCGGATCCGCTACCGGTCCCGCCTCGACCTCCGCTGGCCCGAGGACGAATACGACGCGCTGCTGGACGAGCTGCTCAAGAACACCGACGACGCGCCCGACCAGCAGTTCCGGTGACCTGAACCCCGGCTCCCACCGGGCTCTCAGGCGGGCGGGAGCTTCGACAGCGAGCCTCGGTCGACTTCGGTGAGCGCCGCCTCGGTGTCGACGGCCTCCCAGCGTACGGAGGCCATGGAGCCATCGATGTGTATCGTCGCCACGGCGTTCTGGAACCACGGGCCGTGGCTGAGTCGCCACTTCATCGGCGTCTTTTGAACCCCGGCGAGTCTGGCCAGTGCCCGGGCGGGCAGGTCGGTGAGGCGTCCATAGGCCGCCCGCTGGAGCATCCGGTACTTCGCCGGCAGCGTATTGCGCATCGGTGAGCAGACGACCTGGGAGATCGGCGTCGACGTTCCGGCGACTCTCGCGAGGTAGGAATAGTGCACGTCGCCGGAGACCAGCGTGATGCTCTGTGGGCCGTCCTCGCGGCGCGCCACCTCGAGGAGCGTCGTGGCCAGGGCCTGGAAAGACGATTCGAACGCCGCCCAGTGCTCCAGATCGGCGCCCTGCCGGATCTTCTCGCCGAGCCGCGCCGCCGGGCCTCCCCAGGCGCCGCGTGTGATCGCCTCGTCCCAGGCCTCCAGATGGTGGATGGTCGCGGGCAGCAGAAATGGCAGTGAGGTGGCGATGACCAGATGGTCGACGTCGCCGCGGCACTGCTCCCGGACCCACCCGAACTCCTCGTCGTCGAGCATGGCCCGATCGCCCTCGCGGAGCACCCGCCCGCAGCGGCTGTCCACGACGATCAGCCGGGTGCGCCCGTAGTCGTGCGCGTAGCTCCACCGCGTGCCGTCCGACTCGCGGTCGGCGCGCTCGACGAACTCGTCCAGGATCTTCCCGCCGTCGCCGTCGGCGTCCAGGATCGCCTGGTAGACGGTGTCGGCCGCGCGTTCCTCCGCGGACAGGTTGCCCAGGTGCTGGTAGACCCAGTACGCGCCGAGCCCGCCGACGATCCGCTTGGACCACCATGGCGTGGCCCGCATCTTCCGCAGCCACGCCTCCGAGGTGTTCCAGTCGTCTCGGATGTCGTGATCGTCGAAGATCATCAGGGTGGGCACGGTGGACATGAGCCAGCGCACCGCCGCGTCGTCGTTCCACGCCAGCCGGTAGAGGTGGGTGTACTCCTCGAAGTCGGCGATCTCGACGCCCGGTGGCTCGCTGACGTCCCGGCGGGCCTTGATGAACTCCTGGATCTGCGGTGTCGTCTCGTCGGCGTACACCTGGTCGCCGACCATCAGCAGCACATCGGGCCACTCGTGGCCGGCCGCGAGCCGACGGGCGAACGCGGCCAGCACGTCGGCGCCGTGAACGTCCGTCAGGCCGGGCGCGACGCGGCATGACCCGAAGGTGATCCGCTGTTCGCGGCCGGGCTCGGGGACGCGGATCCGGCTGGGCGGCGAGCCCGGCTCCGGCCAGACGCGCTCGCCGTCGAGGGACACCTCGTACGGCGTGTCCGAACCGGGCGCCAGGCCGTCCACCTGGACGAGGGCGTAATGGTGTCCGTGGATGGTGAAGGTGCGGCTGGCCGTGTCGAGGACGCGAACCTCACAGGGGTGATCGGTCTCCACCCAGATGGCGGCCGTGTCGGCGCCGACGTACCGGAGCAGGGGGCCAAGTACAAGTCGGGTCATGTATGTATCAACTACTCCAATAGGAGTCCCGACGTCGACCTCGCGCCGAACCGGTCTCCAGGACGTGGCGACCGGCCGGTAGCGGGCGCACGTTCACCGGCGGACACTGACGTTTCGCTCGGTCGAACTCGGGGGCAGGCTCAGGCCGCCGTGCTGGTGGCTACGACCGGGACCACGGGACAATCCAGCCACCATATCGGCCGTTTTGCGGCGAGTTCGTGGGGTGTGTGTCGGGCCGAGGTCAGAAGTGGCCGACCTCGGCGGTCGATGGGGAGTCGGGGACGTGGTCGTGGAGGGGCAACGCAGCCACCTCGACACAGTTGTCGCCGTTGGCGCTGCTACGGGTGCTCGTACGCCAGAGGGCGCCGTTCAGGTCCATCGTTCTTGCGCCATTCCGCCGGTGGAGGGTACGAATTCGCGCTGCGGGAACGCGTAGGTCTGGAGGGGCTCCCGGACATGGGGGAGGGTCTCGAGGTCGTGGGTATGGGCGATCCGGCCCTTGGACCACCGTCTCCACGTACGCTACCTCGCCGTTCCCGGCGCGGAGTGCCGCCTTTCACGAACGGTCGAGGACGTGTAACGCGGGATGCCGGGGAGTCCTCTCGCGCCGGAGGCCCCCAGCAGCAGAGCATGCGGAGATCCCGGCGGCATCCGTGGTCTGCCGCCGATGGGCTCACGCCTTCCGGCGCGGCCGGAGTCGGCCAAGGCGACCCGCCGGTGTGGTCGGCGCCGGATCGGTCACTGCCGGCGCGCTCTCCGGCGGCCACCAGGTCCGGTCGGCGCGGGTCAGGCGATGTTCACGCTGGGTTTGACGGTCAGGGCATCGGCGGCCTCGTCGAGGTCGACGATGACCTCGTCGCCGTCGCGGATCTCGCCGGCCAGCAGTTCACGTGCGAGCTGGTCGCCGATCGCGCTCTGCACGAGGCGGCGGAGCGGGCGGGCGCCGTACGCCGGGTCGTAGCCGGTCAGGGCCAGCCATTCGCGTGCGGCGTCGGTGACGGTGAGTGTCAGGCGTCGGTCGGCGAGGCGGCGTGCCAGCCGGTCGATCTGCAGATCGACGATCTTCGTGAGCTCCTCCGTCGACAGCGCATCGAAGATGATCACGTCGTCGAGGCGGTTGAGGAACTCCGGCTTGAAGCTCGTCCGGACGGCCCCCAGGACCGCGTCACGCTTGGCGCCGTTGTCGAGAGCGGGATCGACGAGGAACTGCGACCCCAGGTTCGACGTCATGATGAGGATCGTGTTGCGGAAGTCGACCGTACGGCCCTGGCCGTCGGTCAGGCGGCCGTCGTCCAGCACCTGCAGCAGCACGTCGAAGACCTCGGGGTGGGCCTTCTCCACCTCGTCCAGCAGCACGACGGAGTAGGGCCGGCGGCGTACAGCCTCGGTGAGCTGGCCGCCCTCCTCGTAGCCGACATAGCCGGGAGGGGCTCCGACCAGCCGTGCGACGGAGTGCTTCTCGCCGTACTCGCTCATGTCGATGCGGACCGTGGCCCGCTCGTCGTCGAACAGGAAGTCGGCGAGAGCCTTGGCCAGCTCGGTCTTGCCGACCCCCGTCGGGCCGAGGAACAGGAAGGACCCGGTCGGGCGGTCGGGGTCGGAAACGCCGGCGCGCGCCCGGCGTACGGCGTCGGACACGGCCCGCACGGCGTCCTGCTGGCCGATCAGGCGCTTGCCGAGCTCGTCCTCCATGCGGAGCAGCTTGCTGGTCTCGCCCTCGAGCAGCCTGCCGACGGGGACACCGGTCCAGGACGACACGACCTCGGCCACATCGTCGGCGCCGACCTGTTCCTTGAGCATCGTCTCGCGGTTCTCCGCGGCCTCCGACGCCTCGCCGAGCTCCTTTTCCAGCACCGGGATCTCGCCGTACATCAGCCGTGCGGAGGTCTCCAGGTCGCCGTCACGCTGCGCGCGCTCGGCCTGCCCGTGCAGGTCGTCGATCCGCTTCTTCAGCTCACCGACCTTGTTGAGGCCGGCCTTCTCCTGGTCCCAGCGGCCGACGAGGGCGTTCAGCTGTTCCTGCTTGTCGGCCAGCTCGGCGCGCAGCCGGTCGAGGCGCTGCTTGGACGCCGCGTCGGATTCCTTCTCGAGCGCCAGCTCCTCCATCTTGAGGCGGTCGACGGCGCGCTGCAGCTCGTCGATCTCGACGGGCCGGGAGTCGATCTCCATGCGGAGCCGTGACGCGGCCTCGTCGACCAGGTCGATCGCCTTGTCGGGCAGGAACCGCGCGGTGATGTAGCGGTCGGACAGCGCCGCGGCGGACACGAGTGCCGCGTCGGAGATCTGCACCTGGTGGTGGGCTTCGTACCGGCCCTTGAGGCCGCGCAGGATCGCGATCGTGTCCGCGACCGACGGCTCGCCGACGAGGACCTGCTGGAACCGCCGCTCCAGGGCGGGGTCCTTCTCGATCCGTTCGCGGTACTCGTCGAGCGTGGTCGCGCCGATCATGCGAAGCTCGCCGCGGGCCAGCATGGGCTTGAGCATGTTGCCGGCGTCCAGTGAAGACTCTGCGCCCGCGCCTGCTCCGACGACCGTGTGCAGTTCGTCGATGAACGTGATGATCCGGCCGTCGCTTTGCTTGATCTCATTCAGCACGGCCTTGAGCCGTTCCTCGAACTCGCCGCGGAACTTCGCGCCCGCGACCATCGCGCCGAGGTCGAGCGAGACCAGTCGCTTGTTCTTCAGCGTCTCCGGTACGTCGCCGGCGATGATCCGCTGGGCGAGGCCCTCGACCACCGCCGTCTTCCCCACGCCGGGCTCGCCGATCAGCACCGGGTTGTTCTTCGTACGGCGGGACAGCACCTGGACGACGCGGCGGATCTCGGTGTCGCGGCCGATCACGGGGTCGAGCTTGCCGTCACGGGCCTGCGCGGTGAGGTCGACGCCGTACTTCTCCAGCGCCTGGTAGGTCTCTTCGGGGTTCTCGCTGGTCACCCGGGCGTGGCCGCGGACCTTCTCGAAGGCGTCGAGGAGGGCGTCCGGGCCGGCGCCGTTGTCGCGCAGCAGCGTCGCGACCGGGCCGCCGTCGGTGGCCAGGCCGACCAGCAGGTGCTCGGTCGAGACGTAGTCGTCCTCGAGCTGCTTGGCCCGGTTGGCCGCGGTGTTGAGCACGACCAGCAGCTGCCGGGAGGTCTGTGGCGCGCCGACGGTGGCGCCCGCGGCCTTCGGCAGCGCGGCGATCTGCTCCTCCGCACGGCGGCGCATGGCCTGCGGGTCCGCGCCCACCGCCTCCAGGAGTGGCACCGCGGTGCCGTCTCCCTGGCCGAGGAGCGCGACGAGCAGGTGCGCCGGCTCGACCTGGGGATGTCCCTCGGTCGCGGCCCGCCGGACCGCGATCGAGAGTGCCTCCTGGCTCTTCTGGGTCAGCCTGTAGTCCACTATTCGTCCCCCCGTGATCGCCACACCACCACGCTGGTCTGCCGGATCGGCACGAGTTCGGCGCCGCCCGGCGACTCGGGGGTGTTCTTCAGCCGGGCGAGCCGGGCGGCCACGGCTCGCGTGGACTCCAGCTCGTTGCCCAGGTCCTCGACGAGCCCCCGGAGCCGTACGACCTCGGCGCTGAGGGCCCCCGCCTCGCGCTGGAGGTCGAGGATCTGCCTGATGCCGGCGAGGTTGATGCCCTCGTCCTGGGAAAGCCGCTGGATCTCCCGCAGCAGCACGATGTCGCGCATGGAGTAGCGGCGACCGCGCCCGGACGCGCGCCCGGGCGAGACCAGGCCCATCCGGTCGTACGTGCGGAGCGTCTGCGGGTGCAGGCCGGACAGCTCCGCCGCCACCGAGATGACGTAGACCGGACTGTCGTCGCCGAACGGATCCATGACGATCACTCCTCTCTCGCCATCCGCAGCAGGTCGCTGCGCAGTTCATCGCCACTGTGAGTCGCGCTGATCTTTTCCAGCGCCTCGCGCATGCTGTCGTCGATCCGCTGCGGCACCCGGACGTCGACGGTCGCGAGCAGATCGCCCCTGGTGCCGTCGCGCCGGGCCGCGCCGCGGCCGCGGACCCGGAACGTGCGCCCGTTGGGCGTGCCGGCCGGGATACGCAGCGTCACCGGCTGGCCGTTGTGCACCGGCACCTTGATCTCGGAGCCGAGCGTCGCCTCCGGGAAGGTGACCGGAACCGTGATCGTCAGGTTGTCGCCGGAGCGGCCGAACACCTTGTGCGGCTTGACGTGCACGACGACGTACAGGTTGCCGCTGGGGCCGCCGCTCTCACCGGGCGCCCCCTTGCCCTTCAACCGGATCCGCTGACCGTCGCCGACGCCGGCCGGGATACGCGCCTGGATCGTGCGGGTGCTCTGTGCCCGGCCGCTGCCGTAGCAGGTGGTGCAGGGATCGTCGACGACGAGGCCCCGGCCATGGCATTCGCGGCACGGCTCGGACAGGGCGAACCCGCCGGCGTTGCGGCTCTCCTGACCGGTGCCCTCACAGCTCGGGCAGACCCGGGGCACCGTGCCGGTCCTGGCTCCGGTGCCCCGGCAGGTGGGACACGCCGCCTCGCTGGTCAGCCGCAGCGGCACCGTCTTGCCGTCGATGGCCTCGCCGAAGGTCAGCGTGACCTCGGACTCGACGTCGGCGCCGCGGCGTGGCCGCTGCGTCGTCTGCCCCCGGCGGCCGAACAGGCCACCGAACAGGTCGCCGATGCGCTCGCCCGTCCCGCTCGTGCCAGCGCCCGTGCCGGTATTGCCGAACAGGTCACCCAGGTCGAAGCCGAAGCCGCCCTGCCCGCCGCCCGGCCGTGGGCCGCCGAACAGGCTGCGGGCCTCGTCGTACTCCTTGCGCCGCTTCTCGTCCGACAGGACGTCGTAGGCCTCGGAGATCCCCTTGAACTTCTCCTCGGCCTCGGCGTCGCCCCTGTTGGCGTCCGGGTGAAACTGCCGGGCCAGCTTCCGGTAGGACTTCTTGATCTCGTCCTGGGTGGCGGTCTTCGGAACACCGAGGACCTTGTAATAGTCCTTCTCCAGAAAGTCCTTGGTGCTCACCGGCGTCCCTTACCTCTTTCGTTGTCGCGCTTCGTCTCAGTCCTCGTCGGTTGCCTGGACGTCGGGCTCGGCCTCGGCCTGTGTCTCGGCCTGTGTCTCGGCTTCGGCCGGTGTCTCGGCCTCCCCCTCTGTGTCGCCGGACGGCTCGGCGACGGCAACCCGGGCCGGCCGCAGGATCCGCTCGCCGATGCCGTAGCCCGGCTGCAGGATCTGCACGGCCGTCGGTTCTGAGACCTCCGCCGAGTAGGAGTGCATGAGGGCCTCATGGACGTTCGGGTCGAAGGGCTCGCCCGGCGCGCCGAAGCGCTGCAGGCCGAGCTTGCTGACCGTGCCTTCGAGGGCCTCCGCGACCTGCTTGAACCCGCCGTTGAGCTCGTCGTGGTCCCGGGCCCGCCCGATGTCGTCCAGCACGGGCAGCAGCTCGGACAGGACGTTCGCGAGCGCCTGCTCGCGAACGGCGACCCGGTCCCGGTCGACCCGCTTGCGGTAGTTGGAGTATTCCGCCTGAAGCCGCTGCAGGTCGGCCGTGCGCTCGCTCAGCTGCTTCGTGAGGTCCGTGATCTCTTCACTGTCCGTGGCCGAGGGCGCGCTCGGGGCAGGGGCCCCGGGAGCCGGCGTCGCCGGCTCCCGGACCTTGCCTGTCGTGGGATCGATGCGCCGCTTGTCGCGGATCACCGGGCCCTCGCGCTCCTCGGCGTCGTCACGACGCCCGGTCACGCCTCCTCCTCGCCTTGTGGCTGGTCACGGCGTGCGCAGGTCACGCCGCACCGCCTTCGCGCTTGTCCTTCTCGTCGTCCACGATCTCGGCGTCGACGACCTCGTCCTCCTGAGCCGCGGCGCCTTCCTCGGCACCGGCGGGCTGGCCCTCGGCACCGGGCTGGTTCTGGGCGTACATCGCGGCGCCCATCTTCTGGCTCACCTGGGCGAGCTTCTCCGAGCTCGTGCGGATCGCGTCGACGTCAGTGCCCTCGAGGGCCTTCTTGACCTCGTCCAGCGCCGCCTGCACCTCGGTCTTCACCTCGGCAGGGATCTTCTCGTCATTCTCGCCGAGGAACTTCTCGGTGGAGTAGGCGAGGGTGTCGGCGTTGTTGCGGGTCTCGGTCTCCTCGCGACGCTTGTGGTCCTCCTCGGCGTACTGCTCGGCCTCGCGCATCATCTTGTCGATGTCGTCCTTGGGCAGCGCCGAGCCGCCCGTGATGACCATCGACTGCTCCTTGCCGGTGCCGAGGTCCTTGGCGCCGACGTTCACGATGCCGTTCGCGTCGATGTCGAAGGTGACCTCGATCTGCGGCACGCCGCGCGGCGCCGGCGGAAGGCCCGTCAGCTGGAAGGTGCCGAGCTTCTTGTTGTACGAGGCGATCTCGCGCTCGCCCTGGTAGACCTGGATCTCCACGGACGGCTGGTTGTCGTCGGCGGTGGTGAACACCTCGGACCGCTTGGTCGGGATCGTGGTGTTCCGCTCGATGATCTTGGTGAAAATGCCGCCCTTGGTCTCGATGCCCAGGCTGAGCGGGGTCACGTCGAGCAGCAGGACGTCCTTGACCTCGCCCTTGAGCACGCCGGCCTGCAGGGACGCGCCGACCGCGACGACCTCGTCCGGGTTGACGCCCTTGTTGGCCTCCTTGCCGCCGGTCAGCTCCTTGACCAGGCCGGCGACGGCGGGCATGCGGGTCGAGCCGCCGACGAGGACGACATGGTGGATGTCGTTCACGTTGATGCCGGCGTCCTTGATGACCTGCTGGAACGGCGCCTTGCAGCGGTCGAGCAGGTCGGACGTCATCTTCTGGAACTCGGCCCGGGTGAGCTTCTCGTCCAGGTGGAGCGGGCCCTCGGAGGACGCCGTGATGTACGGCAGGTTGATGCTGGTCTCCGAGGAGCTGGAGAGCTCGATCTTGGCCTTCTCAGCGGCCTCACGCAGCCGCTGCAGCGCCATCTTGTCCTTGGACAGGTCGACGCCGTGTGCGTTCTTGAACTTGGTCACCAGCCAGTCGACGACCTTCTGGTCCCAGTCGTCGCCGCCGAGGTGGTTGTTGCCGTTGGTCGCCTTGACCTCCACGACGCCGTCACCGACCTCGAGGAGGGAGACGTCGAAGGTGCCGCCACCGAGGTCGAAGACGAGGATCGTCGCCTCGCCCTCCTTCTCCAGGTGGTAGGCGAGCGCCGCCGCGGTCGGCTCGTTGATGATCCGCAGGACGTTGAGGCCCGCGATCTGGCCGGCCTCCTTGGTGGCCTGGCGCTGGTGGTCCGAGAAGTACGCCGGGACGGTGATGACCGCGTCCGTGATCTTCTCGCCGAGGTAGGCCTCAGCGTCGCGCTTGAGCTTCTGCAGCACGAAGGCGCTGATCTGCTGAGGCGTGAAGTCCTTGTCGTCGACCTTGGTCTTCCAGTCGGTGCCCATCTCGCGCTTGACCGACCGGATGGTGCGGTCGACGTTGGTAACCGCCTGCCTCTTGGCGACCTCGCCTACGAGAACCTCGCCGTTCTTGGCGAAGGCGACGACGGACGGCGTGGTCCTCGACCCCTCCGCGTTGGCGATGACGGTGGGCTCGCCACCCTCCAGGATCGCGACGACCGAGTTGGTCGTCCCAAGGTCGATACCGACCGCTCGTGCCATGAGTTGATTCCTCCGACTGGTGATCTTGTAGTCGATGAAGCTGAAGCTGAGTCCAGCAGACGCAAGATTGCCGCAGCCCGTGCGAGCTGTCAACTGACTTGAGTCAGTAGGGCTCAACTTTGCTGAACGGTTCAACGAGTACGTGATCCACCGTGTTCCCGCCGCGGCCCGGATTCGGTGTCAGAGCCGGGAGATGTAGTGCATACCGGCGCCGGCCTGCAGAGTGCGGGCCAGTGCCGAGGCCGCGAGCGTGTGGGTGCCGCCGGTCGGCCGCCACGGGTCGAAGACGGTGATGGTGCCCGTCGACCTGTCGTAGCCGTACGCGATGATCGCGTGCCCGATGGACCGGCCCACGACCTTGCCCTTGTTCCAGGGCAGCTTCTCCATCCAGACCTGGATGACCGGCGCGCGCCGCAGCGAGCCGATGTCGTACGCCACCCGGTCCATCAGGACGGCCGGGTGGTCGGCCACGTCGCCGACGACCTTGTCGTCGTAGCGGCGCGGATGGATGTAACCGTCGATCACGCTGGCCGCGCTGCCGATGCCGGTGCCCTTCGTCGTCGTCTTCATCTTCTTGGCCAGCGTTGCCTGGTCGACCTTCACCCCGAAGGTGGAAAGGCTCATCGAGCTCGAGGCGGGCACGCAGTAGTAGTTCGTCGACTGGTACTGCTCCTGGAGCTTCAGCCGGTACCACCGCGGCGTGGCCGTGGGCCGGACGGGTGCGGTCACCCCGGTGTGCGCGGGCACGGCGGCGGCGACCGCGGCCGCGGGGCGCGGC
>JAOPYL010000140.1 GCA_025964625.1 Actinoallomurus sp. | reverse complement strand
CCGACCTTGCCGCCCTCGCCGCAGCCGCCCACGGCGCCGACGGGCCGGGGGAGGCATGCCGGCTGGCCGCCGTGATCGCGCGCGACTCCGGCGGCCTGCTGCGCCGGTGCGTGCTCCGCGGCCGTGTCTCGGACGTCGTCGTCATCTCTGGCGTGCGGACCGTTCTGCCGCTGGGGCGGCTCGCGGCGACCGCGCGTGCGCGGGCGGGACCGGAAAGCACGCCGGAGCCGTGAGACCGCCCGCCCGGCGGCGTCACCCGCTTCGGTGGCGATCGTTGCATTGGTATGAGTCCGTGACGCTATTGGAGGTACAGTCCGATAGGGTGCTGCGAACAACCGGCTACCAGAGTCCACGCAACCTCAGGTGTCACTCGGGCGGCCGGTGCGATGCCTCCCGCACCATTCGGCCGCGGTAGAGGGATCCGCGTCGGTCCCGGCCTTCCTCTGGCCGGCGACGACGGAAGATTCTCGACGAAGGGACGGCGTCGTGACCAGGGTTCGCAAAGCCGCCGTAGTCGCTCTCATGACTCCGCTGGCCGCGACCGCCATCGCCGTCGGCGGGAGCACGACCGCGCATGCCGCCGGCTGCGTCGGGTTCGGCAGTGCCTCGATAACGCCTCCGAGCGGCCCGGTCGCGGCGGGGTCGAGCGTTGCCGTGAAGGCCACGGTCCACAACATGCTCCTGCAGGCGCACCTGCAGGTCTCCGGTCCCGGTCTCAACCAGCAGGTCGGTAAAAGTACGTTCAACGGCGACATCGGGGATCAGATAACCGTCTCGCAGCCCGGCTACTTCACGCTGGCCGTCATCGGCAATGCCACCGGCTGCACCTACGACACCAGCGGCTTCTCGGTGAAGGAGCAGCCGAGCTCCGCGAAGCCGACGCCCCTCAGCACAAAGGGCAGGACCCCGGTCCCGGGCATCGGCGGCATCCACACCCCGGCCGCTGCGGGCACGTTCCCCAGCGGAGTCGGCGGCAACGGCGGAAACAGCTACACACTGAAGCCGTTCAACGGCAGCTCGCCGTTCAGCCTGCCGTCCGTGGCGCCCGACGGTTCGGACCCGGCCTTGCAGTACCCCACCCCCGACCCGCAGGTCGCGTCTCCGCCCGCGAGGCCGCTGGCGCGCAACGTCGCGGAGACGATCCCCATCAAGTGGGGGCAGAGCCTCGCCGTCGCGCTGGTCCTCCTGCTGCTGTCGGCGCACCTGGGCATGTGGTCGCGTCGTCAGCGGCTCGTCACCGAGGGCGCCCGTAACGCGCGTAGCGGCAAGGCGGCCACCCGGAAGAAGACCCGGCGAGCCGCGACCGTCGCGGAGGCCGACGCGAGCGCGCCGACCGCCGGGGAGACGACCGCCGGGGAGACGACCGCCGGGGAGACGACCGGCGAGCAGGGTGGCCGCACGTCACATCGCCGTACCTACCAGGGCCGCCGTCGCCGCCGCAGCTGATCCGGGTTCCGTCCTTGACCTGAGTTCGCGCCGTCGCCCGGTCCGGTTCTCGCTGTAGCCGCTGCTTCTCCATCTCCAGCGTCGTCAGCGACTCGTGGTGCTCCTCACGCGGATCAGGCGGAAGGGGCCTGTTTCAACAGGGCGTCGAGGAGGTCGAGCGCACCCCGCTTGTCCAGCGGCTCGTTGCCGTTGCCGCATTTGGGCGACTGAATGCATGAGGGGCAGCCGTGTTCGCACTCGCAGGCTGCGATGACCTCGCGGGTCGAACCCAGCCACTGGGCGGCGCGCTCGAAGCCCCGCTCGGCGAAGCCGGCGCCGCCCTCATGGCCGTCGTACACGAAGACCGTCATCCGCCCCGTGTCCGGGTGCGCCGCGGTCGACACGCCGCCGATGTCCCAGCGATCGCAGGTGGCGAACAGCGGTAGCAGGCCGATCGAGGCATGCTCGGCCGCGTGCGCGGAGCCGCCCACGTCGGCGTCGCCCAGCACCCGCAGCGTCTCTTCGGGCAGCGTCCACCAGACGGCACGCGTGCGCAGGGTCCGCGGAGGCAGCTCCAGGGGTCGTTCGCCGAGCACCTGCCCGCTCGCGAGGCGTCGCATCTGGTACGACATGACCTGGCGGGTCACCTCGACCGTCCCGAAGCACAGTGTGGCCTCGCCCCACGACACCGAGCGGAGCGTCTCCAGGATCGAGATGTCGGTGACGTCGCGGGCCGTGGTGGTGTAGTCCGGGTCGGCGGCCTCCACGAGCGCCACCGAGTCGTCGAGGTCCAGGGTCTGCACGACGTACGACTCGCCCTGGTGCAGGTATACGGCGCCGGCGTGGACGGTGGTGTGCGCGGACGGCTCGTCGACGGTGCCCAGCAGCCGCCCGGTCGCGGCCTCGACGACCTGTACGGGGGGTCCGCCGGCGCCGCGGATGTCGGCGAGGTCGCAGGCCCGCTGGCGCTTGGTCCAGTACCACCCGGCCGGCCGGTGCCGCAGCATCCCCCGGCGCACCAGGTCGGGTAGGACATCCGCCGACGACGGGCCGAACAGCATGAGGTCCTTCTCCGTGAGCGGCAGCTCCGCCGCCGCCGCGCACAGGTGCGGCGCGAGGACGTAGGGGTTGTCCGGGTCGAGGACGGTCGCCTCGACCGGTGTTCCGAAGATCGCCGACGGGTGGTGGACGAGATAGGTGTCGAGCGGGTCGTCGCGGGCGATCAGCACGGCCAGGGCGTCCTGCCCGGCCCGGCCCGCGCGGCCGGCCTGCTGCCACAGTGAGGCCCGGGTGCCCGGCCAGCCGCAGACGATCACGGAGTCCAGCCCGGAGACGTCCACGCCCAGCTCGAGGGCGTTGGTCGAGGCCAGCCCGACCAGCGACCGTGAGCGCAGTGCCTTCTCCAGGGCGCGCCGTTCCTCGGGCAGGTATCCCGCCCGGTAGGCCGCCACCTGGGCGGGCAGCTCCGGTGAGATCTCGGCCAGGGCCCGTTTGGCCCCGAGCGACACCGACTCCGCGCCGCGGCGCGAGCGTACGAAGGCCAGGGTCTGCACGTCCTCGACGACCAGGTCGGCGAGCAGGTCGGCGGCCTCGGCGGTGGCCG
The DNA here is from genome assembly GCA_025964625.1 of Actinoallomurus sp. GTDB lineage: Bacteria > Actinomycetota > Actinomycetes > Streptosporangiales > Streptosporangiaceae > Actinoallomurus. The sequence continues at coordinate 20,287 of JAOPYL010000140.1, read as the reverse complement.
TGCGGCGTACCGGCGCGCCGTGCTCGCCGCGCAGCTCGGTCAGCGGTGGCTCCCACAGGGCGAAAGAGGTCGCGCCGCGCGGGGAGGCGTCGTCGCAGACCTCCGCGACGTTCACCCCGGTCAGCCGGGAGGCCGTCGCTCCGGGCTCCGACGCGGTCGCCGAGGCCAGGATGAAGACGGGGGTGGAGCCGTACCGGGCGCAGACACGGCGCAGCCTGCGGAGTACGTGCGCGACATGGGAGCCGAAGACCCCGCGGTAGCCGTGCGCCTCGTCGACGATGACGTAACGGAGGCGCCGGAAGTACGGCGCCCAGCGCGCGTGTCCCGGCAGCATGGTGCGGTGCAGCATGTCGGGGTTGGTCAGCACGTAGTTGGCGTACTGCCGCACCCATGTGCGTTCTTCGACCGGAGTGTCGCCGTCGAAGGTCGCCGCGCGCAGCTGGGCGAGCTTGAGGCCCCGCAGGGAGCGCAGCTGGTCGGCGGCGAGCGCCTTGGTCGGCGCCAGGTAGAGCACGGAGCCGCCGTCGAAGACCGCGTCGAGGGCGGGCATGAGGTACGCCAGCGACTTCCCCGAGGCCGTGCCGGTAGCGATGATCACGGACGTGCCCGCGTGGGCGAGCTCGGCTGCGTGGGCCTGGTGCTCCCACGGCCGGTCGATCCCGGTCAGGCGCAGCCGGTCGACGAGCAGCCGGGGCGCCCACGACGGCCAGTCGGCGAATCTTCCCTGGCGTGCCGGGACATCCTCGACGTGGGTGATGCGGTCGCGGTTGCGCGGCTCGTCCAGGAGGCGACGCAGAGCCGCGCCCGTGCGGCCCCGCGACCAAGCAGGTGGCGGGGTGCCGTCGGGACGGGAGCCGGAGTCCGTGTCTATGGCCTGGGTCACTCCTTCACATGGGACGGTTCGCCGTGCGGAGGTTTCCAGTCTGGCATCCTGGGCACAACGCTTTAACCGCCATCGGTGGTGCCCCCCGGCACGCGCGGGTCGCACGGCACCTGGGGCCAGTCGCCCTGTGTGCCGATTTCGTGTAGACACGGTGGCGGAGCGTGGTTGAATCACGGCGGGGTCCATGGCCCCGACTTCCATACGCGGCACGGCGCAGGAGGATCTGTGGATCTGAAGGTTAACGACTACACCACGGACGATGACCTCACCGTCATCAATGTGGAGGGAGAGATCGACGTCTACACTGCGCCGAAGCTCCGCGAGAAGCTCATCGATCTGGTCAACAAGGGCAAGTACCACCTGCTCGTCGACATGGAGAAGGTGGAATTCCTCGACTCGACCGGTCTTGGTGTGCTCGTCGGCGGGCTGAAGCGGGTGCGGGCGCACGATGGCTCACTGGAGCTGGTCTGTACGCAGGAGCGCATTCTCAAGATTTTCCGGATCACCGGGCTGACCAAGGTTTTCGGCATCTTCGACTCGGTCGACGACGCGCGAGAGCACCGCAAGAAGCAGAAGTAGGGCCGGGATGGCGCCCGAGATAGCCACCGTCGAGCTCACCTTCAGCCCCCTGCCCGTCCATGTCCGCACCGCCCGGCTCGTCGCGACCGCTGTCGCCCGGCGGGGCGGGGTCGAGGAGACGCTGCTCGACGAGGTACGGCTGGCGGTCGGCGAAGCCTGCTCGCGTGCGGTGGAGGCCCATCAACAGCAATGCCCGGCAGAGCCGGTCCGAGTGGCGTTGCGCGACGGCGCGGACCGGTTCCAGGTCGTGGTGTCCGACCGCGTGCCCAACGACGACCCGGCGGGTACGGCGCGGGGCGAGCTGGCGGAGCTGGCCGAGCTGAACGGCGACCTCAACCTGGGGTTCGCCGTCATCGCCGGGCTCGCCGACGACGTCGACATCTCCTCGACGCCCTCGGGAGTCGAGATCACGATGAGCTGGCCGGCCAAGAAGGACTGATTCGCCACCACAGGGCCCCTCCGATCGCGGATCACGCGATCGGAGGGGCCCTGTGCGGTCTGGACCCGCTGATCGGCCCGGCCGGCCGCACTCTTGTTTTCGGACCGCGTAAAATTAGATTTCAGTCGGTCCGTAGTCCATTAAGCGTTAAATGCCATGTTTTGCGATTAAATGCGATGTTTATCCCTCAGGGGGCGTTGACCTGCAAAGACGTTTTTAACTAGCACTTTCAGATTAAGGCCAAGTACAGCGGGCGTCACATCTCGATTCCGTTATCGTTAAGCTACCGAGCAGGCTTCTAATTCCGGCTACGCATGCGTAGACTCCCGGCACCATTGCCCCGCCTGACGCGTGGTGGTGGCCGGTCGCCCCCGGTAGGCGACCGGATCGAACGCCCTGTCGAGGAGGATGCATGTCTGGGCTTTCCCTGCCCGCCCAGGCCAGCTCGGAAGTGAATCTCGGCGGCAGCGACCTGAGCCTTGTGGTCGTTGTCGGTGTGATCGCTCTGTTGGCGCTGGCCGTAGCCGGTGTTCTGGTCCGCGAAGTACTCGCAGCGGGTCAGGGCACCGAGAAGATGCAGGAAATCGCGCGAGCGGTGCAAGAGGGCGCGATGGCGTACCTCAAACGCCAGTTCCGCACGGTGGGCATCTTTGTCGTCCTGATCCCCTTCCTGTTGCTCCTGCTTCCCGCGGAGTCGACGGGGGTGAAGATCGGAAGATCGGTCTTCTTCGTCATCGGCGCGCTGTTCTCCGGCATCACCGGCTTCACCGGAATGTGGCTGGCGGTGCGCGGCAACGTCCGCGTGGCAGCCGCGGCACGGGAGAGCGGCGAGAAGATCGCGATGCGGATCGCGTTCCGTACCGGCGGCGTCGCCGGCATGTTCACCGTTGGACTGGGCCTGTTCGGCGCGGCGGTCGTGGTGTTCGCCTACAAGGGGCACGCGCCCGGCGTGCTGGAGGGCTTCGGCTTCGGTGCCGCTCTGCTCGCCATGTTCATGCGAGTCGGCGGCGGCATCTTCACGAAGGCAGCCGACGTGGGCGCCGACCTGGTCGGCAAGGTCGAGCAGGGTATCCCCGAGGACGACCCGCGCAACGCGGCGACCATCGCCGACAACGTGGGCGACAACGTCGGCGACTGCGCCGGCATGGCCGCCGACCTTTTCGAGTCCTACGCGGTCACGCTGGTCGCGAGCCTGATCCTCGGCCGGGTGGCGTTTGGCACCGAGGGCCTGGTCTACCCGCTGCTCGTGCCGATGATCGGTGTGATCACCGCGGTGATCGGCATCTTCGCCGTCGCGCCGCGCGCCAAGGACCGGTCGGGCATGACCGCGATCAACCGGGGCTTCTTCATCTCGGCGATCATCTCCGCGATCGCGGTGGCCGTGGCCACCTTCCTGTACCTGCCCGACTCCTTCGCCAAGCTGCACGGCGCGGATGCCTCCATCACCCACGACTCACACCTGGCGAACGTCGACCCGCGCTGGGTGGCGCTCGGAGCCGTCCTCGTCGGCATCGTGCTGGCCAGCGCGATCCAGCTGCTCACGGGCTACTTCACCGAGACGAATCGCCGCCCGGTCAAGGACGTGACGCAGGCCGCCCGCACGGGTCCGGCGACGGTCATCCTGGCCGGCGTCTCGCTCGGCCTCGAGTCGGCGGTCTACACCGCGCTGGTGATCGCCGGAGCCGTGTACGGCGCGTTCCTGCTCGGCTTCAGCAACACGACCATGGCGCTGTTCGCGGTCGCGCTGGCCGGTACGGGCCTGCTCACGACGGTCGGCGTGATCGTGTCGATGGACACCTTCGGGCCGGTCTCCGACAACGCGCAGGGCATCGCGGAGATGTCCGGCGACGTCGAGGGCGAGGCCGCGAGCGTGCTGGAGAGCCTCGACGCGGTCGGCAACACCACCAAGGCGATCACCAAGGGCATCGCCATCGCGACCGCCGTGCTCGCGGCGACCGCGCTGTTCGGGTCGTTCCGCACGACCGTCGTGGGCGAGCTGAGCCACGCGAGCGGCAGCGTGAAGAAGGCGCTCGGGCCGGCCTTCCAGACCTTCAACCTGGGGGTCGACAACCCGAACGTGCTGATCGGGCTCATCATCGGCGCGTCGGTGGTGTTCCTGTTCTCCGGCTTGGCGATCATGGCGGTCAGCCGCGCGGCCGGGCGCGTCGTGATGGAGGTCCGCGAGCAGTTCCGGACCAGGCCCGGAATCATGGACTACACCGAGAAGCCCGACTACGGCCGGGTGGTCGAGATCTGCACGGCCGACGCGCAGCGAGAGCTCGCCACGCCGGGCCTCCTCGCGATCCTGACGCCGATCGCCGTGGGCTTCGCGCTCGGGTACGCGCCGCTCGGCGCCTTCCTCGCAGGCGCGATCGCGGCGGGTGCGCTGATGGCGGTCTTCCTGTCCAACTCCGGCGGCGCGTGGGACAACGCCAAGAAGCTGGTCGAAGAGGGCCAGCTCGGAGGCAAGGGCTCCGAGGCGCACGCGGCGACGATCATCGGTGACACGGTCGGTGACCCGTTCAAGGACACCGCGGGCCCGGCGATCAACCCGCTGATCAAGGTCATGAACCTCGTGTCGCTGCTGATCGCGCAGGCCGTCGTGACGTACGCCGCCAACGCCACCCTGCGGATCATCGTGTCGGTGATCGCGGTCGGTGTGATCGTCGGCGCCATCGTGATCTCCAAGCGGCGGGCCTCCTCCATCGGCGGCGAGAGCGAACCGGCCGTCGAGAGCGGCCTGTCGCCGGACGACGCGAAGGACGACGAGTCGGACGAGAAGGCCGAGCCGGCCAACGCCTCCTGAGGCGGAATTCACGGTGAGGGCCGGGCGGCCATGCCGCCCGGCCCTCTCGAGGTCTCCGCGCGGCTCACCCGGTGGACGGAGCGCGGCGATCTCGCGGCAGACTGGTGGCATGCACAATCCCCCGCCGTCGGGCGCCAAGGGTTTCGCGAAGCTCGTTCTCGTGATGGTCGCGATCGTATTGGTGATCATGGCGATCGCCGTTATCTTCTCGCCGCGCTGATGCCCACGCTCATCGCGCTGCGGCACTCCAAGGCGGCCTCGCCGCTCGGCACGCCCGACATCGACCGTCCGCTGGCCGATCGCGGCAGGCGCGACGCCAAGGCCGCGGGCGACGAGCTGCGCGCCGCGGACCTCGTCCCGGACAGGGTCGTCTGCTCGACCGCGCTGCGCACCCGGCAGACCCTCGAGGAGCTCTCCCTGGACGCCCCGGCCGACTTCGAGTCGCGGGTGTACGACAACGACGTGGACGAGCTCCTCGATCTGCTGCGGGAACAGCCCGGCGGCGCGGCGACCGTCCTGCTGGTCGGGCACAACCCATCGATGCACCAGCTCGTGCTGGGCCTTACCGGCGCACCGGACGACGGCTTCCCGACCTCGGCGACCGCGGTCATCGAGTTCGACGGCGACTGGTCCGGTCTGTGGCCCGGCGCGGGCCGCCTCGTCTCCCTCTGGACTCCGCGAGGCTGATCTCCGACCGACGGCCCCGGGCCCGCCGGGCCCCGGTGCCGTGGCGCCGGGCCTAGCCCGCCTCGTGGTCGAAGTCGGCGTCCTCGGCGTCGGCGGCGTCGATCTCCTCGCGGGAGATGCCGAGCAGGAAGGCGATGGAGTCCATGTAGGGCACGTTGAGAGCGGTGTCGGCCGCCTTCCGCACCACCGGCTTGGCGTTGTACGCGATGCCCAGCCCGGCCGCCGCGAGCATGTCCAGATCGTTGGCCCCGTCGCCGATCGCCACCGTCTGGCTGACCGGCACCCCCGCGTCCGCCGCGAACCGCTTGAGCGCGGCGGCCTTGCCGGGCCGGTCGATGATCGGCCCGACGAGCCGCCCCGTCAGCCGGCCCCCCTCGATGTCCAGCACGTTGGCGGCGGCATAGTCGATGCCGAGGTCGGCGGCGAGCGCGTCGGTGATCTGCGTGAATCCGCCACTGACGATCGCGAACTTGTAATCGAGGCGCTTGAGTGTGCGGACGAGCGTCCGTACGCCCGGGGAGAACTCGATGCGGTCGCGGACCGCGCCCAGGACGCTCTCGTCGAGGCCCTCGAGCATCGCGACCCGCTCCCGCAGGGCGCCCTCGAAGTCGAGCTCGCCGCGCATCGCGGCCTCGGTGATCTCGGCGACCTGCTCGGCCCGCCCGGCATGCGCGGCGAGCAGCTCGATCACCTCGCCCTGGATCAGGGTCGAGTCGACGTCCATGACGATGAGGCGCTTGGCCCGCCGGGCCAGGCCGCCGCGCTGGACCGCGACGTCGACCTGCTGCTCGGCGGCCTCTGCGGCGAGCGCGGCGCGCAGTCCGTCGGGGTCGGCGCCGGAGACGTCCATCTCTATGCAGGTCACCGGATGGTGGGCCAGTCGCTCGATGCGGTCGATGTTGGCGCCGTGCGCCGCGACGCGGCCCGCGATCCCGGCCAGGGCGGCGGGCTTCAGCGGACTGGCGAGGATGGTGACGTGCAGGCGTCCGCGACGCCTCGGGAAACCGTTGCCGGTACCGGTGGCCAGCTCGATCTCCATGCCGAGATCGGCGGCGAGCTTCTCGGCCGCGGCGAACACCTGTCCGATGTCGGTGCCGGAGCCGTACGAGACGAGCACGCCGAGGACGAGGCGGCCGCGGATCACGACCTGCTCGACGTCGGCGACGGTCACGGGGAAGGTGGCGAGTGTGCCGAACAGGCGCGACGTGACTCCGGGGCGGTCGCGGCCGGTGAGTGTGATCAACAGCGTGCGCGTTTTGGCATCCATGCTGCTCACCACGGTACTTCGCATCGATCGCGTCTCGCTCAGTGGTCCACTATCCGGACACCCGGGTTCGCCTGGAGGTGGCCTGCCGATCACCCGTGGTCGCGGTACGCGGTGCCGCCGTCGCGTCGAAGGATGATCAAGGGCCTGTCAGCCCGCGGATTCCGATCTCGGGATGCGCGGCCGCCCAGCGTTCGGGAACGCGGGAGACCACCTTCGCGGTCCGCGCCCGCGCGGCCAGCGCCGCGTGGGCCATGCCGAGGCTCGTCTCGGCCCTGGCCGTCAGGTGGATGGTGGCGACGGACTCCGCGTTGTCGCGGGTCAGATCGTCAGTGACGACGACGCCGAGATCAAGCAGGAACAGCGCCCGATCCACCTCCTCCGGCGTCTGGAGATGGGTGAGGGCCTCGACCATGGCCGTCATCGGGACGATGATCGCCTGCCCGGCCATGTCAAGCTCGTACACCGCCTGAACGGCGTCGAGGTCGCCGCGCCCGAAGTCGCCGATGGCCGAGGGGTCGAGGACGTGGCCACCGGTCACTTCGCTTCCTCCGGCAGGCCCAGCTGCCGGCGGACACGCGCTCGGGACCTGGCGAACCCTTCGGGGTCCCGGTGTTCGTGAGCCGCGAGCATCTCCTCGAGACGAGCGCGTGCGTTCCGGTGGCGAGTCAGCATTTCGCGCAGTGCCTTCTCCACCACCGACGACGTCGAGCCGTGGCCGGCGAGTTCTTTGATCTGCGCGGCGATCTCGGAATCGATCGTGACGGTGATGCGTTCTTTGACGCTCATACTCCGAGCATACGGAGGTATGAAGACCGGTGGCGGAGATTCACCGGATCAGGAGGTTCAGGTCGCCGAACTCATGCCATGTGTAGGCGTGCTCCAGCGCCTCGGCGTAGACGCGTTCGAGCAGCTCGGTGCCCGCCACCGCGGTCAGCATCCGCAGATGCGACGAGCGGGGCTCGTGCAGGCCGGTGAGCAGTCCGTCCACCACTCGCACCCCCTCCGACGGCGTGACGACGTGCGAGGTCCAGCCGCGCGAAGCCCGGACGAACCCGTCCTCGGCGACCGCGGTCTCCAGGGCGCGGACGACGGTCGTGCCGATGGCGATGACCCGGCCGTTCTCCCAGCGCACGTGGTTCACCAGGGCAGCCGTCGCGGCCGGCACGTCGTACTGTTCGGCGTAGGGCGGCTCGTCCTTCTCCGGCGAGGCGACACCGGTGTGCAGGGTGAGCGGCGCCATCAGCACGCCGTGTGTCACGAGCCGGGTGACCAGCTCGGCCGTGAACGGGCGTCCGGCGCTGGGCATCTCCGCGCTGCCGCTCTCAGGGCCGGGTCCCGCCGGATCCGGCACCCCGAACACGGTCTGGTACGCGGAGAGCGGCCAGTCGCGCCGGACATAGCCGTACCGGATCGGCACGCCGTGCCGCCGCAGGTACGGCACGACGTCGGTGTCGAGCCGGGCACGCCACAGCCTGGGCGTGTGACGGGCGAGGAGGGTGAGCGTCGCCCCGCCGGGAAGCGGGAACCACTCGCCGGGCCGTCCGCCGGTGTACGGCACCGTCGCCTCGCCGGTGCGCAGCCGCAGCTCGACCAGCCAGGACCCGTCCGCCGGGTCGCGGGAGGCAGGCGGCAGCGGGCCGGAGAAGTGCAGGGCCAGCCGGTCGAGCCGGACGGCGGCGGGCAGGGTCGCCGAGGTGTTCACCACGAGCAGGTCGCCGGGGCGCAGCAGATCCGGCAGGGCCGTGAACCGATGGTGCGTCACGCCGTCGGCGGTGGCGGCGAGGAGCCGGACGCCGTCGCGCTTCTCGGGCGGTTCGTGGGCCTCCAGGCCGGAGGGGAGAGCGAAGTCGAGCATGGGGATCCTTCACACGGTGGGCGGCCAGGGCCGTGACAATGGTGATGACGGCGGTGCGGGCGAGGCCCGCGCCAGGGGCAGGAGGGCTGCTCCGGCCAGGACGAATCGGGCGGGAGAGGCGGTTATGCCGTGAGGCCGGACGCGGTGTACCGGCCGCTGGGCGACCGCTCGGTGATCAGTTTCAGCAGCGCCGGGACGGCGACCTCCTCGGGCCGGGGCGCCGCCGCCGCGTCCTCTCCCGCCGCGGCCAGCATGTGGGTGCGCATCTCGCCCGGGTCCACCCACCACACGGACACGGCGGGCTCCTCGGCGGCCAGCACGTTCGAGATCTGGTCGAGTGCGGCCTTGGTCGCGCCGTACCCACCCCAGCCCGCGTACGGTTCCAGCGCCGCGTCGGAGCTGATGTTGATGATCGCGCCGCGGCGTTCCCGCAGTGCCGGCAGGGCGCCCTGGACGAGAGCGAGCGGGCCGAGCGTGTTGACCAGGAAGGCGTGCTCCAGGTCGTCCAGCGGATAGCCGGCCAGCGCCGGCAGCGGCGTGGCGCCCAGGGTGCTGGCGTTGTTGACGAGGAGGTCGATGCCGTCGGATGCGGCCAGGAGCGCGGCCCGGTGCGCCGGATCGGCGATGTCGCCGGCGATGGCCGTCGCGCCGAGTCCGGCGGCCGCCCTGTCCAGCTCGGGCGCGCCCCGCGCGTCGAGGACGAGATCCCAGCCGTCCTGGGCGAGTGCGCGGGCCAGCGCGAGACCGAGCCCGCGGGAAGCCCCGGTGATCAGTGCCTTCATGCATCCGACCCTAGGAACGCGCCGGGGCTGCGGCATCGGGCGCCGGCCCGGTCGGTCCTCGGCTCATCGCCCTAGGACCTCCCGCCGAGAAGGTCCGGACCTCACGCCGATGAGGGGGGCGTGCCGCGGCGGTACCGTCGAGCCGTGGAAGCCGATCGGGACGCGACGCTGCACGCGGTCAGCGCGGCGGTGCTCGCCGTCACCCGCCACCTGTCCGTGCACGAGGTCTTCCAGGTCATCGTGCGCGCCGCCGCGCAGCTGCTCGACGCCCGGTACGCCGCGCTCGGTGTGCCCGACGACGAGGGCTCGTTCGCCGAGTTCGTGGTGGAGGGCGTCAGTGACGAGCAGTGGGCGGCGATCGGCCCGCTGCCGCGCCAGCACGGCCTGCTCGCGCTGATGCTGCGCGAGAACAAGGTGCAACGGCTGGCCGACGTCCGGAAGGCTCCGGCGTTCGAGGGGTGGCCGTCGGCGCACCCCGTGCTGAAGGACTTCCTCGGCGTGCCGATCCGGGACGGCGAGGAGACGCTCGGCATCCTGTTCCTCGCCAACAAGCGCACCAGGGAGCGGGGCGGCTTCACCGCCGCCGACGAGGAACTCCTCACGCTGTTCGCCGCCCACGCGGCGATCGCGCTGGCCAACGCCCGGCTGTACGAGCGCAACCGTGAGCTGACCGTGATCGAGGAACGGGCCCGGCTGGCCCGGGAGCTGCACGACGCGGTCGCGCAGAAGCTGTTCTCGCTCCGGCTCACCGCCGCCGCGGCACTGGCCGCCCGCGACCCGGCGCCCGAGCTCGAACGCGTGCAGACGCTGGCCAGGGAGGCCTTCGCCGAGCTGCGTTCAGTGATCTTCGAGCTGCGCCCGGCCGAGCTGACCGGGGACGGGCTGGCCGAGTCGCTGCGCAAGCACGTCCAGGTGCTGGACCGGGTCTGGGGAGCAGGCGGGCGCCGGATGAGTGTGCGGTTCGAGGGCGAGGAGATCGCGCTGCCGCCGGAGACGGAGGCCGTCGTGTTCCGGATCGCCCAGGAGGCGCTGTACAACGCGCTGCGGCACGGCGAGCCCCGCGAGGTCACCGCACGCCTGACGCCCGGCGTGCTGGAGATCCGCGACGACGGCACCGGATTCGCCGCCGGGGCGGGTTCCCGCGACGGGCTCGGGCTGGCGTCCATGCGCGAGCGCGCGGCCTCGGTGGGAGGTGCGCTGACGATCGAGTCGTCCAGCGCCGGCACCGTCGTACGGCTGGAGGTGCCGGCGTGATCCGGGTGCTCATCACGGACGATCACCCGGTCGTCCGGCAGGGCCTGCGCACGTTCCTCGGTGTGCAGGAGGACATCGAGGTCGTCGGGGAGGCGGCCGACGGAGCGGAGGTGGTCTCCCAGGCCCAGTCGCTCGAGCCCGACGTGATCCTGCTCGACCTGAAGATGCCGGGCGTGGACGGGCTTTCGGCGCTCCGGGACCTCCGCGAGCGCGGCCTCGCGGCACGGGTGCTGGTGCTCACCAGCGCCGGCGAGCGGGCGCGGGTGCTCCCGGTCGTGCGTGCGGGCGCGGCCGGATATCTCTACAAGGACGTCGATCCGCAGGCGCTCGTACAGGCGATCCGGGCCGTTCACGACGGGCACGTGCTGTTCGCCGCGGAGGCGGCGGAGGCGATGCTGGCGCCCGGCCCCGGCGACAGGGGGACGCTGACCCTGACCGAGCGCGAGGGCGAGGTCCTCGTGCAGATCGCGCGGGGACGGTCCAACCGGGAGATCGCCCGGACGCTGGTCGTGTCCGAAAAGACGATCAAGACCCACGTTTCCAACATCCTGATGAAGCTCGGCCTGCAAGATCGTACGCAGGCGGCTCTGTACGCCGTCCGCCACGGTCTCGCGGAGGAGTGACCCGCAACGAATCGACATGTGATCCATGAGGCGTAAGCCGCGCCAGTCGATTATGTTGATGAAGCTCAGCAGTCGGCTGAGTGAACCGCACCGCCGAGAACGTCATCGGAATTCATATGAGAGTTGCCATTAGCTACGCCGCAGGATCGGACGTCGGTCGTGCCCGCGAGAACAACGAGGACTCGGCATACGCCGGCCCATGGCTGCTCGCGGTTGCCGACGGCATGGGCGGTCACGTCGGGGGGGAGATCGCCAGCTCTCTCGCCATCCAGTCCCTCGCATCCGTCGACGCCGAGGTTCCCGAGGCCACCCTGGTGGAGAACCTCGAACGCGCCGTCCTCGCGGCCAACCGGGCGATCGCCCGAAGGGTCGAGGAGGAGCCCGCTCTCCAGTCCATGGGCACGACCTGCACGGCGATGCTGTGGTCGGGCACTCACACGGCGCTCGCCCACATCGGCGACTCCCGTGCGTACATGCTGCGCGAGGGCATCCTCTACCAGATCACCGAGGATCACACGCTGGAGAAGATGCTCACCGGAGAGGACGGCGCCGCCCCGCACCTGGCCAACCGCCTGGTGCGCGTGCTCGACGGCAGACCCGAGCGCAAGCCGGACCTCTCGCTTCGCGAAGCGCTTCCGGGCGACCGTTACCTCCTGTGCTCCGACGGGCTGAGCGGCCCGGTCGACGCCGAGGCTCTGCATCAGGTGCTGACCACCGAGCAGGACGCCGACGCCGCCGTCAGCGCTCTCATCGAGCTCGCCAACCGCGGTGGCGGGCCGGACAACATCACGGTCATCGTGGTGGACGTCGTCGCGGACGGTGCCGAGCCACGCGCGCCGGTCGTCGTGGGCGCCGCCCAGGACTGATTTCGTCCTACGCGAAGGTCTCCAGCCGGTTACGTTCTGACGACTGGCGGTCTAGTGACTTGACCGCCACCCCGGTTTATTGGGATATACGGGTCGACAGACGCACAACACGACCGAGTCTGGAAGGGGCGACGTTTGGACGCGGCACGGGGGCCCGAGGTCGCGCCGGCTGCCCGGGGCAGGATGGCCGACGTGTTCGGTCGCGTCTTCGTCGCCGCGGGTGACGGCCCGCTCGGTGTGACGCTGCGCGTCGGAGGCATGGCCATCGGGGCCGTGCTGGCGGCACTTGTGCACCGGGTCCACGATCCCGGCATCCTGTGCCCGGTTCGGGCGCTTACCGGCGTTCCCTGCCCCCTGTGTGGCGGAACCACCGTGTTCATGGAGTTGGGGGCGGCTCATCCGGCCAAGGCCCTCGCCGCGAACCCGGTCGTCCTCGCAGGAGCGGTCGGTCTGGCCACGGCACCGCTGGGGCCGGGGCGCAGATGGTGGGCGGTCGAGCCGCGTACCCGTGCCTGGATCATGGGCGTCGTCGTGGCGCTGTCATGGGTCTGGCAGCTTGCCCGGTTCGGGTTTCTGCGGTTCTGAATTCCACGGCTCATCACGGCGATCGGGGAGCCCGGCTTGGCGGACGGGCGGAAATCGACAAAGGAGAAAGCAGCGTGAGCACCCCCTACGACCCGTACGGCCAGGGTCAGCAGCAGCCGGGCTACGGTCAGCAGCCCGGCTACGGCCAGCAGCAGCCGGGTTATGGCCAGCAACCCGGTTACGGTCAGCCCGGTTACGGTGAGCAGCCCGGTTACGGTCAGCAGCCCGGCTACGGGCAGCAGCAGCCGGGTTATGGCGAGCAGCAGCCGGGTTATGGCCAGCAGCCGGGTTATGGCCAGCAGCCCGGTTACGGTCAGCCCGGTTACGGTCAGCAGCCCGGCTATGGTCAGGAGCAGCCGGGTTATGGCCAGCAGCAGCCCGGCTACGGCCAAGACTACGGCCAGCAGCAGGGTTACGGTCAGCCAGGCTACGGCCAGCAGCCCGCGTACGGTCAGCAGGGCTACCCGCAGCAGGGCTACGGCCCGGGCTACGGCCAGGCCCAGTACGCCGGCTGGGGCGTCCGCTTCGGCGCGCGTTTCCTCGACCTACTGATCGTCGGTATCCCGCTCGGGATCGTCGTGGGGATCATCAGCGCGGTCAGCAAGAACATCGGTGTCGGGCCCCTCCTCGAGTTGATCTCGTTGGTCGTGATCGCGCTCGTCCTCGGTCTCCAGGAGGGCGGCTCCGGTCAGACGCTCGGCAAGCGAGTGCTCGGCATCAAGGTCGTGAGCGAGCAGACCGGCCAGCCCCTCGGCGCGGGCGCCGCCTTCGGCCGGCAGATCTGCCACTCCACCATCGACGGCTGGCTGTGCCTGCTCGGCTTCCTCTGGCCGCTGTGGGACGACAAGAAGCAGACCTTCGGTGACAAGGTCGCGAAGGCGATCGTCGTCACGGCCTGAGCCCGGACCCAGAGGCGGGGCGCATCCCTTCGGGGGTGCGCCCCGTTTCGGTCAGCGGACCGGGTAGAGCACGCTGTTGCAGGCGGCCACCCGGGCTCGGCGCACGGCCCGGTCGAGCGTGCGCAACGCCTCGGCACGGCGCTGAATCTGCGCGGCGGACAGGCCCGTGCCCTCCGTGGCCCGGGCCAGGTCCACCACCATCGCGAGACGGCCGGCCAGAGCCGCCACCCGGTGGGCCCGGGCGGGATAGCCGGGCGCGAGACCGCCCACCTGCTCGTGCGCATGCGACTCACGCAGCGCGCTGACCGACTCGGCGACCTCCGGTCGCCACTCGAGGGCTCCGTCGACGGACAGGAGGGACTCGGTCGCCTCCCGCATGGCCAGCGTCAGTTGCTGCTCGGCCTCGGGCAGCAGCGGCGCGTCGACCATGCCGGGCGGCGTCTCGTGCACGGTCCAGCGCGTGCCGACGTACGACGAGCCCCGGCGGTCCTCGGCCGGGATCAGCCCGAGAGACTGTGCGCCGACAGCGGCGAGCACCGCCTCCCCGGCGTCGATCGCGCACATGTTGAAGGCGGGCGGGCCGGTCAGCCCCAGAGGGTCGCCGGGGGCCGGCAGCGCGAGCCGCAGCGCGGACATCCCGGCCACCCGCAGGGCGCCGAGCCCACGGCGCAACGGCACTTCTCCGCCTTCGCCGGGGACGCCGTCGACGACGTGCGGGCCGCCCAGGCGGTCCACGGCGTCGGCGGCCTCATCCGGCCCCACGTGGCCGGTCAGCCACGCGTTGCCCCAGGCGACGAGGGCGGCCGAGGGGTGAGTGACACGCATGCCGACCACCATAAGCCGTCCGAATGCCGTAGGTTCGTGCCGGAGACCCTGAGCGAGTCCGGCGGGCCATGCCGCCGGCGACTCCGCGTTTTACCGAAAGGATGCGATGGCCGGCGAGGTATTGCGGCTGGAGGGCGTCGAGGTTCGCCGGGAGGGGGCGACGCTGCTGCGCGATGTCGACTGGACGGTCCAAGAAGACGAACGATGGGTCATCATCGGCCCGAACGGCGCCGGAAAGACGACGTTGCTGCAGGTGGCCGGGGCCATGCTGTTCCCGACCGTCGGCAGCGTCGAGATTCTCGGTGAGGCGCTCGGCAAGACCGACATCTTCGAGCTGAGGCCGCGGATCGGCCTGTCCAGTGCGGCGGTCGCCGACAAGGTCCCGGCGGACGAGAAGGTGATAGATCTCGTGCTGACGGCGTCGTACGCGATCATCGGCCGCTGGAAAGAAGAGTATGACTCCACAGATGTAACCCGCGCCGTCGAACTGCTCGACGCGCTCGGCTGCGCGCACCTGATCCGCCGCCGCTTCTCCACGCTGTCGGAGGGCGAGCGCAAGCGCGTGTCCATCGCGCGTGCCCTCATGCCCGACCCTGAGCTGCTGCTGCTGGACGAGCCCGCCGCCGGCCTCGACCTCGGCGGCCGGGAGGATCTGGTGGCCCGGCTCACGGCACTGGCCACCGACCGCCTGGCGCCCACGATGACACTGGTCACGCATCACGTCGAAGAGGTGCCCGAGGGGTTCACCCACGCGATGCTGCTACGCCGCGGTTCCGTCCTCGCCACCGGCAAGGTGGATGAGGTGTTCACCGACGAGCACCTGTCGAAGTGCTTCGGTCTGCCGTTGAAGATCCAGCGGCAGGAGGGCCGCTGGCACGCCCGTGCCGTCGCCAGGTGATCACGGCCGTCTCCCGATGAGCATGTTCGAGCATTCCGCGTGACTCCCCTTCACGCGCTGGCGGTCTTCGCCGCCGGGGTCGCCGCGGGCTGCATCAACGTCGTCGTCGGGTCCGGCTCGCTGATCACCTTCCCGACGCTCGTCGCACTCGGGTACCCGCCCGTGGTGGCGAATGTCTCCAATACCGTCGGCCTCGTGCCGGGCTCCGCCGCCGGGGCGTACGGCTACCGCCGCGAGCTGAAGGGACAGCGGACGCGGCTGCTGTGGCTGGGCGGGGCCTCCGTGATCGGCGCGGTGGTCGGCGGCCTGCTGCTCCTCACGCTGCCCCCGGAGATTTTCAAGGTCGTCGTGCCGGTGCTGATCGCCATCGCCTGTGTACTCGTCGTCGCGCAGCCGAAGCTGAGCCATTGGCTGGGCGGCCGGCAGTCGCACCCGCACGGCGGCCCGTGGCTGTGGCTCGGCGTGCTCGCCAGCGGGGTGTACGGCGGGTACTTCGGTGCCGCGCAGGGCGTCGTGCTGATGGCCCTCCTCGGCATCTTCCTCAACGAGGACCTGCAGCGGGTGAACGCGGTCAAGAACGTCCTCGCCGGGTTCGTGAACGGCGCCGCGGCGGTGCTGTTCATCGTGGTGACGCATGTCGACTGGATGGTCGCCTCATGCATCGCGGCCGGCTCGGTGGTCGGCGGCCTGCTGGGGGCGTCGGTCGGCCGCCGGCTGCCGTCGAGGGTGCTGCGGATCCTCATCGTGCTCGTGGGACTGGTCGCCATCATCAAGCTGCTCTGAGTCGCCGAAGATCGGTTGAATCGGGCGTCGTCGGGGTAATAATCGAATAGACGTTCGAGAAAGGTATGGTCATGAAGGGCGACAGGGTGGAGGTCATGGTCGACGCCGGTGGCACGACGCGTACGTACGAGGTCGCGGCCACCCGGGCGGGCCGCCGCGTCGAGGTCGTCACTCGCCGGGGCGTCGTCGAGGTGACCGAGGTCACTCGTACCGGCACGCCCGTGCGCACCGCGCGCTTCATGGCCAGCCGCGTGCTCGCGCTCGTCGAGCATCCGTTCAGCGACCGGCGCGACCAGGCCGCCGGGCGCGATCAGGCCGCCGGGCGCGATCTGCCGGAACCGGATTAGCGCGCGGGCCGTACCTGGATCATGCCGTTCTCGCCGAGCCGTGTCTCGAAGGCGGGCTGGCGGCCGGTCGCGGGCCCGTGCACGACGGTGCCGTCACTGACCCGGAACGTGCTGCCGTGCCAGGGGCAGATCACGCACAGGTCCTGGTCGATCCGGACCATGCGCCCCTGGTGCAGTGGCCCGTCGAGGTGGGTGCAGCGGTCGGCGAGGACGTACACCTCATCGCCGTGCCGGAGAACGAAGAGGCTGATGTAGCCGAGATTGCGGTGGACCGGCCAGCCGTCGGGCAGATCGTCGATCGAGCAGAGGTCGTGCCAGCCGAGCGGGGCCAGGTGGGTGATCGACTCGGCGTGGCTGGCGCCGGCGCCCATCCGGAACGCGAGGTGCCCGCCGAGGTAGGCGCCGCCGAGCAGCGCGGTGAGGCCCGCGACCCCGAGCGCCTTCCCGTAGCTGGTCCTGCCCCGGAGCCGGGCGATCAGCGAGGCGGCGAAGAAGCCGGTCGCGGTGGCCGTGCCGAGTGAGTGCACGAGGCCGACGCGCTGCTGCTCGACGTGGAGCGCCGACCAGTCGGCCAGTCCGGTGAGCGCCGCCGGGACCGCGCCCGCGAGCCCGGCGGCCACGAGTGCCTGGGCGGCACGCTCGGTGCCCGGCATCAGGTCGAGCATGCCGGCCGCCATCCAGCAGCCGACAGGCACGTCCGTCAGTGGAGGATGCGCCGCATGGCCGAGCGGCACGCCGTGCAGGACGTCCTTGAGGCGCCCGGGAGGCAGTAGCCGCAGAACCACGCTGGTCAGGGTCCGGGCCGGCCGGTCGAGGGCGTGCGCGTGCTCGAGGTCCTCGGCAAGCTTCAGCGGGCGGGGGACGGCCAGCGACCGCGAGATCCTGCTCACCCGCTGCCGGTTCACCGCACCTCCTCCGATGGCTTGCTATGGACACTAGTCGGCTGCCGTGCGCCAGCACCATACGGGGTTGTACCCGCAACGGATTCCTACGGGCGCGTACCCGCTACCGAATCACCGATGCGAATGTCACGGCGTGAGCGGCGTCCCGTCCTTCACTGCCGGGGCTTGCGGGCCGCGCCGATGATCCGCGGGGCGACCGGGGAGAACCGGGCCGACGCGGGGAAGCGGAAGCCGCGGCATGACTCGACCTCGAAGGCGCGCTCGATGTCGGCGAGGGTCTCGCGCGTGACGTGGCAGCCGGGAACCTGGGCGAATCTATTGCGTGATCAGAACGCGAAAAGCGGCGGAAGCGGAGTTACCGTGGACCCAGGGCCATACGCCACTGAAGGAGAACGCAATGCCGGCGTGGGTCGTCTGGTTGGTCCTTGCCGCGATCCTCGGGATCGCCGAGGTGACCACACTGACGCTCGCGCTCGGCCTGATGGCGCTCGGTGCGCTCGTGGCGGCCGTGACCGCGTCGGCCGGCCTCCCACCGGCGATCCAGCTGATCGCGTTCGGTGTGACCTCGGCCGCCGGGCTCGCCGTCGTACGCCCGCTCGCCGCCCGGCACATCCGGCAGCCCCCTCTGCTGCGCAGTGGCACCGCGGCGCTCGTCGGACGTGAGGCGCTGGCTCTCACCGAGGTCTCCCGTCACTCGGGCCGGGTCCGCATCGGCGGCGAGGAGTGGACCGCGCGCCCGTACGACCCCGGTGTCGTCATCCCCAAGGGGGCGGACGTGGACGTCCTCGCGATCGAAGGCGTCACCGCCCTCGTGCATCCCCGGGAGGACTTATGGCCGATATCGCGATAGCGGGCATCGTCGCGCTGGTCATCGCACTGCTCATGGTGGCCACCGTGGTGATGCGATCCGTCTGGATCGTGCCGCAGGCGCGGGCGCGCAACGTCGAGCGCGTGGGGCGGTACCGCAAGACCCTCCAGCCCGGCCTCAACTTCATCATCCCGTTCGTGGACAAGGTCAAGCCGCTCATCGACCTGCGCGAGCAGGTGGTGGCGTTCCAGGGGCAGCCGGTCATCACCGAGGACAACGTCGTCGTCGTCATCGACACGGTGCTGTTCTTCCAGGTGACGGACCCGAGAGCGGCCGACTACGAGATCGTCGACTACATCAAGGCGATCGAGCAGCTCACCGCCACGCAACTGCGCAACGTGATCGGCACCCTGGACCTGGAGGCGAGCCTGTCCTCCCGGGACCGGATCAACACCGCGCTGCGCGGGGTGCTCGACGACGCCTCCGGAAAGTGGGGCATCCGGGTGACCCGCGTGGAGATCAAGGCGATCGAGCCGCCGCAGTCCATCAAGGACGCGATGCAGAAGCAGATGCGCGCCGAACGAGAGAAGCGGGCCACGATCCTGCAGGCCGAAGGCGTGCGCCAGTCGAGGATCCTGACCGCGGAGGGTGAGAAGCAGGGGGCCATCCTGAAGGCCGAGGGGGCCCGGCAGTCCGCCATCCTGCGGGCGGAGGGGCAGGCGCGGGCCATCGAGCACGTCTTCACCTCGATCCACGAGAACGACCCCGACCCCAAGCTCCTCGCCTACCAGTACCTCCAGACGCTGCCGCAGCTCGCCAAGGGTGAGGGCAACACGTTCTGGGTGATCCCGAGCGAGGTCACCTCGGCGCTGCAGGCGGTCACCAGGGCGTTCGGCGGCCCGGGAGAGGGCGAGGAGGCCCGGCCGTCCCGCCGTGACCGCCCGTCCCGTGACGTGCCCGAGCCCCGCGAGGTGCCCGACCGCCGCTCGGAGGCACTCGCCCAGGCCGAAGCCGCCCTGCACACCGCCCTGGACGAGCACACCCCTCCGTACGAACTCGCCCCCGGCACCGAACGCACGTGAGCGCGCGACAGGGGGCGGCGGGGCAGGCGCCGGCCCGCTACCCGAAGACCTCTACCGGTCAACGCCGGTAAGAATCTTCCTGATCACGCGTACCGTGTGGGGAGGAGCGGCGGCGCGAGGGCACTGAATGACGAACGGGGCGATCCCGGACCGGGACCGCCCCATTCGTGGGAGAGGTGGCTCAGCCGCCGTTGACGCCGAGGCCCTTGGCGACGTTGTCGCCCAGGTCCTTGGAGACGTTGCGCCAGTACTCGACGACGCGCGCCTTCATCTCGCCCGTCACCTCGGGCCGGGACGCGTGGCCCACGATGTTTCCGGCGAGGTTGGCGCGGTCGGTGTCGGACAGCACGTTCTCGTACAGTGCACGAGGCTGGCCGTAGTCGTCGTCGTCCGCGTGCAGCGTGTAGGCGCTGCGCACGATCTCGCCGGTGACGCTGTAGCTCTCGTCCTCGTACAGCGAGGGGTCGGCCTGCGGGCCACCGACGGTGTTCGGCGCGTACACCGGGTCACCGTAGTTCTCGTACCGCATGGCGCCGTCCTTGTTGTAGGAGTGGACGGGCACGATCGGCCGGTTGACCGGGAGCTGCAGATAGTTCGGGCCGATCCGGTACCGGTGGGTGTCCGGGTAGGAGAACAGCCGGCCCTGCAGCATCTTGTCCGGGCTCGCGGCGATGCCGGGCACCATGTTCGCGGGCTCGAACGCGGCCTGCTCGATCTGGGTGAAGTAGTCGTCCGGGTTGCGGTTCAGCGTGAACCGGCCGATGTTGATCGGCGGGTAGTCGCCGTGCGGCCAGACCTTCGTCAGGTCGAACGGGTTGAACCGGTAGTCGGCCGCGTCCTCGAACGGCATGATCTGGACCTGCACCGTCCACGACGGGTGGTCGCCCGCCGCGATGGCATAGCTCAGGTCACGGAGGTGGAAGTCGCGGTCGAGCGCGGTCTGCGCGCCGGCGTCGGCGTCGGTGAAGTTCTTGATGCCCTGGTCGGTCTTGAAGTGGTACTTCACCCAGAACTTCTCGCCGCCCGCGTTGATCCACATGAAGGTGTGGCTGCCGTAGCCGTTCATGTGGCGCCAGGAGTACGGGGTGCCGCGGTCCGACATCAGGAACGTGACCTG
>JAOPYL010000136.1 GCA_025964625.1 Actinoallomurus sp. | reverse complement strand
GCCCCCGTTCACCTGGCCTACCTCACCGCGCTCGCCGCATGGCTACTGCACGCGACGCATCACACATGGTGGCCCGGCATCCTCGGGACCGCGGTGGTGACCGTGCCCGCTCTCGTGCGCTTCGGTGGCCGCATCGGCCTGGTCCGGCTTACCGAGCGCCTGTACGCGGCTGCTGTTGTCGTGGCCGTTGGCGCGTGGCTCGCCGCGGCGACCGCCGAAGGAGTCACTCGCAGGCCGCTCCCGCAACTCCTCCTCATCGGCGGAGTACTGCTGTCCGTGCCGTGGTGGGCGCATCGCCGCAGGCGCGCACGCGTCCGTGTAGAACGCACCCTCGCGGCATGGCCGGAGATCGCCGACTCCATCGGTCTGACCGGCTCCCGGGTCATGTCCGCCGTGGTGGACACCTGGGGCTGGACCGCCCGCATGGCGCTACGCCGAGGCCACACCGTCACCGACGCACTCGGCAAGCTCCCCGCCATCGAATCCGCACTCGGCACCCGTCCCGGAGCCGTCCGGATCGAAGCCGACCCGGCACGCGCGGATCACTTCCTCATGCGGATCCTGCACACCGACCCGCACTCGCGCCCCGTGCCAGGGCACGCGCCCGATATCCACTCGATCACACAACCGATCCCGCTCGGCGTCTTCGAGGACGCCACCCCCGCGACCGTGCTCCTCCTTCGCCGAAACGCGCTCGTCGGCGGCGTGGTCGGTTCCGGCAAGTCCGGCGTTCTCAACGTCATCCTCGCGGCACTGGCCGCCTGCGACGACGTAGTGATTTGGGGCATCGACCTCAAGGGCGGCATGGAACTACGCCCCTGGGTTCCCTCTCTGGACCGGCTGGCCACCACGCCCGAACAAGCGATCGCCGTCCTCCGCGAAGCCGTCGCAGAGCTGGACCGGCGAGCCACCGAGTCCAGCCAGAACGGCTCACGGGTCTGGGAACCCACGAAGGCCCAACCGGCGCTGGTGATCGTCATCGACGAGTACGCCGAACTCCCCGAAGCCGCCACCGACTACACCGACTCCATCGCCCGTCGAGGTCGCGCCGTCGCCGTCAACTTGATCGCCGCAACTCAACGCCCCACACAAAAAGCCATGGGCCACGGCGCCGCCCGCTCCCAGATGGACGTACGCATCTCCCTGCGCGTACGCGAACGCCGCGACGTCGACCTCATCCTCGGGCAAGGCATGTACAACGCCGGCTGGCATGCCCACATCCTCGACGCCCCCGGCAAGTTCCTCATCTCAGCGCCTGAGCACGCCAACCCGAAGCGCGCCCGCGCGTACCTCATCACCGACGCAGACGTCACCACCACCGCACGCCAGTACGCGGCGCGAAGGCCAGTTCTGAACCCGCCCCATCCCGTGCCACCTAACGACACCCGCCAAGGCGCGACTGCCCCGTACAACGACTTTCCGCGCTCCGCCAGCGCTTCGGACTGGCCAGCGCGTGAGCAAGCCGAGACGCCCGAGGAACGCCTGTGGCGTGCGCTGCTGGCCGCACCCGAAACCGGCGCATCCATCCCCGAACTGATCAACGCGTCCGGCAAGAGTCGTCGATGGGTCTACTACCGCCTCAAGGAACACGCCAAAGCCGGACGCGCCATCCAAACCACACGCGGCCAATGGCGCGCACTCACCCCTGACACCCAGTGACCAAACGACGGTTGTGCAACGTGCAGACCTCGCGCGCGCCTGCGCGTAAGGAGGCCGATTGCACGCGTGCACGTGCACGATCACACACCCGCGAGGAACCGAACGTAGTCGTCAAGGAGGGGATAAGCCCGCTCAGAGAGGAGGTGAGGCGCTCTGCAGGCGTACACAGTCGAGCAAGTGGCAGAGATCCTGCACATCGGACGTGACAAGGTCTATTTCCTGCTCAGGACCGGCCAGCTACGCAGCATCAAGATCGGGAAGCTGCGCCGGATCACCGACCAGCACGTAGCCGAGTTCATCGCATCGCTGGAAGACGAGGGTTGACCGGTGCGTAGAACAGCGTGCTACGTTGCTCTACACGCCGAGGGGGCGCGCTCCGCGAGGAGAAGGCCCCAACGGCGCGCGGCTCTTGATAACTCCACCGACGCGAGCGCTCCCGAAACAACGCGTACACGCAACAACCATCGAAAGGGCGCTCTTATGACAGGCGACAAGACGACGTTGCCGCCCGTGCGAGTGGACGTTGCGTTCAAGGAACGCCTGGCTAGGTACGCCGCATCACAGGAGCGCGACGTGTCGTGGGTCATCAGGAAGGCCGTAGAGGAGTACCTCGATCGGCGTGAGGAGGGAGCCGATGGCAAAGATCTTGATCGGTAAGTACGAAGGCACCATCTATCCAGAGGACGGCGGTTTCACCGGAGCGCTCAGCCTTGGCTTCGGCCCGGACGGGAAGCGCAAGCGGCTCAAGAGAAAGGGCAAGAGCAGGGCAGAGGTCAAAGACAAGCTCAGCGACGCCGTCGCGGATCTTGAACTCGGCGTGAAGCCGGATCATAACTACCGCGTAGAGGACGCGGTCAACGACTTCCTCGCCGCGTTCGCCGAGAGCGGCAGATCCAAGAAGACCAATGAGGCCTACCGGTCACTGGCCGACCATCAGCTCATTCCGATGATCGGCCGGGTGAGACTCAGGGAGCTGACAGCCGATCACGTCGAAGCGTGGCTGGTAAAGAGGTCACCGCACCTCACCTCCACGTCCTTACGGATCGTGCATGGTCTGCTCAGGCGTTCGATCCGCAGAGCGGCGCGTCACGACAAGGTCGGACGGAACGTGGCCGACCTTGTCGACACTCCCGAGGGAAAGGCCGGGCGTACGTCCCAGTCGCTCTCTCCGGAACAGGCCAAGGCGCTCGTCGAAGAGGCGGCCAAGCCGACGCATCGGCTCGGGGTGTACGTCATCCTCGCAATCGCGTCCGGCCTGCGAACCGAGGAACTCCGGAAGCTTCGATGGGGTGATGTGGACCTCAAGTCCGCGACCGTGTACGTCCTGCGCGCCGACCGGCACAGAGAGGAGACCAAGACACCGCTGAGCCGGCGGGGGCTCGGCCTCGCGGACATGGCCGTGGACGCGCTCTCGGCACACCGCAAAAGACAGGCCGCCGAGCGGCTCAGCGTGGGCGAGCTGTACCAGGATCACGATCTCGTGTTCTGCCGCGAGGACGGTTCGCCCTACAACGATGATTCGGTCCGTCGCCAGTTCCGGAAGATCGCGGCTGCGGCGGGCGTCGGAGACCACTGGACTCCCAGGGAACTACGGCACACGTTCGTGTCGCTTCTCAGCGATCACGGAGTACCCACACAGAAGATCAGTGATCTCGTTGGACACAAGAACACCAAGATCACAGAGACCGTCTATCGGCACCAGCTCAAGCCGGAGATCCGAGACGGCGCCGAGCACATGAACGACATCTTCAAGACCAAGAACGAAAAGTCCGCGTAGGTTGGCTCCCGGATTGGCTCCCAGCCATGCCAGGACCGTGAGATCCCCGCGATGACCAGCGGCCCCTCAAGATTGCTGGTTAACAGCCGGTCAACGGGGCGGTGGCCGGTGGACGGATACGCGACAATGCCGCTGTGATCAAGACTCGCGGAGGTGTTCTTCTCGCCGTCGTCCTGCTCCTGTCGGGCGGATGCGGCTCGGGCGAGAAGCCCACGGCCCCGCGACGCGCGACCGGATCGGACTCGACGCCGGCAGTCGCGGAGAACACCAGACCCGGCACGAAGGACTGGCGTGTCCGCAAGACCGGCGCCGAGCACGCCATCGAGGGCTACGCCGACCACGTGAGCGTGCTGCCGGGGGAGTCGTTCCGGCTCTTCGTGTCCACGACGGCCAAGGGCTACACCGTCGACGCGTTCCGGATGGGGTGGTACCGCGGGGCGGAGGCGCGCATGGTGTGGACGTCCCCGCACCAGGCCGGTGCGAAGCAGGCCGCGGCGAAGACGACCGGCAAGACCCACACGATCACGGCACCGTGGCGGCCGTCGCTCACCGTCTCGACGAGCGACTGGCCCGAGGGCGCCTACCTGCTGCGCCTGGACGCCGACTCCGGGTTCCAACGGTTCGTGCCGATCACCGTGCGTTCGCCGAGGACCGCCGGGAAGGTGGTGATCCTGAACGGCACCACGACGTGGCAGGCGTACAACATGTGGGGCGGCCGGGACCTGTACAAGGGGCCGTCCGGCTTCGACGGCCGGTCCCGGATCGTCAGCTTCGACCGGCCCTACGACGGGGATGGCGCGATCAAGTTCCTGGCCTTCGAGCAGCCCGCCATCGCGCTGGCGGAGAAGACCGGGGTCGCGCTCGCCTACGAGACCGACAACGATCTGGACCGTGACCCGCATCTGCTCGACGGCGCCCGGTCGCTCGTCACCCTGGGCCACGACGAGTACTGGTCGGCGGCGATGCGCGACGAGACGACCAGGGCCCGCGACGCGGGGGTGAACATCGCCTTCCTCGGCGCCAACGCCGTCAACCGGCACATCCGCTTCGAGGCCACCGGCCTCGGCGCCGACCGCCTGGTCGTCTGCTACAAGAGCGCCGATGAGGACCCGGTGAAGAACCCGGCGGACAAGACCCAGGACTGGCGGCTGCCGCCGATGCCGCGGCCGGAGAGCAACCTGATCGGCATCATGTACACCTGTTTCCCCGCCGACGGGGCATGGAAGGTGTACCGGCCGGAGAACTGGCTGTTCGCCGGGACGGGCGTCCGCAAGGGACAGGAGTTCCCCGGTATGGTCGGGCCCGAGTCCGACGCGGTCACCGCGGGCGGTCCGGCGCCACGCCCGATGGAGGTGCTCGCCCACTCCTCCGTGCAGTGCGGCAACTACACGACCACGTCCGACGCCACGTACTACACGGCCAAGAGCGGCGCGGGGGTGTTCGCCACCGGGACTATGCGCTGGGTGTGCGCGATGCGCGGCTCGGCCTGCGGGCACGGCGTCAACGGGAAGGCGGCGGCCTTCGTCGACAGGGTCACCGAGAACATGCTGCACGCATTCGCCGCCGGCCCGGCGGGCCGGGCGCATCCGGCGACGGACGACCTGGCCAAGATCAAGGCGGCGAAGGACCGCGGGGCCCAGGGCGCGGACCTGGAATGAGGCGGGCGTCAGTCGTGGGAGAAGACGCGGGCGGCCGGGCCGAGGCGGGGGATCACCAGCCGTACGCCGCGGGTGACGAGATATCCGCAGCCCAGGGTGACCACCCCGCCGGCGGCGTCGAGCACGTAATGGTTGGCGGTGCCGAGGATCACGATGACGGTCAGGATCGGATAGGAGACCGCGATGGCCCTCACCCAGCGCGACCGCACCACGTCAAAGATCGCGATCGCGCACCACAGGGACCAGCCCGTGTGCAACGAAGGCATGGCCGCGTACTGGTTCGACACCGAGGCGATCGGCGAGGCGCCCGACGCGTAGAGGCCTTCGGTGTGGAACGACAGCACGGTGTCCACGAAGCCTGGCAGCATGCGCGGCGGAGCGAGGGGGAACAGCCAGAACCCGAACAGTGCCAGCACCGTGGTCGCGAAGATCAGCCGCCGGTAGAAGACGTAGCGGTCCGGATGCCGGATGTACAGCCACACCAGCACGCCGATCGTGAGCACGAAGTGCAGGCTGGAGTAGTAGTAGTCGGCGCCGACGCAGAGCCAGTGGACGTGGGTGAACAGCCGGTTGATCGACAGCTCGATGTTCAGGTGCAGGCCGTGTTCGAACCGCAGGACCTGGCGCCCGAGGTTCAGCGCCTTGGTGTGCGTGGTCGGCACCAGGTTTCGCACCAGAGAATAGGCGCTGTAGCACAGGGCGATGAGCAGGATCTCGCGGTAGAACCGCGGTCGTTTCCCGGCCGGTTCGTCTTCTGGTGCGTCCATGGTGTCGTGCGTGGCGACTGGCGCGACGGCCGACCTTGACATGATCTCCATGGTGTCAGATCGAATCCCCCGACTCGTCGTGAATAGTTGTCTTGTTTGTTACTTTGTGATCCTTCGCCGGCCGGGTCCTTCCCTCCTCCGCTGGAGGAGGAAGCCCCCGTACAGCGCAAACGTCGCAACCGCGACGCCGACCGCCGCGTCCAGGAGATAGTGGTTGGCGGTTGAGAAGATCACGACAATGGTGACGATTGGATAAAGTGCCGCAATTGCCATGATGGTCGGTCGCCGCGACGCCACCGCCACCACCACCGACATCACAGCGCCCATCCGGCATGCATCGACGGCATCGCGGCGAACTGATCGGTCAGCGATCCCGCCTGCGGCGAGGAGTAAAGCCGGGAACTGTGGAGCGCCGTCACCGGGTCCACGAAGCCGTCGCCGCCGGTACAGCCACGGTGGGGCGAGCTGGGCCATGGTTTCAATCCTGGAGTAACCGGATCTCCGTGTGATCACCTCCAGGGATGGTCTGCGACTCGCTTCAGATGAGTACGGCCCTAGTCCCCAGGGTGGACACGAGGCGTTCGGAACTCACCCGCACGCGGTCATGTGCCGTCGAACACGAATGAGCGTGGCACGGCTCGCCCTCAGGTGATGTCGGGCAACACCTGTTCGGTGGGCGTGGCCTCGCGCAGCGCGCGCCCGACGGTGCAGTGGTTCTCATGGACCCGGTGCGCCACGGCGGTGAAGATCTGCGGCGCCTCGTCGTCACCCGCCGGGAACTCGACGTCGTACGTCACGGTGATGGTGCCGAGCTTCGTCGGCGCGACCTTCTCCGCCCCGACGGTCGCCGCCAGCTTCATCAGCCGGTGGCCGCGCTTGGCGGTGAGCGGCTCGATGGTCACGATCTCGCAGCCGCCGAGGGCGGCGAGCAGCAGCTCGACGGGCGTGAAGACGCCGTCCTCGTCCGAACCTCCGATGGCGACCTCCGCGCCACGGTGGTTGCGAGCGACGAAAGCGCCGTCGCCGGTGCGCTCAACCCGAACCGAAGCCATGACCACTCCCTCGTGTAGGACGCTGACGGTAACGGCCGTGCTACCGGAGTTGTTCCAGCCACGTCCGCGCCCGCTCGACGTGGTCCTCGGAGAGCCCCTCCCGCGGATCGACGCCGACGATGAGGTGCGGGCCCAGCCGAGGTCCGCCCGCGAGCGCGCCGGCCACGTCCGGCTCGTCCTCCAGCCAGACGAAGGGCCGTTCGCCGATCCATTCGGCGACGTGCCGCGCCTTCCAGTCACCGAGGGAGAAACGCGGGTCGTGGGGCGGGATCGGGACGGATCTCAGACGGGGGAGCCCGACCCGCGGGCCGATCCAGTCGTTGGCAGAGTCGCTCCAGTAGCTCGCCCACACGAGCTCCGCGCCGGTCGCCTCGGCCAGCCCGGTCAGCAGCGGCCCGTGCCGCGGGTTGAGCAGCAGCCGGTAGGTCACGCCGTCCGGCGTGGCCCGGTACCGCTGGTAGCCGGGGGAACGCTGAAGAGGATTGAGAACACCGTCCACATCGAGCAGCACCAGCGGCGTGTCCATGACTTCGGACGCTACGTCAGGGCGCCCCGCCCGTACTACCCCCTGGGCGTGCGAATGATCGTCGCCGGACGGCGGAGCGCCCCGCCACCTGTACGGTGACGGGGCGCCCTGGGGCCTGTCGGCTCACACGTCGTAG
>JAOPYL010000014.1 GCA_025964625.1 Actinoallomurus sp. | reverse complement strand
CTCCTGGGTCCGCGCGCTCGGCGCGGGCGGGGGCGCGCTCCTGCTCCTGGCGGTGCCGGCGGTCTACGCGGTCACGGCCCCGGGGACGTCCCGGACGGCGGCGCTGCCCGGCACGTTCCGGCTCGTGACCTACGACATCGACCAGGCCGTCGACGCCAAGGGGCGGCTCGACCCGGAGGCGATCGCCCGCACCGTCGAGGCGCAGCACGCCGACGTGGTCGCCCTGCAGGCCGTCGGCCGGGGATGGCCGCTGTCGGACACCGCCGACGTGGGGGCGTGGTTGGCCCGGCGGCTCAAGATGCGGCTCGTCTGGGGCCCGGCCGCCGACCACCAGTTCGGCGGCGCGGTGCTCAGCAGGCTGCCGGTGAGGGCCACCGGGTACGGCCGGCTTCCCGTGGGGGCGGGGCCGCAGGCACGCGGCTACGTGTGGGCGCGGATCGACCCGGGCGGCGGCTACACCGCCGACGTCTGGTCGGTGCAGCTACAGCAGGGCGCCGACCGCACCGAGACGCGGCTGGCCGAGATCGGCAAGCTGCTGCAGGTCTGGAGCGGTGCCCCGCGCACGGTCATCGCCGGGGACCTGGACGCCCGAGCGGGCGGCCCTGAGCGCAGCCGCCTGTCCGGACAGGGCGTGCTGCGGGACGTGACCGGCACGTCGTCGCCGGCGGCGAGCGGCGGCGACCGCGCCGACTCGATCTTCAGCACCGACGACCTCGGGTTCGACGACACCACCGTGGCCGGCCCGGCCGGCTCCGGTCACCTCGCGGTGGCCGCGACCGTGCGCGTCATAGGCTGACCGCCGTGGACGACGTGCGGATCGAGCGCGCCGTCGTGGAGGACGCCGGCGAGATCCTCACCCTCCAGCGCGCCGCGTACCTCACGGAGGCGCAGCTGCACGGCGACCCGTTCCTGCCGCCGCTGGTCGAGTCGCTCGACCAGGTACGGACGATGATCGCCGGGTCGCTCGTGCTGAAGGCGAGCGTCGGCACGCGCATCGCCGGGGCCGTGCGCGGCCGGTTCAACGACCGCACCTGCCTGGTCGGCCGGCTCGCCGTCGCCCCGGACCTGCAGCGCAGGGGCATCGGCGGCGCGCTGCTGCGCGCGCTGGAGGCGGAGGCGGCCGGCCGCGCCGACGCCTGCGTGCTGTTCACCGGCCATCTCAGTGAGACCAACCTGCGGCTGTACCGCCGGCTGGGCTACGCCGAGACGCATCGCGAGCGGGTCGCCGGCCATCTGATGCTCGTGCACATGCGGAAACCCCTCGTAGCCGCCGCGGGCGGCGACTGAGTACTCTCGCCTCGTGCTGAGAGTGGGATTGACCGGGGGCATCGGATCGGGCAAGAGCGAGGTGTCACGGCGGCTGGCCTCACTCGGTGCCGTGGTCATCGACGCCGACGCGGTCGCGCGTGAGGTCGTGGCGCCCGGCACCGCCGGGCTGGCCGAGGTCGTCCGCGAGTTCGGCGAGCGGATCCTGCTCCCCGACGGGACACTGGACCGCGAGAGGCTGGGCTCGATCGTGTTCGCCGACGAGGAGATGCGCGCGAGACTCAACGCGATCGTGCATCCGCTGGTCGGGCGGCGAATGCAGGAGCTGGTCGAGGAGGCGCCGCCCGAGGCCATCGTGGTCTATGACGTGCCGCTGCTCGCGGAGAACGACCTGGCGGCCCTGTACGACCTCGTGGTGGTCGTCGACGCGCCGGTCGAGGAGCAGGTGCGGCGCCTGATCACGCTGCGCGGCATGACGGAGGAGGCCGCGCGGGCACGCATCGCCGCCCAGGCCACCCGGGAGCGGCGCGGGGCCGTCGCCGACCGGGTCATCGACAACTCCGGCACCATCGAGGCGCTCGCCGCGCGGGTCGACGAGCTGTGGTCGGAGCTGACGCGGCGAGCGGCCACGATGGCATGACGGCGCGGCACGGCGCGCACGGGCGAGGGCCGGTCAGGCCCTGTTCGCGCTGATCACCGAGCGCAGCGTGCCGGGGCGGTCGGTGATGCCGTCCACGCTGGCCCGGAGTGACGCTCTCGTCGCGATCAGGTGACCGGTGACGCCGGGCCGCGGCGTGCCGGGAGGGCCGCCGGAATGTCCCTGGCGGGTCGTACGGTTGAGATACGTGGGCGGCCGGCATGCGCCGGGCCCTCCCGCAGTGCCGGCCGCCCCGGGGGCGGCCGCCGACGATGACCGGAGGAAACAGCGTGCGGCCTGTCACCGACCTTCAGCGCAAGGTGGCGCCCTTCGAGGTCGTCACCGAGATGACCCCGTCCGGCGACCAGCCGCAGGCGATCGGCGAGCTGGAGCGGCGCGTCAAGGGCGGCGAGAAGGACTCCGTGCTCCTCGGCGCGACCGGCACCGGCAAGACCGCGAGCATCGCCTGGCTGATCGAGCGGCTGCAGCGGCCCACGCTCGTGATGCAGCCGAACAAGACGCTCGCCGCCCAGTTCGCCAACGAGCTGCGCGAGATGCTGCCGAACAACGCCGTCGAATACTTCGTGTCCTACTACGACTACTACCAGCCGGAGGCGTACGTCCCGCAGACCGACACCTACATCGAGAAGGACTCCTCGATCAACGACGAGGTGGAGCGGCTGCGGCACTCGGCGACCAACTCGCTGCTGACCCGCCGCGACACCATCGTGGTGGCGTCGGTGTCGTGCATCTACGGCCTGGGCACCCCCCAGGAGTACGTCGACCGCATGGTCCGGCTGCGGGTCGGCGACCAGATCGAGCGAGACGAGCTGCTGCGGCGGCTGGTCGGCATGCAGTACGCGCGCAACGATGTGGCGTTCACGCGCGGCACGTTCCGGGTGCGCGGTGACACGGTCGAGATCATCCCGCAGTACGAAGAGCTCGCCGTCCGCATCGAGATGTTCGGCGACGAGATCGAGAAGCTCGCCACGCTGCATCCGCTGACCGGCGAGGTCGTCACCGAGGACGAGGAGCTCTACATCTTCCCCGCCTCCCACTACGTCGCCGGTCCCGAGCGGATGGAGCGGGCGATCGGCGGCATCGAGAAGGAGCTGGAGCAGCGACTGGCGGAGATGGAGCGCCACGGCAAGCTCCTCGAGGCGCAGCGGCTGCGGATGCGGACCACCTACGACATCGAGATGATGCGCCAGGTGGGCACCTGCTCGGGCATCGAGAACTACTCCCGCCACATCGACGGCCGCGGCCCCGGCACGGCGCCGAACACTCTGCTCGACTACTTCCCCGAGGACTTCCTCCTCGTGGTCGACGAGTCGCACCAGACCACGCCGCAGATCGGTGCCATGTACGAAGGTGACATGTCGCGCAAGCGCACGCTCGTGGAGCACGGGTTCCGGCTGCCCAGCGCCCAGGACAACCGCCCGCTCAAGTGGGAGGAGTTCCTCGGGCGGATCGGCCAGACCGTCTACCTGTCCGCGACCCCGGGGCCGTACGAGCTGGGCCGGGTCAAGGGCGACGTCGTCGAGCAGGTCATCCGGCCGACCGGACTGGTCGACCCGGAGGTGGTGATCAAGCCGACGAAGGGGCAGATCGACGACCTGGTCCACGAGATCCGCGAGCGGGCCGACCGTGACGAGCGTGTCCTCGTCACGACCCTGACCAAGAAGATGTCCGAGGATCTCACGGACTATCTCCTGGAGCTCGGCATCCGGGTGCGCTACCTGCACAGCGAGGTCGACACGCTGCGCCGGGTCGAGCTGCTGCGTGAGCTGCGGATCGGGGAGTACGACGTGCTCGTCGGCATCAACCTGCTCCGTGAGGGCCTCGACCTGCCCGAGGTGTCACTCGTCAGCATCCTGGACGCCGACAAGGAGGGTTTCCTGCGGTCGGGGACCTCGCTGATCCAGACGATCGGCCGTGCGGCGCGAAACGTGTCCGGCCAGGTGCACATGTACGCCGACAAGGTCACTCCGTCCATGGAGCGAGCGATCGACGAGACCAACCGGCGGCGCGCCAAGCAGCAGGCCTACAACGAGGAGCACGGCATCGAGCCGACCGCCCTCCGCAAGAAGATCGCCGACATTCTCGACATGCTGTCCCGCGAGGACGCCGACACCGAGGAGCTCATCGGAGGCGCCGGGCGTCAGCAGAGCCGTGGCAAGGCGCCGGTGCCGGGCCTGTCGTCCAAGCGGGCCGGCCGGCACGCCGCCGACCTCGTTGGCGAGCACCCGCGCGAGGAGATGGAGACGCTCATCGAGCAGATGACCCAGCAGATGCATCACGCCGCCGAGGAACTCCAGTTCGAGATGGCGGCCCGCCTCCGCGACGAGATCAAGGAGCTCAAGCGGGAGCTGCGTGACATGAAGGAGGCCGGCGTGCGGTGAACGCCCGCCGGCGGGCGCGTTTCCGGCGGTGACACCGCCGGGAATGACGATGCGTCGAACGCATCTACCATGCACTCCGGGCGTCACCGCGCGGAAACGGTAAAAGTTGCGAAAAAAGGAAACCGGGCCCGTGCCGATGACTCGACGCGGGCCCGGCCAGGTGCTTCGAAGCCTAGAGCGGCGTAACCTGCTCCGCCTGCGGGCCCTTGGGGCCCTGGGTGGTCTCGAAGCTGACGCGCTGGTTCTCCTCCAGGCTACGGAAGCCGGAGGAGGCGATCGCCGAGTAATGCACGAACACGTCCGGGCCACCGCCGTCAGGTGCGATGAACCCGAAGCCCTTGTCGGCGTTGAACCACTTGACGGTGCCTTCTGCCACTTTTTCTCCTTCTTGGGAGCCTCACCGGGGCGCCGGTTGGCGTACCGGGGCTGCATAACGGACCTTGCTTACGTCCGCGAAGACTATCCCCGGAGAAGCGAAAACGCCCGCCGTCAACTTCCGCGGGCGTTCAAGAGCGAACTCAATACGTACGAGGAAACTACGACTGCAACGCTTCCCATGTTATCGGCTCCCCGTAATGTGGGCAACCATCGTCCGGGAAGGCGTGTCACGACCGCTTAGTGAGCAACGTGTTCCAATCTGTCGCTAAATTGTGATTTTTCACCGGATTGGTGGCGGCTCTTGACGGTCATTCACTTCCCCGTGCCAGGGACAGGCGGACAGGCCCGGAACGGGCAGGTCGCCGTTCATCCGGTCGCGGACCGGCCGGTAGTCCGGCTGCCAGACGTTCTCAGGCGGGCCACTCGGGACCGCGCTTCTCGAGGAAGGCGCGCATGCCCTCCTGCGCCTCGGGAGTCTGGCTGGCGGCGGCCATCACCTCGATCGCGTAGGTGTAGGCGTCCGCCTCGGGGCGGTCGAGCTGCGCGTACATGGCCTGCTTGCCGAGGGCCTTGCTGCGCCGGCTGCCCCGGGTCGCGCGCTCCAGCAGCTCGCGCGTGGCCTTCTCCAGCTCCTCGGCGGGCACGGCGCGGTTGATGAGACCCCACTCCTGCGCGGTCTCGGCGTCGATGGTGTCTCCGGTGAGCGCCAGCTCCATGGCCCGCTTGCGCCCGACGTTGCGGGCGATCGGGACCATCGGCGTGTGGCAGAACCAGCCGCCCCTGCCGCCGGGCGCGGCGAAGCCCGCGTTCCACGCGGCCACGGCCAGGTCGCAGGTGGCCACCAGCTGACAGCCGGCCGCGGTCGCCAGCCCGTGCACGCGGGCGACCACCACCTGCGGCACGGACTGGATGGTCTCCATCAGCTCCCGGCTGGTGAGCAGGAGCTCGCGGGCCGCGGCGAGGTCCGCGCCGGCCAGGTCGGCGAAGTCGTGCCCGGCGCAGAAGGCGGGGCCGTTGCCGGCCAGCACGATCCCCGGCGTGTCCGTCTCCGCGACCTGGCGGAACGCCTCGGTCAGGGCGCGCATGTGCCCGCGGGACAGCGCGTTGCGGCGCTGCGGGCGGTTCATCGTGATGACGCGGAACGCGCCGTCGGTCTCGACGAGCACCTCATCAGAGCTCATGACCGCACGCTACGTCCCCGGCGTCCGTACCGCCACGGGTCTCAGTCGCCGGTGAACGCGTTCAGGCGCTCCAGCGCGCCGGCGAACTCCTCGATCATGTCGTAGACGACCTGGCGCGCGGGTTTGACGGTGTTCAGCTGCCCGACGACCTGGCCGACGAAGTAGTTGACGAGCTGCCTGGCGCCCTCGTTGCCGGCCTCCGCGGCCTTGCCGATCGGCGCCATCGCGCCCTCGGCGACGATCATCTGCAGCGGCATCGGCAGCGGGCCGGGACTGTCGGGGGAGTCCCACTCGTCGGTCCAGGCGGAACGGAGCTGCCGGGCGGGCTTGCCCGTACGCGAGCGGGAGCGGACCGTGTCGCCCGAGGTGGCCGCGAGCATCTTCGCCCTCACCGCCGGGAGCGTCTCCGCCTCCTCGGTGGTCAGCCAGACCGAACCGCACCACACGCCCGACGCGCCCAGGGCCATCGCCGCCGCCATCTGCCGGCCGGTGGCGATGCCGCCGGCGGCGAGCACGGGCAACGGGGCGACGGCGTCGACGACCTCCGGCACGAGCACCATCGTGGAGATCTCGCCGGTGTGGCCGCCGGCCTCGCCTCCCTGCGCGACGATGAGGTCGGCCCCGGCCGCGACCTGGCGCCGCGCGTGCTCCACGGTGCCCACGAGCGCAGCCACCGGAACGCCCGCGGCCCGCGCCCGCTCCACCATGACCGGCGGCGGAGGGCCGAGCGCGCTGGCGATGAGCCGGATCGGGTGCTTCAGCGCCACGTCGACCAGCTCGCCGGCGCCCTCCCTGGTGACCTGCCGGCCCGCGCCACCGGCGCGCGGGTCACTCCCCGCGTCCAGGGCGGGCGCCGGCACCCCGTACTTCTCGAAGAGCCCGGCGAGGAAGTCCCAGTGTTCCGCCGGGACGGCGGCCAGCAGCGTGTCCAGGCCGCCCGGGGCCTCCGCCTCCTTGGCGATCCTGCCGGGCACGAGGACGTCGACGCCGTACGGGCGGCCGCCCACGTGGTCGTCGATCCAGCCCAGCTCCTCCTCGAGGCGCTCCGGTGTGTAGGCGACCGCGCCGAGCACGCCGAACCCGCCCGCGTTCGTCACCGCCGCGACGACGTCCCGGCAGTGGCTGAAGGCGAACAGCGGGAACTCGATCCCGAACCTCGCGCAGACCTCGTTCTTCATGCCGGCTCCTTGAACAGGGGGTAGCTCTCGCCCTCGTCCGGGTGGACGAAGCACACCTGCAGCGGCAGGCCCTCGCGCGGCGCGGCGACCGCGTCGAGCCGCCCGTACATCCAGGGTCCCTCGGCCAGCTCGACCAGGGCCAGCGGAGCGGGGTCCGCGGTACGCGAGTGGGCGACCGCCCAGGACACCAGGACCGCCTCGCCGCTCGCCTCGGCCCAGTCGAGCTCCTCGGTGCCGCACTCGGGGCAGCCGCTGGCGTCCGGGGCGAACCACCGGCCGCACGACTCGCAGCGCCTGATCATCAGCCGGTCCGCGGCCGCTCCGTCGAAGAACACGTCCGTGCGGCCGTCGCGCCGGACCGTGCCGATCCTGGCTCCCGTGGGTGGGCTGGGCTCACCGGCCGCCATCAGCGTCCCTTCGCGTGCGGGCTGACGATCAGCGTCGAGTGGTGGTCCAGGATGCCGCCGTTGCCGCTGACCAAGGTCACGTCGTTCCTGGCCACCTGCCGTTCGCCGCCCTGGCCGCGCGCCTGGATCACGGCCTCCGACAGCGGGGTCATACCCCACATGTAGTACGCCGACAGCTGCCCGCCGCCGGTGTTGGTCGGCAGCGCCCCGCCGGGGCCGAGCGCGCCGCTCGCGGCGAACGCGCCGCCCTCGCCCTTGGCGCAGAAGCCGTAGTCCTCCAGCGAGACGAGCGTGGTGTAGGTGTAGCAGTCATAGATCTGGCAGACGGTGATCTCGCTCGCGGTGATCCCGGCCATCTTCAGCGCGGCCGGCCCGGAGATCGTGGCTCCGGTGGTCAGTCCGAAGTCGCTGCCGCGGGCCATCCGGTGCCCGGGGTGGCCCTGTCCCCAGCCCCAGACGTGCACCGGCGGCTGGGCGAGGTCGCGGGCCCGCTCGGCACTGGTGACGATCACCGCGATGCCGCCGTTGGAGACGAGGCAGCAGTCCAGCAGGTGCAGCGGTTCGACGACCCAGCGGGACCGCTGATGATCGTCCAGCGAGATGGGGTCACGCATCTGCGCGAGGGGGTTGCGCGCCGCCCACTGCCGCGTGCTCACCGCGATCGCGCCGAGCTGCTCACTGGTGGTGCCGTAACGCTCCATGTGGCGTCGTGCGGCGAGCGCGTAGAAGGCGTTCACGCTGCGGAACCCCAGTGCCGCGTTGAGTCCGCCGAGGCCGTGCCACTCCGGGGCGTCGCGATGGTACGCCGAGCCCGAGGAGCGCTCGGGACTGAGCGGCGCGTCGGCGAACGCGCACGCCACCGCGGACGCCGCGCCGCTCTGGATCATCGCCGCCGCGTACGACACCATCGCGCCCGTGGTCGCTCCGAACGAATTCATCTGCGTGAGCAGCCGCAGGTCGCGCAGGCCCAGCGTGCCGGCCAGCTCGATGCCGGGGGAACCGGACATGCCCGAGCTCACGATCAGCCCGTCGAGGTCGGCCAGGGCGAGCCCGGCGTCGGCGGCCGCGCCGCGCACGGCGTCCGCGGCGAGCCTGCGCGGGCTGCGGCCGTAGACCTTGCCGAGCTCGGTCATCCCGAGTCCGGCGATCGCCGTATCAGTCATGGACCACCGCCACGCAGTTCCCTCCCGCGACCCGTTCTCGTCCACGGTACCGAATCGGATTCGGACAGGACCAGAAGGGCGAGCCGGGCGCCTTCCCGCCGGCCGGAGAGGGGAGCCGCCCGGCGGGTGACGCTCAGGTGCGGGCGAAGCGGTCGGTCGCCTCGATCAGGTGGTGCAGGATGCCCGGCTCGACGTAGGCGTGCCCCGCGTCGGAGACCAGGTGGAACTCCGCCTCGGGCCAGGCCTTGTGCAGGTCCCAGGCGGTCGCCGCCGGAGTGCACATGTCGTAGCGGCCCTGCACGATCACGCAGGGGATGTGCCGGATCTTGCCGAGGTCGCGGAAGAGCTGGTCGTCCTCGAAGAAGCCGCCGTTGACGAAGTAGTGGTTCTCGATCCGGGAGAAGGCGACCGCGTAGTCGTCCTCCTCGTGCTCGCCGATGATCTCCGTGTTGGGGACCAGTGTGATCGCCGACCCCTCCCAGACGCTCCACGCCTTCGCCGCCGGCAGTCGTACGGCCGGGTCGGGGTCGTTCAGCCGGGAGCGGAACGCCGTGATCATGTCGTCGCGTTCGTTCTCGGGGATCGGCGCGACGTAGTCCTCCCACTTGTCGGGAAAGATCAGCGATGCGCCCTCCTGGTAGAACCAGTAGAGCTCGAACGGCCGCAGCGTGAAGATGCCGCGCAGCACCATCTCGGTCACCCGCTCCGGATGCGTCTGCGCGTACGCGAGCGCCAGCGCGCTGCCCCACGACCCGCCGAAGACCTGCCAGCGGTCGATGTCCAGGTGCGTCCGCAGCCGCTCCAGGTCGGCGACGAGGTCGGCGGTGGTGTTGTCGTGCAGGGCGGCCCGCGCGGTGGCCGGGTCCGGGT
>JAOPYL010000125.1 GCA_025964625.1 Actinoallomurus sp. | reverse complement strand
AGGGGGACGGTGTGGCGGCGGGAGATGCCGTCAGCCGCCGTGCATGCCGGTCCCGGCGGTGATCAGCGACGCCGGGCCTCCCATCGCCCGCGAGACGGCGACGGCCGCGTCGACCGTACGGTCGCGGAGCGCTTCGAAGCGGTCCGGGCCGAAGCGCTGCTCCGGCAGGCAAATGCCCACCGACGCCACGACACGCCCCGTGTGGTCGCGGATCGGAGCCGCCAGGCCGCCGACCCCTTCGCGGTAGCTGCCGTGGTTGACGGCGTACCCCTCCGCGCGGACGCTCGCGAGCAACGCCGAGAGCGCGTCCGGGTCGGTCACGGAGTCCTCCGTGTAGGCGGGCAGCGGGCCGGAGAGGACGCCCTCGATCTCCTCCTGCGACTCGAAGGCCAGCAACGCCCGGCCGGTGGCCACGCACGTGGCCGGGCAACGGCGACCCACGTAGGACTTGGCCACGACCGGCTGCCGGCTCTCCAGCTTCTCGACGTAGACGACGTCGCCGTGGTCGTAGACCGCGAGATGGATCGTCTCCCCGGTCTGCTCGTTCAGCGTCGAAAGGTAGGGCGCCGCGACGGCGCGCAGGTCGAGGTTCTGCACCCACAGGCTGCCCAGCTCGAAGCACCGGACGCCGGCCGAGTAAAGCGACGTACGCGGCTCCTGGGTCACGTAGCCACGAGTTTGGAGGGTGGTCAGCAGGCGATGGATCGTCGCCTTCGGCCCGCCGACCTCATCGACGATCTCGGCCAGCCTTCGCGGACTCCCGGAACGAACGAGCAGCTCGAGGATGTCGAGCGACCGCTCCAGCTGAGCACTGCCAAAGTTGGACCTGTGTTCCATGTCTAGGTTGTAGCTGGAACGTCAGTTCAATGTCAATAGCCCGTTACCTCGTGCACAGCCGCCGGGGAGCGGGTGTGGTCGCGATCACTGCCGGGTATCTGGACTGCGCAAGTGAACTGTGCCGGTGGCCGCGCAGGTCCGTTGCCCGGTCGCAGTCGAAGCTCCTCCCGGGCACGGACGCCGCTCCCGGCTCCTTCGGGGACGAGAAATAGGGGGATGTCATGACAATGCCGATGAGGCGCGCCAGAGGTGGCCGGCTGCACGGAACGGAACCGTCCGCGATGCTGCGGCCGGATCCCTTCGCGGACGTGCAGGAGCTGCTCAACCGGATCGGAGGGCTGGTCCAGCCGACGGCCGAGACCGAGGCCGACCGCCCGTGGGTGCCGGTTGCGGAGATCGACGAGACCGACGATGCCTACACCGTCAGACTCGAGATGCCCGGCGTCGCACCCGCAGCCATTGAGATCGGAATCAGTGACCGCGAGCTGTGCGTCAACGGCGAGATCCGTGAGGAGAGAGGAGATGAAGAAGGTCGCAATGCGCTGCGAGTCCGGGTCGGGCGGTTCCACTACCACACGACGCTGCCCTCCGATGTGGACGCGGACAACGTGGAGGCGTCATTGGACGAGGGGATCCTGACCCTGCGCATCCCCAAGGCCCAGGACGGCCAGGGCCGCCGCATCGAGATAACGGGCGGGCGGGCAGGAGGCGCGCGGTCTGAAGGCGCGCGGCGTTCATGACCCGGTGCCGAGCCTGCGCGATCTGCTGCGGCCGGCCGTCGACCTGCTACTGCCGTTCGTTTGGGTCGCGAGGTCGATGGAAGGTCGGCCAGCAGGTTGGCGCCCTGGAGACTTCGCATCCTTAACCGGCGTGAGGCTCTGAAGGTGAAGCAGTTCTCCGACAAGCGGTCCAGTGACGAAGTGGAGGTTCGCAGGGGCGGCACGGTGACTGGATCGACGCCGGACCCGTGCTTCCGCTGCGGCCGGCCCTCCTCCGAGGAGTGAAGGAGTGGGCACCGACCAAGGTCCACGACGAACCCGAGGTCATGGTGCTTGTACACCCGGCGGCCGAGCCATTCAGGCTCCACAGGAGGGGAGATCCGGCAGGTTCCGGACAGTTGATGCCTATGCCAGGTGACACGCACGGAACGAACGTTCCCGCACCCTCGGCAGGGTCTGATTCCGGGTCGATCTGGCCCGGCCACGGCCAATCGAATGCCGCGGTGCGGCTGCTCGTCAATCTCGAGCACTTTCTTCTTTATATCGTGGCATTAGCCCTGTTGGTCATAGGTGCGGCCGTCTTGGTGGTCTCGGGCGCCTCAGCCATTCTCCGTCACGCGCCTTGGACGGAGCGGCTGGTCACCAGCCTGGAGGGCATCCTCCTCTTTCTGATAATCATCGAGATCTTCGTAACTATCCTCACCCACGCCCGCGGTGAACACATTCAACTGGAATTCTTCATTGTGATCGGCGTTATTGCCCTCGTGCGGCATATCTTGTCAATCGTCGTAAGGCTTACGATTCCCATGTCACCGGCCGCAGGCCACCAGCAACTCTGGGACCTGGCGGTCGACGCCGGCGCTGCTTTTGTGCTGGTCGCCGCCCTCGCCATTGCGCGCTGGTCCGCGCGGCGGTCCGACGTCGCATGAGGTGTCGAGTGCCGGTATTCAGGTCTGTTGCGCGGAACCGAGACTCGACGTGCGCGCCTGTAGTTCGGGGGGGAGCCGCATGGATTCACACTCTTGCCCATTGATGAGCGCGACCAGCGTACGCGCAGCGTGATATCCCATCTGCCGCATCGGTGAGCGAATCGAGGTCAATGCGACCGGAAGCTCCGCAGCCGGCGGTATGTCGTTGTAGCCGACGACGGCGACGTCATGACCCACCCGAAGTCCTCTGTCACGGATCGCTCCCATGGCGCCGATTGCCGCGAAGTCGTTGACGGCGAACAGCGCGGTGGGGCGGGGATCGAGCTGCAACAGCGCGTCCGCGGCTTCCCGGCCGCCATGCACGTCGAAGCGCGAATGGAGCACGGCTTCCGCGGGAACCTCGATGCCTGCGCCGGCGCAGGCATCGAGAAACCCTTGTGTGCGGTCGACGCCGGTGGAGGCGTACGGCTCTCCGGCGATCACGCCCATTCTCCGGTGACCGAGTTCGACCAGGTGCTCGGCGGCCAGCCGCCCGCCGGTCAGGTCATCGCAGGTCACCGACAGGATGCCGGGTAGCCGTCGCGACGTGAGCACGATCTTCGTTCCCCGCTCGACGAGTTCATGCACGACTGAGGCGTCGCTGCGGGCGTCGCCCAGGATGATCCCGTCCACCCTGGCGCTGAGCAGCGTGTCGACCCGCAGCCGCTGGACCTCGCGATCATCTCCGCTGTTGGCGACGACGGTCTGGTAGCCGGCGTCCGCGGAGCCTTGCTCAATGCCCTCGTAGATGGTCGCCAGGACCACGTCGGTCAGCCGGGGCACCACGACGCCGAGCATTTTCGAGCGTCCTGTACGCAGGCTTGCCGCTGCCGGGTGGGGCAGGTAACCGAGCTCCCTTGCGACCGCGCGCACCCGTTCGGCGGTCTTGCGGCCGACGCCGTCACCTCCACGTAGTGCCCTGGACACGGTGGTCGGGTGGACACCGGCAGCGGCCGCGATATCGGACAACCTCGCCAGGCGGATGTCGCGCTCGGGCGTTCCCGTCGGCTCCGGTACCCGTGCTGCGCCGAAGTCAGCCGAGCCATCACTCACCGGAGCCCTCCCTTGCGTACTCAGCCACAGCGTTCCTGTACATCCATCGCGAGAGCGACCTGCTCGTCGAGCGTACGCAGGTTACTTCCAGGTTTCGCCTCTTGACCAGGACCCCCATCATTCCCCATGATGCTACGCAACCGATTGCGCAACCGATTGCGCAATCGTTAGCGGAGGTTCTGTGCGTCGTCTAGTTCTGTTTGCCACCGGAGGCACCATCGCCACCCGCAGCGCCGTCGGGGGCAGGCGGGTGGAGGTCGGCGCCATCGAGCTGCTGAAAACCGCCGAGACCGTCTGGGACCTCGGCGACGTCGAGGTCGAGGTGCGGGACTTCTCTGGCCGGAGCAGCTTCGCCGCGCAGGTGAGCGACATCCTGGCCCTGGCCCAGGCGGTGCGTTCGGCCGTCGGTGACGCCGACGGAGTGGTCATCGCGCACGGCACCGACACGCTGGAGGAGTCGGCGTTTCTGCTGGCGCTGAGCCACTCCGGCCCGGTGCCGGTCGTGCTCACGGGCGCCCAGCGGCCGTACGACGACCCGGCGCCCGATGGCCCGCGGAACCTCGCGGCCGCCCTGCATTGGGCGGCCGCGCCGCAGGCCCGGGGATCGGGGGTGACTGTGGCCTTCGCCGACGAGATCCTGCCGGCGGTGGGGGTGCGCAAATCGCACAGCCTCGCGCTGCGCGCGTTCTCCGCCCCGGATCGCGGACCCGTCGGGCACGTCGACGAGGCCGGAATCCGCCGGCATTGGACCGCGCCTGCCGCCGCGCTGCTCGGGGAGGGTGTCACCGACCTTCCCCGTGTCGATGTCATCGCCCAGTACCTGGGCGCGGACGCATCCGCGATCGACGCGGCGCTGTCGGGGGGCGCTCAGGGGATCGTCGTGGCGGGCTTCGGCTCCGGCAATACGACTCCTCCAGTGACCGAGGCGTGCCTGCGCCTGCTGAACCAGGGGACTCCGGTGGTCCTTGCCAGCCGGACAGGCGCGGGTCCCGTCGTCGGCCTGTACGCCGGAGGAGGGGCGGACCTCGCCGAGGCCGGAGCGATCCTGGCGGGCGACCTGTCCGCCTGGCAGGCCCGTCTACTCCTCGCCGCGGCGTTGTCGGTCGAGGACGCCTCGGCCGCGCCCGATCGTGTCGCGCGGCGCTGCCGCGACTGGCTGCGCGATGCCGGGATCACGGCGTGAGACGGGGCAGCGGGCCGAGTCCCTCTCGCTGATGCATGCCGACCAGTTCACCAAGCACGAACAACAAGAACGCGAAAGGAATGTGAGCAGCATGGCCAAGGAGATCCTGGTCGCCTACGGAGTCGATGTCGACGCGGTCGGCGGCTGGCTCGGATCGTACGGCGGGGAGGACTCGCCCTGTGACATCTCGCGCGGGCTCTTCGCCGGTGAGGTCGGTGTGCCGCGGATGCTGGAGCTGTTCCGCCGGAGGGAGATCCCGACGACCTGGTTCTGGCCGGGGCACTCCATCGAGACCTTCCCGGAGCAGTTCGACGCCTGTGCCGAGGCCGGCCACGAGATCGGGGTGCACGGCTACAGCCACGAGAACCCCATCGCGATGAGCCGGGAGCAGGAGTCCGCGATCCTGGACCACTGTGTCCAACTGATCGAGAACCGCACCGGCCGGCGGCCCACCGGGTACGTCGCGCCGTGGTGGGAGTTCTCGCCGGTGACCAACGAACTGCTGCTCGAGCGCGGCATCAAGTACGACCACTCGCTGATGCACCGCGACTTCGAGCCGTACTACGTCCGCGTCGGCGACTCCTGGACCAAGATCGACTACGAGAAGCCGGCCGAGACCTGGATGAAACCGCTGGAGCGCGGCGAGGAGACCGGCCTGGTCGAGATCCCCGCTTCCTGGTACCTCGACGACCTGCCCCCGATGATGTTCATCAAGGCCAGCCCGAACAGTCATGGCTTCGTCAGCCCGCGTGAGCTGGAGCAGACCTGGCGTGACCAGTTCGACTGGGTCTACCGCGAGTCCGAGTACGCCGCGTTCACCATGACCGTGCATCCGGACGTCTCCGGGCGGCCGCAGAACCTGCTGATGCACGAGCGCCTGATCGATTACATCGGCGGGCACGAAGGTGTCCGCTGGGTG
This sequence comes from Actinoallomurus sp., assembly GCA_025964625.1. GTDB lineage: Bacteria > Actinomycetota > Actinomycetes > Streptosporangiales > Streptosporangiaceae > Actinoallomurus. Next base: position 9,841 of record JAOPYL010000125.1, on the reverse strand, counting down.
ACCTTCGACGAGATCGCCGACGACTTCATCCGCCGCAACCCGCGCGGCTGAGAGTGCCCCTCGGTCGTTTACCCGCGACCGCCTTTTCGTACGCGACCCAGGACCTTCCCCCGGTCCTGTCCGCTTCACACGTGCCGAACGCAACGAGCCCGCCTCATCCCTCACAAGAGAGCCGATGTCATGTCCGACCGACCCGTTGTTCTGCCGCCAGGCGGCGCGCCCCTGACGCCCCGCATGGTCAGACGCGTGTCCATTGTCTGTTTTCTGGCCTGGGTGTTCAGCGTGTTCGACAACACCCTCTTCGGCACGCTCCTTCCGAAGATCTCCACCGACTTCGGGTGGTCGCCCGGTAAGGGCACGGTGGTCGCCACCTGGGTGACCGCGGGTACCTTCCTGGTCTCTCTCGCGGTGGGCCCGATGCTGGACCGCTTCGGCCGCAGGCCGTCGCTGATGATCACTACCGCGGGCGCCGCGCTGACCTCCGGGCTGAGCGCGCTCACCGGCGGCATGCTTTCAGTCATCTTGGTGCGCTCGTTCTCCGGTCTCGGCTATTCCGAGGAGGTCGTGAACAGCGTCTACCTCAACGAGGTGTACGGGAAGAACGGCAAGCGCGGCTTCATGTACAGCTTCGTCCAGAGCGGATGGCCGGTCGGTGCCCTGCTCGGAGCCGCGCTCACCGCGCTGTTCATGCCCTCGATCGGCTGGCGGGGCGTGTTCCTCTTCGCCACCTTCCCGGCGATCGTCATCGTCCTGCTCGCCCGGCGTCTCCCCGAGTCGCCGGTGTTCGTGAACATGCGGCACGTGCGGAAGCTGCGCGAGGAAGGCCGCACCGCCGAGGCCGACGCGGTGGCCGAGGCGGCGGGAATCACGTCCGAGCGCGCCGGTGAGCTCCGAGAGGTGTTCGCCCCGGGCCTGCGCCTGCACACGATCAGCCTGTCCGCGGCCTGGCTGCTGAACTGGATGGGCATCCAGGTGTTCTCCGTGCTCGGCACGACCGTGCTCATCGAAGCGAAAGGCGTGTCCTTCAACAACGCGCTGCTGGTGTTGATCCTGGCCAACGCCACCGGTTTCCTCGGCTACCTGGCTCACGGTTACGTCGGCGACCGCCTGGGGCGCCGTGTCACGATCATGGTGGGCTGGACGATCGGGGGCGTCGTCATGACGGCCATGCTGTTCGGCCCGAACGGGTCGGGATTCGTCATACCGCTCTACGCGCTCGGTCTGTTCTTCCTCACCGGGCCGTACGCGGCGCTCCTGTTCTACATGGGCGAGTCGTTCCCCGCGCACGTGCGGGGAATCGGCCCGAACACCGCGCACATCATGGGCCCCATCGGCGCGATCCTCGGCTCGGCACTGCTGTCGGTACTCGTCAGCGCGGGCTTGTCGATGAAGGTGGCGGCGTTCTGCGCCGGCGCGCTGGGGATGTTCGGTTCCGGCATCGCGATGCTCGGCACCCGCAAGGTCGCCCAGAACGCGGCGGATGACGTCCCTGAGCCCGCTCTCGCGGGCATGAGCACTCTCACGGAGGAGAAACTGTGATGCCAGCATCAGTGCAGCGTGACGACGGCCTTGCCGGCAAGGTCGCGGTGATCAGTGGCGGGGCCAGCGGGATCGGCCGCGCTCTCGCGGTGGCCTATGCCCGCGCCGGAGTGTCCAGCGTGCTCGGGTACCACCCCGGCGATCCGCACGACCCCGCCGAAGCCGTCGCCGAGGTCGAGGCCGCGGGCGGGCGCGTCCTCGCCGTGGCCGCCGACGTGACCGAAACGGCCGCGGTGGACGCGCTGATCGACACGGCGGTGCGCGAGTTCGGCGGGCTGGACATCGCGGTGGCCAATGCCGGGATCCTGCGCCAGTCCCCCATCGCCGAGCTGACCGACCAGCGCTGGGAGGACATGCTCGGCGTCGATCTCACCGGCGTCCTGCGGCTACTGCGTTCGGCCGCGGGAGCGATGCGCGAGGGCGGGGCGATGGTCGCCGTGTCCTCGATCGCCGGCGGGGTCTACGGCTGGGCGGACCACGCCCACTACGCCGCGGCGAAGGCCGGAGTGCTCGGCCTGATCCGATCGCTGGGCGTGGAACTGGCCCCGCGGGGAATCCGCGCGAACGCCGTCATCCCCGGCCTGATCGAGACCCCGCAGTCCCTCGACGCGGAGAACTCGCTGGGTCCCGACGGCTTGACCGCCGCAGGAAAGATCATCCCCGCCGGCCGGGTCGGACGACCCGACGAGGTCGCCCGGGTCATCCGATTCCTCACCTCCGACGACGCCGCCTACATCACCGGTCAGCAGCTCATCGTCGATGGCGGACTGACCGTCCGCTTCCCCGACTGAACCGCGATCCCCCTGAGAGGAACCACCGTGCCCGACTTCACCGGAGCAGGCGTGCTCAAAGGCCGCCGCTGCCTCGTCACCGGCGCCGCGAGCGGGATCGGCGCCGCGATCGCCAAGGCCTTCGCCGACGCCGGGGCCACTCTCGCCCTGTCCGACCGTGACGCGTCCGGCCTTGAGCGCACCGCCGCCACGACAGGGGCGGCCACGCACCACACCGCCGATATCGCCGACCCCGTACAGGTGCGGTCGATGACCGACGCGGTCCTGACAGCGCTTGGCGGTATCGACGTGCTGGTCAACGCCGCCGGGATCCTCACCGAGGTGCCGCTGGTCGAGATGGAGCTGCGGACCTGGCAGCAAATGCTCGATATCGACCTCACCAGTGTCTTCCTGACCTGCCGCGCGGTGACCCCGCACATGCTGGCCGCCGGCGGAGGCCGGATCATCAACGTCGCCTCCCAGCTCGGCCAGAAAGGCGGCGAAGGACTCACCCACTACTGTGCGGCCAAGGCCGGCGTCATCGGCTTCACCAAGGCACTCGCCCGCGAGGTCTCGGCCCGGGGCGTACTCGTCAACGCGATCGCGCCCGGGCCCATCAATACGCCGCTCATCGACGGACTGAGCCCGGACTGGAAACGGGCGAAGGAAGCCGAACTCCCGCTCGGCCGCTTCGGCCGCGCCGAGGAGGTCGCACCGACCGCGGTGCTGCTGGCCTCCGATCCCGGCGGGAACCTCTACACCGGGCAGACCCTGGGCCCCAACAGCGGCGACGTGATGGCATAAGCCCGTGTGCGGAGCCTGTGGAACCCTCGCCACCGGGTGGACGGAGCGGATTGCGCCGCTGGGTGCGGGAGCGGCCCAGCGGCGTGCCCGCACGCTGTGCGCGCTCGCGCGGGGCATCGCCGCACCCGGCGCCCGCCTGGCGACGGTCCTACCGTGGCCAGGCGGGGGATTGCGGCTGAGTGGACCGAGCGGCTGGCGTTTCGCGCCGACCCTGCTGGCAGGCGCGCAGGAACTGACCCGGCGATATGGTCCGCTCGTCCCGATCGACTCGCCCGTGACGGCCTCCGCCGCAGAGGTCCCCCTGCCCTTCGAGCTGAAACCCGATGCCATGGCCACCTGGTGCGCAGCAGTAGTAGCAGCGCGTCCACCCGACGGCAGCCCGGTGATCGTGACCGGAGCCGGCCGCGAGATCACCCTGACTCGTCGGCACGTCCACATCGCCTGCGTTCCCGCGGGCGCGCCAACGATCCGGACACGTCTCTCCGCGGCACAGCTGGCGGAGCATTGGCGCTCCGTTCTCCACCGGTTCAGGACCGACCAATGACTCGTGAACGAGATACCGCTGCGGAATTGAGCGGACGCAGGTCTGAGTCGACCTCCACGTGGGCTTTCTGCGCGGCGGCGGGCGCACTCGCGGTGACGATGACCGGCACCACGCTGCCCACGCCCTTGTACGGCCTGTACGAGCATCGGTTCGGGTTCGGCGGTCTCATGGCGACGGTCGTCTACGCGATCTACGCGGTCGGAGTGATCGCCGCGCTGCTGCTGTTCGGCCAGTGGTCGGATCAGGTGGGTCGCCGGCCGCTGCTGCTGGCGGCGATCCTGCTCTCGGCGCTGAGCGCCGTCACGTTCGTGGTCACCGACGGGCTCGCCCTGCTTTTCGCAGGGCGAGTGCTGTCCGGGCTTTCAGCAGGTGTCGTCACTGGAACGGCGACCGCGGCGATCATCGAACTCGCCCCGCCGAAGCACCGCCGCGCCGCACCGCTCGTCGCCACCGCCGCGAACATGGGAGGACTCGGCTGCGGCCCGCTGCTGGCCGGGATTCTCGCCCAGTACGCCCCGCAGCCGCTGCGGATGCCGTTCACCGTGGACCTTGCGCTGCTCGTGGCGGCCGGCCTGCTGGTGCTGCTGCTCCCGGAGACGGTGCGGGCCTCGGGCCCGCTACGGCTGCGACCGCAGCCTCTTCGCGTTCCCCGCGAGGCGCGCGGCGCCTTCGTGTCCGCGGCGATCGCGGGCTTCGCCGGCTTCGCGACGCTGGGATTGTTCACGTCCGTCTCCCCCAGCTTCCTGGCTCAGATCCTCGGGGTGCGCAGCGCCGCCCTGTCCGGGCTGGTCGTCTTCGTGCTGTTCGCCGCCTCGACGGCCGGCCAGCTCGCCACCGCCCGGGTACGAGCCGGCCACGCGCTCCCCGTCGGCTGCGTCGTCCTCATCCTCGGAATGATCTTGATTACGGCATCATTGCTCTTCACCTCACTCGTGCTCTTGCTCGTGGGGGCGGTCGTCACCGGCGCCGGCCAGGGAATGGGCTTCCGCGCCGCGATCACGACGGTGAGCGAGCAGAGCCCACCGCGGCGGCGCGCGGAGATCACCTCGACCCTGTTCGTCGCCCTCTACGTCGGGATCTCCGTCCCGGTGGTCGGTATCGGCGCGTGCGCGCAGATGCTCGGGCTGCGGACGGCGGGAGTCGTCTTCGCCGCCTGCGTGGCGCTGCTCGCCCTGCTCGCCGCGGTACGGGTCGCGCACCCCGCCGCAGCACCGGCACGGTGACCGGCGACGCTGGTCGACATGGTCGGTGACTGAGCCGGCGCGTCCGGGCGGAGGCCGCTGGTCGCCCAGGTCCGGCCGTCGGCGGTCACCGCGTACGCCTCGTGGCCGGGAAGGGCCTCGATCCAGTCGCGGGCGGCGTCTCCCATCGCGAACGCCGCGGTCGCGTAGGCGTCGACCATGGTCAGGCGTGGCCCGACGACGGTGATGGAGGCGAGACCACCGGCGGGCAGCCCCGTGCGCGGGTCGATGATGTGCGCTCCGCGCTCGCCGGTCCCGGACGTCGCGACGGCCATGTCACGCCCGGCGATCACGGTGGCCACGGTCCCGGGGCGCAGCGGGTCGGCGATGCCGACCCGCCAGCGGCGGCCCGGCTCCGGGCCGCCGGCGAGCTGCAGGTCACCTCCGCCGTTGACGCTGTGGTTGCGTGAGCCCGCCGCGCGCAGCATGCCGGCGGCCCGCTCGACGGCCCAGCCCTTGACGACACCGGACGGATCGAGCACTCCGGACGCGTACGCGCTGAAGTAGCCGCCGGTGGCCTCGCGCAGTCGCTCGCACAGGTCGAGGATCTCCTGGACCTCCGGCGCGCACGCGGCGACCCGGATGTCGCCGCGCCCCAGCCGGCTGATGTCGCTCCCGGCCCGGTACAGGGAGAACGTCGCGTCCACCCAGTGCAGCCAGGCGACGGCCTCGCCGAGCGCGGCCGGGGGGATGTCCGGGTCGCGCAGGTCGAACGAGAAGACCGTGCCCATGCAGGGTTCGACGTGCCGCCCGCTCATCACCGGCCCGCCCTGTCCAGGGCGCTCTGCAGCGACTGGATGTAACCGTCGCTGGTGTAGGTGGCGCCGGACACCGCGTCGATCTGCCCGCTCTGCGCGGACAGGGCCTCCTGGGTGAGCTGGGGTACGGCGAAGCCGTTGATCTCCTGGTCCCGCGAGTTGCCGTCCGGCAGCTGGACCGCCTCGGCCTTGGTGATTTTTCCCCCGGCCAGCGTCACGCGTACCTGGACCGGCCCCCACCGCGTGTCGATGGTGTCTCCGGTCACCGTACGGGCGGCGGAACCGCTGCTGCCGGCCGCGCTCGGGGTGGCCCCGGCGGTGGGAGGAGCGATGGCGGGGGCGGTGGCGGCCGCGCTTGTGGTCACCGGCGGGTGCGTCTTGAAGCTGAGCAGTGCGACGAGTCCGGCGACCGTGCCGGCGATGGCGAGAATCGCTCGCTTCATGGTGGTCTCCTCAGAACTCGAACGACTCGTGGTGGATCCGGCGGCGCGGGACCCCGGCCTCGCGCAGCGCCGTGATGGCGGCGGCCGTCATGCCGTCCGGCCCGCACAGGTAGACATCGTGGTCGCGCAGGCCCGGAACGAGGCGGGTCAACCGTCTCGGCGAGAGGGGGTCCCCGCGCAGATCGGCGCGGGAGCCGACGAGGTAGTGCACGGCCGCTTCCCTGGCCGCCGCGATCTGCGCGAGTTCGGCCTCGAACACCACCTCGGACCGGCTGCCGGCCCGGTAGACGAGTGTGATGTCGCCGGGGCCGCCCGGCAGCGTCTCGAACAGCGCACGGAGAGGGGTGATCCCGACGCCGCCCGCCAGCAGCAGGACCTTCCGCCGCCGGCGCCGTGCCGCCGTGAACGACCCGTAGGGGCCTTCGGCCAGGACGCGGGTGCCCGGCCGCAGGCCGGCGAGTGCGGCGCTGTGCCCGCCGAAGCTCTTCGCAGTGATCCGCAGCAGGTCGGGGCGCACCGGCGCGGACAGGGAGTAGGGGTTGGCGGCCCATCCGAGATCCCGGGTCAGGAACCGCCAGCGGAAGAACTGGCCCGGCTCTGCGCCCAGCTCGTGCAGACGCGTGCCGCTGAGGTAGACGGACACGACCCCGGGCGCCTCACCGTGGACGGAGACGACGCGCAGCCGGTGACGGTGGGCCCGGCGCAGGGGCGTGACGAACCGGTACCAGACCAGCAGGCATCCGACGCCGGCGTAGCCGGTGGACCAGACGACCCGCGCGGCCCCGTTCGTCATGAAGTCCGCGCCGGTCGCGAACTGGTGGCTGAACGCCAGCGCGGTCGCGAGATAGGTGTAGAAGTGCAGGTAGTACCAGGTCTCGTAGCGCATCCGCCGGCGCGCGGCACGCGCGGAGACGACGCCGACCCCGACGAACATCAGGCCGGCGACCGTGGCCATCAGCACGTCCGGATAGCCGACCAGCAGGGTCGTGGTCTGGTGGATGACGCCGGTGTGCGCGGTGACCGCGTACCCCCAGATGATGAGCAGGGGATGCGCCACGAGCAGCCCCACCATGTAACGGCCGCCCATCGCGTGCCAGCGGGCGAGGCGGTCCGTGCCGACACCTCGTTCGAGCGCCGGCACGCGGGCCATGAGGGCGAGCAGGACGATGGCCGTGTAGCCGGCGAGCAGGCCGGTGATGCGACCGGCGTTGGTGAGCCAGTCACCGGCATTCGAGATGGCCGGGGTGTCGTGCCACCACAGCCCGATGACCGCGACCACGCCCAGGAATATGGGGGTCAGTACGTGCGCAGGCCTCGCGCGCGTCGGCTGCCGCCTGATCGGCGCACGGCGGGCGGCCACCCGGCCGTCGAGGGTCGTCACATGGTCTCCTGCGCATCAGTGGTCGTTGCCGGTCCCACCCTGCTGGCCGAACCTGGAGATTCCTTCTGAACGGCCTGTGCGCCACCGATGACATCCGCCTGACCTGGGCGGATTCGGTGCCTTAGAGCGAATTCTGAGGAAACCTCCAGGGTGACCGGAGCCTGGTACGAGCACAATGGGCCCGATGAACGGCACCGAACCGGCCGCGCTTCCCCCCGCCCGGCACCCGATCATGACCCGCCCCGACGGGTCGCCCGTACGCGTGCTCGTCGTCGACGATGAGCCGAGCCTGGCGGAGGTCCTCGCCGGCGTCCTGCGGTTCGAGGGGTGGGAGGTCCTGACCGCCGGCGACGGCGCGGACGCCATCAGGGCGGGCCGCGAGTTCCAGCCCGACGCGGTGCTGCTGGACGTGATGCTCCCCGACCTCGGGGGCCTGGACGTGCTGCGACGCCTGCGCGCGGACAACCCGTCCGTCTGCGTGCTGTTCCTCACCGCCCGCGACTCCGTCGAGGACCGCGTCGCGGGCATCACCGCCGGGGGCGACGACTACGTCACCAAGCCCTTCAGCCTGGAGGAGGTCCTCGCCCGCCTGCGGGGTCTGCTCCGGCGGTCCGGACGTGCCCGCGCCGAGAGTGGCGACGTCCTGCTCGTCGGCGACCTGACGATGGACGAGGACGCCCGTGAGGTGCGCCGCGGGGGTGAGCCGGTCGAGCTGACGGCCACCGAGTTCGAGCTGCTGCGCCTCTTCATGCGGAACCCGCGCCGGGTGCTGTCCAAGCCGCACATCCTCGACCGGGTCTGGAAGTACGACTTCGGCGGGCAGGCCCACGTCGTCGAGCTGTACGTCAGCTATCTCCGCAAGAAGATCGACGCCGGCCGCGAACCGCTCATCCACACGGTGCGCGGTGTCGGCTACGTCCTCAGGCCGCCTCTCGCATGAGGCTCCGTGTCCGCACGCTGCGGGGCAGGCTCATCCTCGGGTCGCTCGTCCTCCTCGCCATCGCCTGCGCGGTCGTCGGAGTCTCGACGACTCTCGCCCTGCGCGGGTTCCTGGTCACGCGGCTGGACCAGCAGCTCAACGCCGCCGGCGACCGGTACGCGGTCAGTCTCGAGCACGCCGCGACCGACGGGGGCTTCCCGGAGATACGCGGCCAGTCCGTCGGCACGCTCGGCGTGCGCCTGGCGAACGGCCAGGTCGATCAGTGCGGCGTGGTCAGTGATCGCGGCGGGCAGCTCGTGCTGGCCGCCGAGGATCGGCACAGGCTGGCACTCCTGCCCGCCAACGCCCGGCCCCACACCATGGACCTCGACGCACTCGGCAAGTACCGGGTCATGGCGGTGCCCGGCCGGGACGCCGACGTCCTCATCACCGGGCTGCCCCTGCACGACGTGGACGAGACCGTCAGCCGACTCGAGGTCGTCGAACTCGTCGTGTTCGCGGTCGTGCTGGTGGGCTCCGCCGTCGCGGGCGCCACGTTCGTACGGCTGGCGCTGCGCCCCCTGCGCCGCGTCGCCGCCACCGCCATGCAGGTGTCCGAGCTCCCGCTCGCCAGCGGGGAGGTCGCGCTGCCCGATCCGGTGCCGGACACCGATTCGCGCACCGAGGTCGGCCAGGTCAGCACCGCCTTCAACCACATGCTCCAGCACGTCGGATCGGCGCTCGCCCAGCGCCATGCCAGTGAGGACAGGCTCCGGCGTTTCGTCGCGGACGCCAGTCACGAGCTGCGCACGCCGCTCGCCGCGATCCGGAGCCATGCCGAGCTGGCGCGCCACGACCCGGGCGAGTCCGATCCGCGGGTTCAGCACGCCCTGCGCCGCATCGAGTCGGAGTCCGCCCGGATGGGGGATCTCGTCGACGACCTGCTGCTGCTTGCGCGGCTCGACGCCGGGCGCCCGCTCGCACGGGACCCGGTCGACCTGACCCGGTTGGCCATCGACGTCACCAGCGACGCGCGCGCCGCCGCCCCCGGCCACCACTGGGTCCTCGACCTTCCCGGCGAGCCCGTCATCCTCCGCGGCGACGAGTATCGCCTGCACCAGGTCCTCGGCAACCTGCTGACCAACGCACGTACCCACACGCCGCCAGGGACGAGCGTCACCGTGCGCGTGTCCGCCGGCGACGCGCCCGGCGCCGTCATACTGGACGTGACCGACGACGGTCCCGGGATTCCGGCCGCACTGCAGAAGGCCGTCTTCGAACGCTTCGTCCGGGGTGACGACTCACGATCGCGCAAGGCCGGAAGCACCGGCCTCGGGCTGGCCATCGTATCGGCCGTCGTGCAGGCCCACGGGGGCGTCGTCACCCTCACCAGCAGGCCGGCCTGTACCCGCGTACGGGTCGAGCTGCCCGTGTAGCCGCCA
>JAOPYL010000115.1 GCA_025964625.1 Actinoallomurus sp. | reverse complement strand
CCGACCTTGCGCGACAGACGGCGCACATCCCAGTGCCGACCACGTTCCCCAACGACCCGGAACCCCTCATGCCGGCCGGCTTTGCGCCAGGTGGGCCGGCGGTGCGTCCTGGCGAAGAAGTTGGCCATGGCCTGGGCGAAGTCCCGCAACGCCTGCTGCTGCACCGTCTGCGACCCCGCCGCCAGCCACCCGAACGCTTTACGCGCCTCGGTCAACTGGCGGGACTGCTCCCCATAGCCCGGCGCACCCGCCCGCCCCGGCCGCCAATGCTGATGCTGCTCCACCGCAAGATTCCACACAAAACGGGCATGCGCGCAGTGCTCCAGCAACACCCGCTCCTGGGCAGCCGTGGGCTGAAGACGAAACCGCATCCGAACACGCTAACGACCACCACCGACATTCCGAGGAGGGAACGGCGTTTCCTCCCCGGCCTGAAGGCCGGGGTCTCCACGCCGCGCATCTGATGAACGCTGTACGTGCTCACTCTTGCCGAGTACAGGATGTGTGAGGGGATCCCGGGTTAGGGCGCCCGACGCCCGAAGGCCCGACGCTACGGTTGAAGATCCGGCCCGTCCCCTTAGAAGGAGCGCCCAACCATGATCCTCCCGAGGGTTCGGGACCCTCGCTTCATCACGCTTCGTCGCGGTGGGACCCTCACTGATTCGGATCATCTCCTCGCTCTTTGGGCGGCGTCGTGCGCGGAGCACGTCCTTCACCTGTTCGAGTCGGTTCAGCCTGAGGACCCACGACCACGTGAAGCGATCGAGCACGCCCGCGCCTGGGTGCGTGGCGAGGTCAAGATGATGCAGGCTCGCGCGGCGGGCGGCCATGCAATGGGCGCGGCCAGAGACCTGCGTGGGGCAGCACGGCATGCCGCGTACGCTGCTGGCCAGGCGGGGGCTGTCGCACACGTCGCCGCGCACGAACTCGGTGCGTCCGCCTATGCGATCAAGGCCGCACGTGCTGCCGCGCCGGAAGGCGAGAGCGATGCCGCAGGGCGACTCGAGTGCCGATGGCAGCGTGACCAACTCCCGGAGGCGATTCGCGAGCTCGTGCTCGATGACCAGCGGTTGCGGAACGACATCTGCTGGTCGGTGTTTGACGGCTGAGCGGGCGTGGGCTGCGAGCCCACCCCAGCGCTCATCCGAATCTGCCGCTGACCGGGCAATTTTGATTCTTTCGGCGGTGCGCTCATGCCGACGAGCGTGCGGCGGCTGTCGGCGGTGCCCTACCGAAACGGAATGGGCTCGCGACGGCGCCGGCCGTCATGTGCGGAGGTCTGGGTGATCGGCTTGGCGTTCTGAACGGTAGCGACCCGGTGCGAGGCCGAAGTGACGCTTGAAGGCGTGTGAGAACGCGTACGGCGAACGGTAGCCGACCTGCCGCGAGATGCCCGGCAGCGGCAGATCGGTTTCGCGGAGCAGCCGGGCCGCGGTGGTCATACGCCACCAGGCCAGGTAGGCCATAGGCGGTTGGCCGGTCAGCGTCGTGAACCGTCGAGCCAACGTCGCGCGGGAGAGTCCGACGGAGGCGGCAAGGTCCTCGATCCGCCACGGCCGGGCCAGATCGGTATGGAGGCGCTCCAGTGCGGCGGCGATCTGCGGATCGTGCAGAGCCCGGGGCCAGCCGGTCCCTGACTGACCGTCGAACCATGCCCGCACGATGTACACGAGCAGAAGATCGAGCAGGCCGGACAGCACGGCGCCCCGGCCGGGCCGGTCACCGCTCACCTCGCCGCCGAGCAGGTCGATGGCCGCGCGAAGCTCGGGGTGCCGTCCGACCTGCGCGGGAAGGTGGATGATCTCGGGTAGCCCTGCCACCAGCGGGTGCCTCCGCGAGCGGTCGAGCCGGTACTTGCCGCACAGGGCCTCGACCTGGCCTTCCGGGTCGGCCACCGCGGCCTCGAACGGGACCGCGTCGTGGGCGCGCGGGGAGTCGGACAGGGTATGTGCGACGCCATGCGGCACCAGGACGACGTCACCCGTACCGAGCGGCGTGGGTTCTGCGTGTTCGGGGATCAGCCAGCCGGTGCCGCGCAACAGCACATGAAAGCCCGCCCCGTCGTACGGCGCGAACCGGTAGCACCATGGCGACCCTAGTCGAAGCCGGTTCGAGGACGGCTCTCCTGTCCGCATCACCGCGATCGCGTCGCTCAGCACGTCCACAACGGCATCGTAGTCTCGACGATGAGACGATCGCGTATCAAGATGCGGTCTACAAGCATTGGAACGTGCGCCGCGGTTTCCTAACGTGGCCCCTATGAACAGGTTCCGGCTCGGCGATGTCGAGATCACGAAAGTCGTTGAGTGGCAGGGCGAAATCGCCCCCGCCCGGTTCATCATCCCCGACAGCCCACCCGAGATCTGGCAGGACAACGAGTCCTGGCTAGCGCCGGATCACTGGCACCCTGAGACCGACGCCTACCACGGTGCCGTGCAGACCTGGATACTGCGCAGCGAAGGCAAGACCGTGCTCGTCGACACCGGAATCGGCAACGACCGGCACCGGCCCCAGATCCCGCTCTTCGACCACCTGAAGACCGATTTCCTGGACCGGCTCGCCGAGGCCGGAGCCCGGCCGGAGGACGTGGACGTCGTCGTCAACACCCACATCCACTACGACCACGTCGGCTGGAACACCCGGCTACGCGACGACGAGTGGGTGCCGACGTTCCCGAACGCCACCTACCTGATCCCGCACGCTGACCAGGTGTACTTCGACCCCCGCAACGCCCACCGCCGCCCCGCCGCCCGCGACGAACACGAGCAACGCCGTAAGGACGGCAGCCGCATCGTCTACGCCGACAGCATCGCGCCGGTGCTGGACCGTACCGTGCTGTGGGAGAACGGCTACCGCATCGACGGCAACCTGATCCTGGAGCCCGCCCCGGGTCACACTCCCGGCTCCTCGATCGTGCGCCTGTCGTCAGGCTCCGACCGGGCCGTGTTCGTCGGCGACCTGCTGCACAGCCCGGTACAAATCCTCGACCCGCGCTACAGCAGCTGCTTCTGCGAGAATCCCGCGCAAGCGGCGTCCACCCGCCGCAGCGTGCTCGAACGCGCCGCCGACACGAGGGAGCTCGTCCTACCGGCCCATTTCGCCGGCGCCGGCGCAGCCGAGATCAGACGCGACGGTGGCCACTTGACCATCTCGCGATGGGCGCCACTCCTCAACTGAGAGCGGTCGATATCCGCTCATGCCGCTGATCGTACACACGTGTCGCGATTCACCTGACGATCGTCCAGCGTGATCAACGCCGAGTCGTAACCACACGCTCGTGCCGATTAGCGGATGCGGCCAGCACTATGGCCCGCGGGACGCTGCAAAGATCGCCCGCATACGATCCTCCACAAACGTGGAGGCCGGGCCGGGTAGCAGCAGCCCCCGGACCGGGTGGGTTCGGGGGCTGCTGGCGCTGGCGGTGCGCCCTGGGGAGATGCGAGCCTACGAACCTGTGGCGTCGGACGCGGATGCAGGTCGCCGCGAGAACCAGGACTTGATCAGGCCGGGTAGTGAAGGCCCGCTCCGCAGGCACCAGATGGCGATCACCGGGTCGCAGATCGCGCAGCCGAACGATGAGTGCGACGCGAACGGGATGATCGGAGCGCCCCGCAGGTAGTGCAGGATGTCCCAGGCGGCATGCAGCAGCCAGGCGATGCCTGTCCAGACGTAGGACTCGAGGCCGCGGTACGCGCAGTAGGTGATCGCGGCGGTGAAGACGAACTCCCAGGGTCCGAAGCCGGCGCCGCTGCTCAGATAGGCGGCGCCGGCCCCGGCGACCATGATCGCGTTGAACCGCCGCCTCGCGGGCTCGCGGAGCACGGACATGAGGAATACGTACAGAAGACCGATCAGAATCGGCGCGACGACAATCATGAACATCGACGTTAAGCGGCCCTCGGCACCTGGACCATGGGCTGGATCGACAGATAACAACGGATTCTCGCCAAGCCTGTGAGCTGTGGATGGAGCCGAAGCGTTGTCTTCCCGGCTGACGCGATCACGGCATACGGTGGGCTGATGCACACGGTTGCGATCTTGGCGCTGGATGGGACGGTGGCCTTTGATATGGCCACCCCGATCGAGGTCTTCGGCCGCGTCCGCCTACCCGACGGGCGCCGCCCCTACCGGGTGCGGGTGTGCGGGATGCAGCCGCACGTGCCCACCGAGACGTTCATCATCGAGGCACCGTGGGGACTGGACGCCTTGGCCGACGCCGACACGATCATCGTGCCCGGCTGCAGCGAGGACGCCGGGCAGCCGGCGCCCCAGGCGCTGGAGGCGCTGCGGGGTGCCGCCGCCCGAGGCGCGCGGATCGCCTCCATCTGCGGCGGCGCGTTCACCTTGGCCGCCACCGGACTGCTCGACGGCCTGGGCGCCACCACCCACTGGATCGCCGCCGAGCTGCTCGCCACGTTGTTCCCCAAGGTCGATGTGCGTCCCGACGTGCTCTACGTGGACAACGGGCAGCTGCTCACCTCGGCGGGCGCTGCGGCCGGACTGGATCTGTGCCTGCACATGGTCCGCCACGACCTGGGCTCGGCCGTGGCCGCGGATGCCGCGCGCCTGTCGGTCATGCCCTTGGAACGTGAAGGCGGCCAGGCCCAATTCATCGTCCACCCCCAGCCACCGCTGCCCAGCGGCTCTGCGCTCGAACCGGTCATGGCCTGGATCGAGGACTACCTTGGCCAACACCTCACCTTGGCGGCGATGGCCGGCCGCTGCGGCATGAGCGAACGCACCTTCAGCCGCCGTTTCCGTGAGCAGACCGGCACCACGCCCATGCAGTGGCTGCTGCGCGCCCGGGTCAGGCGTGCCCAGTACCTGCTGGAGAACAGCGACTACCCGATCGAGCGGATCGCCGAGCAGGCGGGTTTCGGATCGGCGACCGCGTTCCGTGAGCGCTTCAAGCGCGTCACCGGCACCACCCCTCAGGGCTACCGGGCTGCCTTCCGCTCCCGCATCTGACCTGGCCGCTGTCTCCCAGATCGAGCGGGGCATCATGCGCCCGTCCGTCAGCCGTCTGATCGCCTACATTTCAGCCTTCGGGGTTCCGCTCACGGCGGTTTTCGAGGCCGGTCCGGAGAAGGAGCCCGAAGCCGCGGTCGAACAGGGCCGTCTGCGTCGCTGAGACGCTGTCGCCCCACGTCGCATATCGAGGCGTACGCCGCCGGACGCAAGCTGGTCTGGATCGACGACGAGCTCACCGCCGCCGAGCAGGCCTGGGCCTCACCAGGGACGCACCGACGATGCTCATCAAGACCGACCAGACCATCGGGCTGACCCGTGCCCAGGTGGACCTCGCGAGGAGTTGGCGTATCGGCTGATCGTCCTGCCGTATCCCCGTCCCAGCCGAACGCCTGGAGACCGGTCGGCTGGTACACGGTAGAACGCCCCGGCTCAGTCGCCGGGGCGTTCGTGTTTCTGCTGGTTACGGGCGCTGAGCCTCTTTGACGACGGTGACCTCAACACAGTCACCTGATCCGCCGCCTTGGGAGCGGCTGCTCTTGCGCCAGGTGGAGACCTCATTCGACTGGGACACGGTTACTACCTCTTCATCATCATTTGGGACGGGCCAACCGCCTCAGGTAGGCGATCGACTCATTCGGCCCGAGCGCGGTCGCGCTCAGGTGCTGGAACACGGTCCTGCGCTCCTCAACCTGCGCGGGGCCCTCCTCATAGGAGCTGCTGGGCCGCATCTCGCGGTAGACCAGGCTCGGATCGTCGTCGTAGTCCAGGATCACGAAGGAGCCAGCCAGGCCGGGATGCGGGTCGGCGTCCATTGGCAGGATCTGCACGACGACGTGGTCCAGGCGCTCGGTGTCGATGAGGCGCTGGATCTGCTCGGCCTTGGCCTCGGCCGAGCCGAAGGAGCGGGTCACGGCGTTCTCATCGATGACCGCCCACAGCCGGGTCGGGTCATCGTCGGTGAGGATCTTCTGCCGCTCCATCCGGAGCTCGACCAGGCGCTCGATCTCCGCCTCGTCCGTCATCAGGTAGCCCCGGTGCTGAGCGCGAGCGTAGGCGGGTGTCTGAAGCAGTCCGGGGATGACCAGCGGCTGCCACGTGGAGATCTTCGTCGCCTCGGCCTCGAACTCGATGAAGTTGTCGTCCAGTGCGCCGTAGGCCGTCCACCAGCCGCGCTGACGAGCCTGCCTGGTCAGGTCGAGTAGCGCCTCACGAATGGCCTCGTCCGTCGTGCCGTACAGGTCCAGGAGCACACGGATGTCGGTGACGCGAGGCCGGACGGTGATCGCGCGCTCCAGCTTGTTGACCTTCCCGGCCGCCCATTCGAGCTCCTTGGTCACCTCGTCGGCGGTGAAACCCGCCCCCTCGCGGAGCTTGCGAAGCTCACGGGCGAGCCGACGGCGGCGCACCGTCGGGCTGTGCCTGGCGTCAGCCATCGCGTCCTCGTCCTCTCCTGGGTTTTCTTGGGGACCGTTGGCCACTGATCGTAGAGCAGGGACGCCAGAATCGGACACCAATATACGAAACCCCCAATAGATCGAGTCCAATCACGGTTGATCTAACCAACTGAAAGCCAATAGGTCAGATCTAATTGCGATTTCGTTGTTGGTCGGAGCATAGTTATCAGCACCGTGTCCCGGGCTGGTTACAGCCCACCTCCCACCTCCGGGGAGACCTCCAATGCGTAATCCGCCGATGCCCATGCGGACTCCCGGCCGGATCGTGCTCACCTGGAACCCGGCTGGCCCCTCCTGGCTCCGGATGCAGCCGTCCCACGAGCTCGTTCTTCAGGCCCGGCGGTTCACCCACCGGCTGCTGGCCGGGTGCGACTCCGGCTTCATCGATGACGTCGAGGTGGTGACGAGCGAGCTGGTGACCAACTCGATGAACTTCGCGCTCACCCACCGCTCCCCGCCCCGGCATGTGGCGCCCAGCATCTGGCTGGGCGTGCAGCCGCTGAAGCGGTACTGCCACCTGTACGTGCGCGATCCCTTTCCGGTGCTGCCCGCCAGGCGCACGGCGGCCGAGGACGACACCTCCGGCCGCGGCCTGCTCATCGTGGAGATGTTGACGGCGGCGCACTGGGTCGACGGTCGGAAGTTCGACAAGACCTCGCACGCGGTCATCGCCAAGCCCGGTGTGGTGCTCACCGAGGCCGAGCTGGACAGGCTGCGCCGCGCATGAACGAGCCCGGTCCCACGCCGGTCGTACAGGGCTTCGCCGTGGCCTGGGATCCGTTGAACGCCACCTGGGTCGCCACCTCCAAGTCCGGCCTGTTCACGATCCGGGGCAGGGACGGCGACGAGCTGATGGCGGAGCGCTGGAAGCTCTACACCTGCCTGCTGACCCAGTTCCAGCAGGCCATCGCCGAGGTCTTCCCTGCGAGGCGGTGGCAGACCTAGACACTCCGCGCGGCCGGATTCCCCGAACCGGCGGCCCACTCCCTTTCTGGGCTGCTTACGAAGGCGGACACGTCACCTGCGCGGATATTGGCCGCATTGGGCGTTCACGTGAACTACGAACGACCCAGTCCCTGATGAGTCGCGTCCAGCGCTTGCTGAAGTCGAGAGCGTCTCAGGAGCCCGCGCCGAAGCAGACGAAGCCGAGGGCCGCCGGCGCGCGGGGGACGTCGGCGAGGGCTTCGGCCGGTGGTGTGCCCGCGGCCAGGCGTTCGTGAAAGCCCGTCATGAGGTCGCGGGTGGCGGCGTCGCCGACCGGTGTGACGCCGGCGACGACGGTGGCGGTGCCGAACGAGAGCGCCGCGCTCACCATGCCCATGACGGCCTCGCCCGCGCGGACGTCCGCGCGGCCCGCGTCGCAGGCGGACAGCACCATCAGCCGCGGCGGCCGCCGCAGGCGTTCGAGGTCGTAGGTGATCATCGGCCCGTCGGCGAGGCGGACGCTGGAGAACAGCGCGTTGCCGGAGCGGAACACTCCGTGCGCGGCGATGTGGACCGCGGACGCGCCGTCGAGTGCCGCGTGGACCGTCTCCGCGATCGCGGCCGAGCCGGTGAGGACCAGCGCGCCCGGATGGTGGGCGCGCACGGCCGCCACCTCGTCGCCGGCGTGAGCGAGGCCCGGGCCGGCGATCACGATCATGCGCCCCGTGGACGGGGGTACTCCGCGGGCCCGCAACCAGCTCGCCGCCGACGAGACCACGGTCAGCGCCCGGCCGGACAGCGAGGGCAGCGCCGGCCAGGGCAGGCCGTGGAGCGTCCCGGCGGGGGCGAGCACGACAGGCCGGTCGCCGACATCCAGCGGCCGGAGCAACTGGGTGTCGAGGCGGCGCGCCACGCAGGACAGGCCGTGGCGGGCCGCCGTGCTGTCGGCGTCCCGGGCGAGCCGCGACACGGCGAAGCGCAGCAGCCGCACGTCGTGGCAGGCCCGTGCGTAGGAGCCGAGTGACCAGCGGCGGCAGCGCCCGCCCGCGACGGTCACCGCGAGCAGGTCGTCGCCGCTGCGGATCAGCTCGATGAACAGCCGGTCGCCCAGCGCTTCCGCCAGAGCGGGCACGAGCCACGCCCACCCCCGCACCGCGTCCCGGCTCGACGCCAGACAACGCGTGCGGGCACGGACGGCGTCCTCCAGGCGTGTCTGGGCCGCCACAAGCCCGGGTCTGCCCGGCACCTCGGCACTGACCCGGCGCAGCTCGGCGAGCAGGCCGGCCAGCCGCCGGTCCCGGGGCGGCCGGACCGCCGGCGGGCGGTCCGCGATCGCCCGCG
>JAOPYL010000101.1 GCA_025964625.1 Actinoallomurus sp. | reverse complement strand
GCGCCGCAGGCGGCGCACACGAGCCCGCTCGCGCCGCCGCAACCGGCGCACCGCTGGGGAAGCACGAGGTCGAGCGCGGCGCCGAGGAGTCCCACGCCGAGTGAGCCTGCCAGTGCGGGACCCCCGTCACCAGCCCCTGCCCCGGGCTGTGGACAACCGGCTCAGCCGGGGTAGGCGGGGGCGGAGGTTCCGCCGAAGCACTTCCACTCGCCGTAACTGTCGCTCAGCCGGCAGACGTTGTCCTGCGGCTTGGCATTCGACACGTGCTGGGTCACGAGCAGCGGGGCGCCCGGGTAGGCCGCGATCGCGTTGATGTCGCCGCCGGGCCCGACCATCGGCTGGATGGCCGCGCCGCTGACCGGCACGTCGTACAGCAACGGCGAGGGGTTCCCCTGGGTCACGCCGACCACGGCGAGGTGGTCGGCGTTGCGCCAGGCCAGGTCGATGGCGCTCTGCAGCTCGGAGCTGATCGCGATGAAGCCCTCCGCCTGCAGGCCGCCGGACGGCGCCCGGTCGACCCTTCCCAGCTGGACCTGCGAGACGCCGCCCACCTGGACGATGGCGGCGGCCCGGTTGCCGTCGCGGGAGATGCGAAGCGCCTTCACGGTGTAGGGGGCCAGCGTCCAGCCGTCCACGGCGACCGTCGTGGTGCCGCCCTCGATCTCCCACAGCCGGGAGCCGCCGGCATTGGACTCCACCGCCCACACGTTGCCGCGCCAGTCCCAGGACGGCGTGCTGAACCGGCCGCCCTTCAACGTGGCGGCCAGGACCACGCGGGTGGCGCCGCTGGTCAGGTCGGTGACGGTGACCGTATCGCCCGCATCGTTCAGGGCGGCCACCTCGCGGCCGTCATAGGAGATCGCGGGATGGGCGACCCGGAGCTTCGGCGACAGCACGTGCTCTCCGTAGTTGTCGAGCCTCGCGAGCCGCCCCTCGTCGGTGCGCACGTACGCGGGCGGCGGGTCGCCGGTGCCGTCGGGGTCGAAACCCGCCCAGTCGCCGGCCGACTGCACAATGCCGTTCAGGCCCGGAACCTGGACGGGCTTCCCGTCGATCTCGAGCTTCAGCTGGTCGACCTCACTGAGCTGCCGCAGCGTCCACATGAGCTGGATCGACATGTTCCTCAGGTCGCCGGTCCCGGCCTGGCGGCTCAGGTCGACCGTTGCGAGGCCGCCGCTGATGTCGAGGCGCCGCAGCCGCGTGCCGTCCGGGAACCCGGTCCGGACGGCGGCGCCACTGAGCCACGTGGTCGGGCCGCCGAGCAGCTGCTTGACCAGCTGGACGGAAAGCCAGGGGCGGCTGACCATCGGGATGAACACCGGGTTGGGGACGAGCACCTGCGCGTCCGGCGCGAAGAAGTAGAGGTTGAGGGTGCGGAAGGCGCGGTTGACGTCGTCCCGGCTGAGGAGCAGCTCCTGCGGGAGGTCGGTGATCCGCCACTGCTTCTGCGCGTCGCGGCGCAGCCGGAACGTCTGCTTGAACCGCCGCGCGTCCGCGAGGTACTGCCCGTCGGAGCCGATCCGGCCCAGCTGCGTGCCCTCCACCGTCACCGACACCTGGGCGCCGTTCAGCTGCATCGGCAAGAGATCCAGGTGGTCGTAGACGATCGAGGCGACGCCGGGCTGCCAGCAGCCTCCGCACGCGAGATACCGGCGCGCGACCTGATGCTCACCGTTCGGGCCGTCAAAGCTCGCCGACGCGGTACGGAAGGCCGTGACGATCGTCTTGGGATCCCAGTCACGCCCTGGCCCGACAGGGATGATCCGGACGTACGGGTCGTCGATCGGCTGTTCGTGGCCGCCCACCCGGCCGCTCACGACCTGGCTGCCCGACGGCAGGCTGGCGCAGCCGGTCAGCAGCATGGCGACGATGGCGGCGAGCAGCACGTGCCTCACGCGTCGGCCTCCAGTTCCAGCCCGGCGTACGGCGCCCGCCGCAGCTCCACCTCGGGCGGCACCAGGGGCAGCGGCGACCCCCGGAGCTCGGCCCCGGCGATGCGCGGCAACGACAGCCGGAACTGCGATCCCTGGCCGGGTTCGCCCCATGCCTGCAGCCAGCCCCCGTGCAGCCGGGCGTCCTCCTTGGAGATCGACAGTCCCAGGCCGGTGCCGCCGGTCGTGCGGGCCCGCGCGGGGTCGGCGCGCCAGAACCGGTCGAAGACCATGTGCGCCTCACCGGGGCGCAGGCCGCATCCGTGGTCGCGCACGGCGACGGCCAGGGCGTCCCGGTCCGCGGCGACGCTCACGATGATGTCCTTGCCCTCGCCGTGCTCGATGGCGTTGACGAGGAGGTTGCGCAGAATTCGCTCGACGCGCCGGCGGTCGACCTCGGCCATGGTCGCCTCGCCCGGGAGCTGCTGGATGATCTTGCTGCCCTTGCGTTCGGCGAGGTCCTCGGTGTCGCCGACCGCGCGCAGCAGGAGCTCGCGCACGTCGATCGACTCCGCGTCGAGGGTGGCCGCCCCGGCGTCGTACCGGCTGATCTCCAGGAGGTCGGCGAGCAGCCCTTCGAAGCGTTCGAGCTGGCTCTGCAGCAGCTCCGCGGACCGGGACGACAGCGGATCGAACGCCTCACGCGCCTCGTACAGGACGTCCGCGGCGATCCGGATGGTGGTGAGCGGGGTGCGCAGCTCGTGTGAGACGTCGGACACGAACTGGCGCTGGACGTTGGACAGCTCCTCCAGCTGGACGATCTTCTCCTGGAGGTTGGCGGCCATGTCGTTGAAGGACGTGGCGAGCCGGGCGAGATCGTCCTCGCCGCGTACCTTCATCCGCTCTTCGAGGCGCCCCGCGGCCAGGCGTTCGGCCGACTGGGCCGCGAGCCGCACCGGGATCACCACCTGGCGTGTCACGAGAGAGGCGATCGCGGCGAGCAGCAGCACGAGCGCCGCACCGACCCCGAAGAGCGTCTGCTGCACCACCGCCAGGCTCTGCTGCTCCTCGGTCAGCGGGAAGAGGTAGTAGAGCTGGTACCCGCTCAGCTTGGTGCCGACGATGAGGCCGGCCATCGAGGACCCGTCGTCGTAGGTCAGCCGGCCGTAGGTGCGGTACGGCGTGCTGGCGAACGACCTGTCCACCTGCTCGATCAGCCGGGGCGGCACGCTCTCCGGCTTGATCGAGTTGGAGCTGAAGCCGGCCGACCCCGGGTCGTTCTGGTCGAGGATGATGACCTCGTAGAGTCCCGAGGGCCCGCTCCGGCGGGCCAGCATGGTCACGATGTCGTTGAGCTTGCCGTTCGTGGTCTCCGGGTCGCTCGAGCCGGATGCGGCGAGCCGGCCCTGGGCGACTCCGATGCCCTGGTCGAGCTGGAGCAGGGCGGCCCGCTCCTTGGCCTCCAGCATCGCGTTTGTGATCTGCTGCATGAGGAACACGCCGAGCACCGCGACGACGACACCCGACACGAGCAGTGTCGTGGTGACGACACGCACGCGGATCGACCGCCGCCATCTGGAGTGCGCGGCGCGCAGCACGGCTCGCAGGAAACGGCGGCCCACGCGCACACCGCGGCGGGCCGACGTCTTCAGGGGCATCCGCGCGCTCATGGCCTGCTCGGGGGGCTCAGGCCGGCGCTATGCCGGTCCGGCCTTGTAGCCGACGCCGCGCACGGTGACGACGATCTCCGGATGCTCGGGGTCCTTCTCGATCTTGGCTCGCAGCCGCTGGACGTGGACGTTGACCAGCCTCGTGTCGGCGGCGTGGCGGTAGCCCCAGACCTGCTCGAGGAGCACCTCGCGGGTGAAGACCTGACGCGGCTTGCGGGCCAGCGCCACGAGCAGGTCGAACTCCAGCGGAGTGAGCTGGATGTGCCGGTCGGCCCGCTTCACCGAGTGACCCGCCACGTCGATCGCGATGTCGCCGATCTGCAGCAGCTCCGGCGTCGGATCGTCGGTGCGCCGCAGCCGGGCGCGCACGCGGGCGACCAGCTCCTTGGGCTTGAACGGCTTGACTATGTAGTCGTCCGCGCCCGACTCGAGGCCGAGCACGACGTCGACCGTGTCGCTCTTGGCGGTCAGCATCACGATCGGCACGCCGGTCTCGGCCCGGATCTGACGGCACACGTCAATGCCGTCGATGCCGGGCAACATAAGGTCGAGCAGCACGAGGTCCGGACGGGTCTCCCGGAACGCCTCGAGTGCCTTGTCACCGTCGTGCACGAACGACGGCTCGAAGCCTTCGCCGCGAAGCACGATGCCGAGCATCTCGGCCAATGCCAGGTCGTCGTCGACGACCAGCACGCGTCCCTTCATGTACCCTCATTGCCGGTGTAGTCAGAGGCGGTCCGCCCAGGCGAGGCAAGGCTACCTTCGTTTGCCTGCATCATGACCCCCTGTTCCGTGACGATCGCCGTCACCAGATGTCCAGGGGTCACGTCAAAAGCCGGATTGTAGACGGGAGTCCCCGGCGGCGCCATCGGCCGGCCTGCGATCACGCTCACTTCCGCCGCCGCCCGCTGCTCGATCGGGATGTCGTCGCCGGTGCGCGTGCCCAGGTCGACGGTGCTCGTGGGCGCGACGACGACGAACGGCACTCCGTGGTGGTGGGCCAGCACGGCCAGGGGATACGTGCCGACCTTGTTGGCGACGCTGCGATCCCGGGCGATGCGGTCGGCGCCGACGACCACCAGGTCGATCTCGCCGGCGGCGAACAGGCCGCCCGCCGCGACGTCCGGGAGCAGGGCGTACGGGAGGCCGTGACGCTGTGCCTCGTAGGCGGTGAGCCGCGCCCCCTGCAGCAGCGGGCGGGTCTCGTTGACCCAGAGGTGCTTCAGGCGGCCGGCGCGGTGCGCGGCCACGACGACCGCCAGCGCGGTTCCCTCACCACCCGCGGCCAGCGCGCCCGTGTTGCAGTGGGTGAGGATCCGGGCGTCTTCCGGCACGAGCGTCAGCCCGTGCTCGCCCATCCGGGCGCTGGCCGCCACCTCCTCCTCCGCGATGGCGTGCGCCTCCGCCAGGGCCCCGCGTCCTTCGGTGTGCGCCGACAGCACGCGGTGCACCGCCCGGCCCAGATTGACCGCTGTCGGCCGGGCGTGTGCGAGATCGTGCGCCGCGGCGGCCACATCGGCGCCGCCGGCCGCGGCGAGTGCCACCCCGTACCCTCCGGCGATTCCGAGCAGCGGCGCGCCGCGCACAGCGAGGCGCTGGATCGCCGCGACGAGCCCGGGCACGTCACGGCACACGAGTGTGACTTCCTCGTCAGGAAGCCGGGTCTGGTCGAGCAGCGCGACCGCCGGCCCCGCGGGCGGTTCGATCCAGCGCAGCACATCCACGCCCCCATTTTGCCCCATTCGCCCACGGCGCTCGCTAGATCGCGGGGACTCGCCGGGCGCGATCACCTGCGACCCCCTCACCGTGGCAGGATGAGCCGAGTACTCGGCGGGCGGAGAGTTGGCGTTGACGGACCCACGGACTTGGGCGTCGCCGGACTCCGGCACGCCCGAAGCCGCGCCGCCCGCGCCTCCGCCCCAGGGGCCGCCGGAGCCCGCGGAGCGGGACGAACTCGAGACGGAGATCCCGCTGCGCCCGCTCGGCGTGTCGGAGATCCTCGACGGGGCCGTCACCTACATACGCCGCAATCCGCGCGCCACTCTGGGCATCTCGGCGATCCTGACCAGCGTCGTCCAGGTGATCATCACGCTCGCCCAGTACTTCGTCATCGGCTCCCAGGCCCGCGCCGAGATCACCCCGGGCGTGCTCGCGCGATCGCTCGGGTGGCTGTTCATCACGGTCACCGGCGGCCTGTTGCTCACCGCCCACATCGTGCTCATGCTCGGCGGCCTGCTCGCTCCCGTCATGGCCCGCACGCTGCTGGGCCGCTCGACCTCCTTCGGGCAGGCATGGCGCGAGGCACGCCCCCGCCTGCCGCGCCTCCTGGGCGCCGCGACCATGGTCATGGTGATCGTGCTGATCGCGGTGGCGGTTCCCCTGGTCCCGCTCGTTGCGGCGGTCGCGGTCGGCGCGCCGACGGGCGTCGCCGCCCTCGCGTGGGTGGGTGGCGTGCCGGCGGCCGCGGTGCTCATGGTGTCGGGCTACGTCTGGTTCGCGCTCTCCGCGCCGATCCTGGTCATGGAGCGGCGGGGAGTGTTCGCGGCCCTGCGCCGGTCGGCGGAGATGGTACGCGGACGCTGGTGGCGGACGTTCGGCGTTCTGGTGCTCGCGTTGGTGATCACGGGTTTCGCCGAGTTCGTGGTGCTGCCGATGCCCTTCGCCGTCGCGCAGCGGATCGTGCTCGCCCTCCGCCCGGAGCCGCGCGGCTGGACACTCGTCGCCATCGTGGCCATCGGCGCGCTGGGCCGCATCGTCGCCGGCACCCTGGTCAACCCCTTCAACGCCGGCGTCATCGCCATGCTGTACGCCGACCGGCGCATGCGGCGCGAGGCCTTCGACCTCGAACTCCAGCTGGACCCGCCGGCCGACCCGGTCACCGCCTGGCTGCCCGGGCCGCTCACCGCCGCGGGCTCCGTGCCGCAGCCGACGATGCCGCGCGGTTCGAACCTGACGCCCCCGGCGCCACCCGGGCCGCCTCCGCCGGGCTGGCACCGATGATCTCGCAGCCCCCCGCCCCCGTCGGCGGCGACCAGGCACGTGAACTCGGCCGCCGGGAGCTGCAGAAGCCGATCTACCACCGCGACGAGCCCTCGCTCGTCGACCGCGTCATACGGAAGATCAGCGACTGGCTGAACTCCCTCCTTGGCCACGTGCCCGGCAGCCACACGGGAGGCAGCGGCGGCTGGACGGCGCTGGTCGTCCTGCTCGTCCTCCTCGTCCTCGTGGCCGCCGCGGTCTGGTGGCGCGCGGGCAACGTGCGCCGCAACGCCGCCGTGCGCGAGGGCCTGCTCGACGACAGGCCCACCACGGCCGAAGATCACCGGGCCGGGGCGGAACGCCACGCGGCCGCCGGCGAGTGGCCGCAGGCCATCCGCGAACGCCTGCGCGCCATCGCCCGTGACCTGGAGGAGCGGGCCATCCTCGACCCGCGCCCCGGCCGTACCGCGGACGAGCTGGCGGCCGAGGCGGGCGCCGCGCTACCCGGCCACGCCGATGAACTCACCGTAGGCGTGCGCGTCTTCGACGATGTCTGGTACGGCGGACGGGGCGGCGACCCGGACGGCTACCGGCGGCTGACCGAGCTCGACCAGCGGCTGGGCTCCGCACACCCGGCGCCGCTCGCCTCCGGGAGAATCCGGTGAGCGTCATGGCGCCGCAGGCCCCGCCGTCGAGCGGGCCGGCCACCGCGGGGCAGGTCGCGAGACGCCGGTGGCGGCGGTCCCGCGGCATCATCATCGCCGTGCTCGCGCTGGTCGTCCTCGGCGTGGTGCTCGCGGCGCTGCGCCCCCGCGTCCGGGCGGAGTACCTCGACCCCGAATCGCCGGGTCAACAGGGCACGCGGGCGCTCGCGGAGATCACCCGGCAGCACGGCACACCGGTCACGGTGGTGCGCGGAGCATCGGCCGCGGCCGACCAGATGCGGGCCCACCCCGACGCGGTGCTGGTGATCGCGCGGTCGGAGCGGCTGCTGCCCGCCGACCTCGGCACTCTTCAGAGCCTGCCCGGGGACCGCCTGCTCATCGCCCCGACCACCGACACGCTGCAGGCACTCGCCCCCGGCGTCGACCGGACCGGGGGCGCCGCCGGCACGCTGAGCCCGGGCTGCTCGCTGCCCGCGGCGACGTACGCCGGCCCGGTGGGCTTCACCGGCTCGGAGGTGTACACCGCCCCCGCGAAGGCCACCAAGTGCTATCTCAGCGACGGCGAGCCCAACCTCGTGCAGCTGGCCGTGAACGGCTCCACGGTCACCGTGCTCGGCTCCGGGGACCCGCTCACCAACGAACGCCTCGGCGAGAACGGCAATGCCGCGCTCGGCATGAACCTGGTCGGGGCCCGGCCGAGCGCGGTGTGGCTGCTGCCGGATCCGCCCCCGCCGGGCGGCGGCGGGCAGAAGTCGTTCGGCGACCTGGTGCCGTTCGGCGTGAAGCTCGCGGTGCTGCAGGCGTTGGTCGCCGTGGTGCTGGTCGCGCTCTGGCGGTCCCGCCGTCTCGGCCCCGTCGTCGTCGAGCCGCTGCCCGTGGTCGTGCGCTCCGCCGAGGCCGTGGAGGGCCGGGCCCGGTTGTACCGGGCACGGCGGGCCGGCGACCGCGCCGCGCAGGCGCTGCGCGCCGGCGCGCTCGAACGCCTCACCAGACTGCTCGGCATGCCGACGAGCGCGGCGGCCGACCCGCGCATGGCCTCGGAGATCGTGGCGGCGGTCGCGGCCCATACTGGGCAGGACCAGGCCGTGATCGGCGCTGCGCTGTACGGTCCTCCACCAGTGGACGACGCCGAGCTGGTCCGGCTCGCCGGCTTCCTCGACGACCTGGAAAGGCGGGTTCGCACCTCGTGACCGACCCACTGAACGGAGCTCCGCAGGACCTGGGGGCACAGGACACCCGCGCGGCGCTGACGGCGCTGCGAGGCGAGGTTGCCAAGGCGGTGGTCGGGCAGGACGCCGTGGTGACCGGTCTGGTCATCGCGCTGCTGTGCCGCGGGCATGTGCTGCTCGAAGGCGTGCCCGGCGTCGCCAAGACCCTCCTCATCCGCACCCTCGCGCAGGCGCTGAAGCTCGATTTCAAACGGGTCCAGTTCACTCCCGACCTCATGCCGGGCGACGTCACGGGTTCGCTCGTGTACGACAACCGGACCTCGGAGTTCGAGTTCCGCGAAGGACCGGTCTTCACGAACCTGCTGCTCGCCGACGAGATCAACCGGACGCCGCCGAAGACGCAGGCATCCCTCCTCGAATCGATGGAGGAGCGCCAGGTCTCGATCGAGGGCATGCCGCGTGAGCTCCCCGACCCGTTCATCGTGTGCGCCACGCAGAACCCGATCGAGTACGAGGGCACCTATCCGCTGCCCGAGGCGCAGCTCGACCGCTTCCTGGTGAAGCTGAACGTCCCGGTGCCCTCCCGCGAGGACGAGATCACGGTGCTGCAGCGGCACGCCTCCGGCTTCGACCCGCGCGATCTCGCGGCCGCCGGCGTCACCGCCGTGGCCGGACCGGAGGATCTGGCCGCCGGCCGCGACGCCGTACGCCGGGTCCGGGTCGACCCGAAGATCAGCGGGTACGTCGTCGACCTGTGCCGGGCCACCCGGCAGTCCCCGTCGTTGCAGCTCGGCGTCTCCCCGCGCGGCGCCACGGCGCTGCTGGCGACGGCACGGGCGTGGGCGTGGCTGTCAGGCCGCGACTACGTGCGGCCGGACGACGTGAAGGCCCTGGCCCGCCCGACCCTCCGCCACCGGGTGCAGCTCCGGCCCGAGGCGGAGCTCGAGGGCGCGACGACCGACGGCGTGCTCGACGGCGTTCTCACCACCGTCCCCGCACCCCGCTGATCCTCATGAGGAGCACGGCATGGTGCTGACCGGGCGTACGGGGCTGCTGGCCGTCCTCGGCGCGGCCGTGCTGGTGGTCGCGCCGAGCTGGTGGACGCTGCTCGCCGTGAACGCGGTTCTCGCCGTTCTGGTCATGATCGATCTCGCGCTGGCCGGCAACGTCCGGCGCCTGGGGCTGCACCGCTCGGGCGACACGAACGTCCGGCTCGGCGAGAAGGCGTCCGTCGCCCTGATCGTGGAGAACCTCGGCGACCGGAAACTGAAGGCCCGGCTGCGGGACGCCTGGCCGCCGAGCGCCGGCGCGTCACCACGGGCGGTCGACCTGACCGTTCCGCCGGGTGAGCGCCGCCGGGTCGACATGCGGCTCGTCCCGACCCGCCGCGGCGACCGCAGGGCCGTCACCGTGACGGTGAGGTCGCATGGGCCACTGGGGCTGGCCGCCCG
Source organism: Actinoallomurus sp. (assembly GCA_025964625.1). Lineage (GTDB taxonomy): Bacteria > Actinomycetota > Actinomycetes > Streptosporangiales > Streptosporangiaceae > Actinoallomurus. The sequence goes on along the minus strand of JAOPYL010000101.1, from coordinate 2,794 downwards.
GCAGCTGTCCCGGCCCGTACCGTGGACGGTCCGGGTGCTGCCCGCCTTTCCCTCACGCCGCCACCTGCCCGCGAAACTGGCCCGGCTGCGCGAGCTGACCGGACAGCACGCCGCGCTCATCCGCGGCCAGGGCACCGAGTTCGACTCCCTGCGGGAGTACGTCGACGGCGACGACGTGCGCTCCATCGACTGGCGGGCGACCGCCCGCCGGGGAGACGTCGTCGTCCGCACGTGGCGGCCGGAGCGCGACCGGCGAATCTACCTGGTCCTCGACACGGGCCGCACGGCCGCCGGGCGCGTCGGTGACATCCCGAGGCTGGACTGCTCGATGGATGCCGCCCTGCTGCTCGGCGCGCTGGCGTCCCGGGCCGGCGACCGCGTCGACCTGCTCGCCTACGACCGGCGGGTCCGCGCCCGCGTCGAGGGCAGCGCGCGCACCGAGGTGCTGACCGCGATGGTCCGCGCCATGGCGCCGCTGGAACCGGAGCTGATCGAGGCCGACGCGGCGGGCATGGTCTCGACGCTGCTCTCCCGCGTCCGGCAGCGCTGCCTGGTGGTGCTGCTGACCGACCTCAACGCCACCGCCATGGAGGAGGGCCTGCTGCCGCTGCTCCCCCAGCTCACCGCGAAACACCTCGTGATGATCGCGGCCGTGAGCGACCCGCGGGTCAGCGAGATGGCCACCGCGCGCGGCGACGCGGCGGCCGTGTACGACGCGGCCGCCGCCGAACGCGCCCGCGCCGACCGCCGCCGTATCACCGCCGAGCTGCGCACGTACGGCGTCGAGGTCGTCGACGCGCCCCCCGACGAGATCGCCCCCGCGCTCGCCGACGCCTACCTGTCCCTGAAGGCCGCCGGCCGCCTCTGACCCGGCGACACCACGGCACGCCGCGGCCGTGAGCGGCGCCGCCACGTCGTCAGCACCTGGAGAAGCACATCGCGCCTGACCCGCGCCGGCCCGCTCAGGCGGCGACGGGGGCGGTTTCGGGGACGAGCTCGGCGTCGCCGATGTCGCCTTCCCTGACGGCGCGGCGGCCGAGGACGACGACGTAGGACAGGAAGGCCGCCTCGGCGACGAGGCCGATGCCGATGCGCAGCCAGGTCGTGTGCACGTGACCGGTGACGAAGCCCTCGATGGCGCCTGAGACGGCGAGCACGCCGACCAGCCCGAGCGCGACGCTCATGGCCGCTCGTCCCTCCTCGGCGAGGGCCTGGCTCCGGCGGCGCGGCCCCGGGTCGATGATCGTCCAGCCGAGACGCAGACCCGCCGCGGACGCCAGGTACACCGCCGTGAGTTCCAGCAGGCCGTGCGGGAGGATCAGGCCGAGGAAGATCGCTCCCTTGCCGTGGGCGAACATCAGCCCGGCCGAGACGCCGAGGTTGAGCTGGTTCCCCCAGAGCACGAGAAGGGTCGGTATGCCGAGCAGGATCCCGAAGATCAGCGCCTGCGCCGAGACCCAGGCGTTGTTCACCCACACCTGGAAGGCGAAGGCCCCGGCGGCGTGCTGGGTGTAGTAGTTGGCGAAGTCATGGTCGACGAGCTCCCGGATCTGCGTCGGAGACAGCAGCGACGCCTGCACCTCGGGGCTGCGCGCCACCCATATCGCCAGCACCAGCGAGACCAGACCGCAGATGACGGCCGAGCCCAGCCACCACCAGCGCATGCGGTAGGCGGTAGCCGGGAACGACACGGTCAGGAACCGGGCGGTGTCCCGCCACATCGGCGCGTGCGCACCGGTCACCGCGGCACGGCCCCGGGCGACCAGCGACGACAGTCGTCCGACCAGCGCGGGTTCGGGGGAGCTGGACCGCACGACCGAAAGGTGCGTGGCCGCCCGCTGGTAGAGCTCGACCAGCTCGTCGATCTCCGTACCGCTCAACCTGCGCGTGCCGCGGTTCACGAGCTGCTCGAGGCGCCGCCACTCGGCGTTGTGCGCGGCCACGAAGGCGTCGACGTCCACAGACGGGCACACTACCTTCAAGCGGAGATCTCGACGGGGAGGACAGCGTGCCGATAGAACTGGTCACCGGGGAGGCCGTCGCACTCGACATCCGGGTGGCACGGCTGGCCAGTCGCGCCCTGGCGCTGTTCGTCGACATGCTGCTGCAGCTCTTCATGCTCTACGTCTGCTTCATCTTCGTGGGCCTGTCGGCGAGCGTGTCCGATTCGGCGGTCACCGCCGGCCTGACGATCCTCGTCCTCGTCACCGTCCTCGTGGGATACCCGACGATCACCGAGACGCTGACCCGGGGCCGCACCCTCGGCAAGCTCGCGGTCGGCCTGCGTGTCGTCGGCGACGACGGCGGTCCGGAGCGGTTCCGGCAGGCGCTCGTGCGGGGGCTGGCCGGTTCGCTGGAGGTCTGGGCGCTCCTGGGCTCCCCCGCGCTGATCGCGTCGGTGCTCAATCAGCGCGGGAAACGGCTCGGCGACCTGTTCGCGGGCACGATCGTCATCCAGGACCGGGTGCCGGTGAACGTCTTCCTGGGACCGGTCGCCATCATGCCGCAGCACCTCGCGCCGTGGGCCGCGTCGCTGGAGCTGTCGCTGCTGCCGGACAACGTCGCCATGGTCGCACGGCAGTACCTCACCCGGTTCTGGGAGCTGGCCCCCCGCGTCCGTGACGAGATGGGCCGGCGCCTCACCGACGAGGTGATGAAGTACGTCAGCCCGCCTCCGCCGGCCGGGTTCCGGCCGGAGATCTACCTGTCGGCGGTGCTCGCGGAGCGCCGCCACCGCGAGGAGCGCAGGCTCGCCGAGCGTGCGGCACGCCGCGCCGCGATCGGACGGCGCGGC
>JAOPYL010000098.1 GCA_025964625.1 Actinoallomurus sp. | reverse complement strand
CGCGGCCGCCGCACGCCGGGCGGACGCCGCGGTGGGGACGGTGCTCGGGGGCCTGCCGCCGGACGCGACCGTCGTGGTGGCCGGCGTGTCCGACCACGACTACACCCCGCACCTGCGTGTCGTGCTCGCGACCGGCGCGGGGACCACCGGTCACTACCTCGGCTCGGACTCCACCCGCCGGGCCGACATGGTGATCCTTCCCGACCTGACCGCGACGATGCTGACCGCGGTGGGCATCCCCGCCCCGGCCGGGATGGTCGGCACGCCGATGCTGCCGGACGCCATCCGCCCGGCCGTGCTCGACTCCGCCGTCCACGACCTCGTCTCCGAGGACGTCGCCGCCCAGACTCACCGCTGGCTGCTCCCCCGTTTCTTCGCCGGGTTCGTGATCGCGCAGCTCCTGCTGTACGGCGCCGCCGCCCTCGCGCTGCGGCGGGAGTGGGCCGGGGGCCCGCGCCGGCGGATCCTGGCAGCCACCCGGCTGACCGCGCTCGCCGCCGCGGCCATCCCGGTCTCGACCTACCTCGTCAACCTGGTGCCGTGGTGGCACGCCTCCCACCCGCTCCCCTGGCTCGGGGCAGGGCTCGCCATCTCCGACCTGCTCGTGGTGGCGCTGGCGGCGGGCGGGCCATGGCGCCGCAACATCCTCGGGTCCGGCACCGTGATCGCGAGCCTGACCGCCGCCGTGCTCGGCCTGGACCTGCTGACCGGCAGCCGGCTGCAGCTCAACAGCCTCATGGGCTACTCGCCACTGGTCGGCGGCCGCTACTACGGGATGGGCAACATCGCGTTCGCGGTGCTGGCCACCTCGACGCTGCTGGCCGCCGCCGGGGTCGCGCAGTGGCTGGAACCCCGCCGGGGCCGCCGGGCCGCGGTGGCCGCCGTGCTCGTCATGACCCTGACCGCGGCGCTGCTGGACAGCTGGACCGCCTGGGGCAGCGACTTCGGCGGCCTGATCGCCTTCGTCCCCGGGCTCGCCACCACCGCGCTGCTCGTGGGCGGCCGGCGCGTCTCCTTCATCCGGCTGCAGCTCCTGCGCGCGACCGGGATGGTCATCGTCCTCGGCGTGGCGTTCATCGACTACCTGCGCCCGCCGGCGCAACAGACCCACATGGGCCGGTTCTTCGGCCAGCTCGTGGAGGGGAACGCCCTTCCCTGGATCGAGCGCAAGTTCACCGCGATGATGCACACCTTCGGCAACTTGACCCTCATGCCGATCGTGGTCGCGGCCTTCCTGTTCCTCATGCTCGTGCTGCACCGGCCGGGCCGGGCCGGCGCGGGCGGGCTGCAGCTCGCCTATGAGCGGGTGCCGATGCTGCGCGCCGGGCTGTCCGGCGCGTTCGTCACCGCGCTGGTCGGCGGTGCGGTGAACGACTCGGGGATCGCCATCCCGGCCCTCGCGCTGGCCGTCGCCGTACCCCTGGCGCTCGCCGCCGTCGTGTCCACGCTGGAGGCCGGCGACGGCCCTGGGCCGCATCCCCGCCCGGCCCCCCGCCTCGCCCTCCGGCCCGCCGAAGGCTGACGTCCCGCCGCTCGGAGGCAGTCCTCAGCCCGATCGCCTATTCACGTAGCGCGATCGGGCTGTGACGGTAAGAATACCTACGCGCCTGTTGACCACCGTACAAACGCCGTACATTGAAGGAGGTGGAGGTGATGCTCATGGCAGCGAAGAAGGACCGCCGCATCGAGATGCGGGCCGACGCCAACGCGGAGCGGCTCATCGCCCGAGCCGCCGCGGCGCTGGGTGAGTCGGTGTCGTCCTTCGTGCTCCGTGCGGCGCAGGAGGAGGCCCGGCGAGTGCTCGCAAGTCCAGACGTCACACTCATGCCCGCCGAGCAGTTCGACGAGCTGATCGCCGCTCTGGACGAACCCGACGAGATTCCCGCCCTGCGGCAGGCGACCGCCAGGCCTCGCCGATACGTCGACGAGACATGAGCACCTGGCGTACCCACCTGCTCACCCAGGCACACGACTTCGAAACCTTCGACTGCGGTAAACCGCCCCTCAACGCGTGGCTTGCCGAGCTTCTTGCCTCCCATCCCAGGACGTGAACTCTTCTCATATTCGTCGTGGCTGTGGCACCCTGCGGCTATGACGTTGTGCGAGCGGTACGACGCCGCGACGGCTGACCTGCAGCCGCCGTTCGCGGTCGTCGACCTGGACGCGTTCCGGGCCAACGCCACCGGCCTGGTCCGCCGGGCGCACGGCAAACCGATCCGCGTCGCCAGCAAGTCGGTGCGCTGCCGTGCGCTGCTCGAGCAGATCCTCGCGACGGGCGGCTTCGCGGGTGTCATGGCCTTCACCCTTCCCGAGGCGCTGTGGCTCGCCGCCGAGGGCCTCAGCGACGACATCCTGGTCGCCTACCCCACCGCCGACCAGACCGCCCTCGCCGAACTCGCCGGCGACGAGCGCGCGGCGGCCACCGTCACGGTCATGGTCGACTGCATCGAGCACCTCGACCTCATCGACAGCGCCGCCGGCGGCCGCCCGGTCAGAGTCTGCATCGACATCGACGCCTCCTGGCGTACGGCCGGCGGCCGGGTCCGGGTCGGCGCGCGCCGCACCCCCGTCCGCTCCGCCGGGGAGGCCGCCGCCTTCGCCCCCGAGATCGCCCGCCGTCCCGGCCTGCGGCTCGTCGGTCTGATGGCGTACGAGTCCCAGATCGCCGGCGTCGGCGACAACCCACCGGGCAAGCCGATCTTCTCGCGCGCCGTCCGCTTCGTTCAGGCGCAGTCGCGGGTCGAGCTGGCGCGGCGCCGGGCCGCGATCGTCAAGGCGGTCCGCGAGGTGGCCGACCTGGAGTTCGTGAACGGCGGTGGCACCGGCAGCGTGGAGAAGACCGCGGCCGAGAAGGCGGTGACCGAGGTGGCGGCGGGCTCGGGCCTCTACCAGTCCGTGCTGTTCGACCACTACACCAACTTCACCGGCCGCCCCGCCGCGCTGTTCGCCCTGCCGGTCGTACGCCGCCCCGGCCGTGGCGTGGTCACCGTGCTGGGCGGCGGCTTCCTGGCCTCGGGAGTGGGCGACAGAAGCCGGATGCCGCAGCCCTACCTGCCGGCCGGCCTGCGCTTCGATCCGAAGGAGGGCGCCGGCGAGGTGCAGACGCCACTGCTCGGCGGCGCCGCCGAGCAGCTGCGGATCGGCGACCGGGTGTGGTTCCGGCACGCGAAGGCGGGCGAGCTGTGCGAGCGGTTCGCCGCGCTCCACCTGGTCGAGGGCGATCGGGTGGTCGGCACCGTGCCGACGTACCGCGGCGAGGGCAAGACCTTCCTGTAGGCCTGTCGGCGACGCCCGGCGCGCCGGGCCGGGACCGCCCGGTTTCCTTGCTGGGAACGGTCCATGAGCGCGTAAGGTCTTAGGCCAGTGTTGGATCCGCCCCGGTGGGGAGGCGCCATGGGACATCTCGAACAGGCGGTGGCACCGCCGGGCCGGCCACCGGAGCCGCGGCTGCAGGACCCCTGCGCCGAGCGCGGTGCCGCCGGCGAGCTGCTGCACGGCGGCGGCGGCGAGTTGCTCCAGGGCGGCAGCGGCGGCCTGGACGTGTTCCTGGCCGGCACGGTCTTCATGGACATGATCTTCACGGGCCTGCCCGGGCTGCCGCCGCCGGGCACCGAGCTGATCACCGACGGCCTGGGCTCGGCGCCCGGCGGCATCGCCAACATCGCGGTCGCGATGAGTCGCCTGGGCCTGAGCGTCGGGCTCGCCGCGGCGTTCGGCGACGACATGTTCGGCGCCTACCTGTGGCGGACCCTGTCCGAGCAGGAGGGGGTCGGCCTGGACCACTCCCGCAGGCTGCCCGGCTGGCCGACCCCGGTGACGGTCTCGCTCGCCTATGACTCCGACCGCAGCATGGTGACGTACCACCGGCCCATGCCGGTGCTCCCCGAACAGCTGATCGTTACCGCGCCCCGCGCCCGGACCTGCTTCCTCGACCTCGATCATCCGGTGCCGGACTGGGCGGGGACGATGCGCGGCGACGGCTCCACCGTGGTCGCCGACGTGGGCTGGGACTCCACCGAGACGTGGTCCACCGACGTACTCGACCGCCTGGGCTGGGTCGACGTGTTCCTGCCGAACGCCATCGAGGCCATGGCCTACACCCGCACGGACTCCCCGGAGCTGGCCCTGGCCGCGCTCGCCGAACGCGTGCCGGTCGTCGTGGTCAAGCGTGGCGGGCAGGGCGCGATAGCGATCGACTCCACGACCGGCGAACACGCCGAGGCGCCGGCGCTGCCCATCAAGGCGCTGGACCCCACCGGCGCCGGCGACGTCTTCGGCGCCGCCTTCGTGTACGGCACGCTCGCCGGCTGGCCCCTGCTGGAGCGGCTGCGCTTCGCCAACCTGTGCGCCGGCCTGTCGGTACGCCACCACAGCGGGTCTCTCGGCTCACCCTGCTGGGGCGAGATCGCCGCGTTCGGCGAGTCGGGAGAACTTCCGGAGGAGATTCTGCGGGACTACGCCTTCGTCGTCCCGTACATCCCCGAGGCCGCGCCGGAGACGGTGACCCGGGCGGAACCGACCGTACGAAAGGCATGGTGAGTCTCACATGAGTCCGCGCATCACCGTCGTCGGGGCGGGCAGCGGCTACCTGCCCGGCGTGATCCGCGGGCTGCTGCACCGCGCCTCCGACCTGGCCGGGGCCGAGCTCGTCTTCCACGACGTCAGTGACGAGCACCTGCAGGTCATGACCCTGCTGGCCCGCAACATGTTCGCGGCGGCCGGCGCGGACTTCACGGTCCGCGCCGAGACCTCGCTGAAGACGGCCGTCGACGGCGCGGATTTCGTGTTCACCACGTTCCGTCCCGGGGGCCTGCCCGCGCGTCATCTCGACGAGTCGATCCCGCTGAAACACGGCATCGTCGGGCAGGAGACGATCGGGCCGGGCGGCTTCCTGATGGCCTGCCGGTCCGTCCCGGTGCTGCTGGAGATCGCCCGCGCGGCCCCGGCCGACGCCTGGATCATCAACTACACCAACCCGACGAACATCGTCACCGACGCGGTGCTGCGGCACTCCGACGCGAAGATCATCGGGCTGTGCGACCAGTGGGTGGGCGACACCGAGGTGTGGGCCGGCCTGCTCGGGCTCCCGGTCGACGGGCTCGAGATCGACTGGATCGGCACCAACCACGGCACCTGGGCGGAGCGTGTGCGGCTGAACGGCGAGGAGGTCGACCTCGCGCCACGGCTGGCGGACCTGGCGCCCGCCGGTGAGGCCACCCCGCACCGCGAGCCCGTGCGGATGGCCGAACTCGGCAAGGCCCTCGGCCTGCTGGTGAACTCCTACGCCAAGTACTACTACTTCCACGACGACGTCGTGCGCGAGCTGCGGGACAAGGGCCGCACGCGGGCCGAGGAGATCATGGCGATGCTGCCGGGCTTCTACGCGCAGGTCGCGGCCGAGGCCGGCAAGGCCGACCCCGATCCGAGCCGCGAGCGCGGCGGCGGCGAGCACGGCGAGTTCGCGGTCGATGTGATCTGCGCCATCCAGCGCGACGAACGACGGCGGCTCATCCTCAACACCCGCAACCAGGGGTCGATCGCCTCGCTCGAGTCGGACGCGGTCGTCGAGACGCCGTGCATCGTGGGCCGGCACGGGCCGACGCCGCTGGTCATGGGCGAGATCCCGCGTGCCGTGCGCGGCCTCACCCACGCCATCCACGAGTACGAACGGCTCGCCGCCGACGCCGCCACCACCGGCGACACCCGCCTCGCGCTGCAGGCGCTGCTGGCGCATCCGTTCGTAACGAACAAGCGCACCGCGGAGAAGATCCTGGAGGAAGGTCTCGCGGCGCACAGCGCGTATCTGCCGCAGTTCGGTTGACCGAAGGAGCCCCCCGCCATGCGGAAACCGATCGTGGTCCTGGCCGCGGCGCTGGTCGCCGTGTCCGCCTGTACTCCCGGTTCCAAGCCCACGCCGACCTCGAAGGCGCCCGCCGCGATCAGTACCGATGTCGCGAAGGCCGGCCCGGTGACGCTGACCGTCTGGGACCAGGAGGTCCTGGGCGGCCAGAACGAGCAGATGCAGAAGCTCAACGCGGCCTTCCACAGCACGTACCCGAACGTCACGATCAAACGGGTGTCGCGGTCGTTCACCGACCTGGAGAAGACGCTGCGGCTCGCGCTGTCCGGCGGCAGCCCCCCGGACGTCGTCGAGGCCAACCAGGGCTACGGCATCATGGCGGCGCTCGTGAAGGCCGGCGCGCTCGTGTCACTGGACCCGTACGACGCGGTGTACGGCTTCCGCAAGCGCTTCCCGCAAGGACTCTCCCAGCTCAACAGCGTCACGCCGGACGGCAAGACGATCGGCTCCGGCAGCCTGTACGGCGTCGCGATGACCGGTGAGGCCGTCGGCATCTACTACAACACCGACAAGCTCAAGAAGCTCGGCGTCCAGCCGCCGGTGACGTGGGGCCAGTTCGAGCAGGACCTCGCGACGGCCAAGAGCAAGGGCGAGACCCCGCTGTACCTCGGGAACCTGGAGAAGTTCCCCGGCATCCACGAGTTCGGCGTGCTGCTCGGCCAGACCACCGGCAAGGACGCGCTGCGCGACCTGGTGTTCGGCCGTGGCGGCTCGTGGACCGACCCGTCGGTGGTGCAGGCCGCGCAGAAGCTCGCCGACTGGGCGAAGAAGGGCTACTTCCCCTCCACGGTCAACGCCGACAAGTACAACGACTCCCCCGGGCCCTTCGCCAAGGGCGAGGGCGTCTTCCTCATCGGCGGCCCGTGGTTCGCCGCGGACCTGCAGAAGAAGATGGGGGACAAGGTCCGCTTCATGCTCCCCCCGCCCGCGCGGGCCGGCGGAACGATCCCGGCGACGCTGGGCGGACCCGGGCTCCCGCTCGTGATCACCGCCAGGTCCAAGCACCCCGACGTGGCCGCGGCCTACATCAACTTCATGACCACCCCGCAGGCGATGGACGTCGTCACCGAGACCGGTGGCCTGGCCGCGGTCAAGCCGGCCTCCGCCGAGCCGGTCACAGCCCTGAGCCGCGACCTGTTCACCGCGTGGCGGATCGCCAGCGACAACGACATCCTCGTGCCCTACCTGGACTACTCCACGACGACGTTCCTCGACACGCTCGGCGGCGTGCTGCAGGAGATCATCGCGGGCAGGAAGACGGCGCAGCAGGGGATGCGGGACGCCCAGCGGGACTACGCCGCCTTCCTGGCCAAGAAGTGAGGCTGGGGGTCGGCCGCCCGGCGCCGGCCGGGCGGGCGGGCGCGCCGCCTCCCGGCGAACCGCGCCGGATCGGCTACCTGTACGTCCTGCCGGCGCTGGTCATCTACGCGTTGTTCCTGCTGTGGCCGTTGCTGCACGGCGCGTGGCTCTCGCTGTTCCACTGGGACGGCCTCACCGTGGGCACGTGGGCGGGACTCGGCAACTACCGGCAGACGATCAGCGATCCGCAGCTGCGCGGGGCTTTCGGGCACGCGGTGGTGCTGCTGTTCTTCTACGCGATCCTGCCCTGCTGCATCGCGTTCGTGCTGGTGGCGGCCATGTCCCGGTCGCGGCCGCGCGGGATGACGTTCTTCCGCACCGTGCTGTTCCTGCCCCAGGTGGTGGCCATGGTGGCGGTGGCCGTCGCCTGGCAGTGGATCTATTCCGCCCACGGGCCGGTCAACGGAACGCTGCGGCTGATCGGCCTGGGCGGCCTGGCCCGCGGCTGGCTCGGCGACTTCACGTGGGCGCTGCCGTCCGTCGGCCTGATCGGCACGTGGGCGGAGATCGGGCTGGCGATGGTGCTGTTCCTGGCCGGCGTGCAGAAGATCCCGCAGGAGCTGTACGAGGCGGCCCGCGTGGACGGCGCCGGAGCCGTCGCTGAGTTCTTCGCGGTGACGCTGCCGGGGCTCCGGCGTGAGCTGGCGGTCGCGCTGACCCTGACCACGATCGCCGCGCTCCGCAACTTCGACCTGATCTACCTGACGACGGGCGGCGGCCCGGGCGACGCGACCAAGGTGCCGGCGTACGAGGTGTACAACCGCACGTTCAACACCGGCGAGGTAGGGCTGGCCTGCGCCATCGGCATCACCATCGCGATCATCGTGTTCGCCGTGACCGCCGGCGTGGGCCGCCTCGTGGAGGGCCGCGCGTGATCCCGGAGAACGCCTCATGACCTCTCGTGCCGAGCGTCTCGCGACCTACGGGGTGCTGAGCCTGTTCGCGGTGATCGCCGTCTTCCCGCTGCTGGCCGTCGCCGCGCAGGCCCTCGCCCTACCGCACCTGTCCTTCGGCGCGTTCACCGCGGCATGGCGGCAGGGCCACTTCGCGCGGTACCTCACGAACAGCCTGATCGTCGTCACCGTCGTCGTGGTCGTCGCGTCGGTGCTGTCGATCCTGGCCGGGTATGCCCTCGGCACCATGGATTTCCGCGGGGCGACCACGCTGTTCTACGTGTTCCTGGCCGGGCTGATGGTCCCGACCGAGGCGATCGTGGTGCCGCTCTACTTCGACCTGCGCTCGGTCGGCCTGGACAACACGCTGCCGGGCCTGATGCTGCCGCAGATCGCGCAGTCGGTGTCGTTCGGCGTGTTCTGGATGCGCGCCTACTTCCGGTCGGCTCCCCGCTCGCTGATCGAGGCGTCCCGCATGGACGGCGCGTCCAGCTGGACCACGCTGCGCCGGGTGCTGATCCCGGTCGGCCGGCCCGCGATCCTCACCATGGTGGTGCTGATCGCGATGTGGACGTGGAACGAGTTCCTGCTCGCCCTGGTGATAATGAACTCGAACGAGGACCGGCGCACGGCCCCGCTCGGCCTGTCGATCTTCCAGGGCCAGCACCAGACCGAGTACCAGCCGCTGATGGCCGCCGCACTGATCGTCGCCGCCCCGGTCGTCCTGGTGTACGTCTTCCTCCAGCGGCATTTCATCGCGGGCATGCTCTCGGGGGCTGTCAAGGAATAGCCGGGAAACATACGCTCGGGCGCGGACGTGATCGCACAAGGAGTTGAGGCCCATGCGCAGAAGACTCGCCGTGTCGCTGGCGCTCGCCGCCGGTCTGGCCGGGTTCACGCCTCCGGCACAGGCCGCGCTCGCGGCACCCGCGCACGCCGCCCCGCGGCCGGCCGGCCTGGACGTGCTGTTCGTCGGCGCGCATCCGGACGACGAGTCGGGCAACCTCTCCACGTACGGCCAGTGGAACGAGCGACGCCACGTCAGGACCGGCGTGCTCACGATCACGCGCGGTGAGGGCGGCGGCAACGCGGTCGGCACCGAGGAGGGCCCGGCCCTCGGGCTGCTCCGCGAGGCCGAGGAGCGCAAGGCCGTCGCCAAGGCGGGCATCACCGACATCCACTATCTCGACAAGGTCGACTTCTATTACACGGTCAGCGACCGGCTCACCCGCGACATCTGGAACCACGACTCCACGCTCGCCAAGGTCGTCCGCCTCGTCCGCGAGACCCGTCCGAAGGTCATCACGACCATGACCCCGTCGCCGATCCCCGGCCAGCACGGCAACCACCAGGAGGCCGGGCGGCTCGCGGTCGAGGCGTACTACCTGGCCGCCGACCCCAAGGCCTTCCCCGAGCAGCTCACCAAGGAGCACCTGAAGCCCTGGCGGGCCGGTCGGCTGCTGCACCAGGAGCACCTGGTCAAGAGCGGCACCGGCCCGTCGTGCGAGACGACGTTCACGCCCACCGACCCGAGCGCCGACGTGTACGGGGTCTGGGGCGGGCGGGCGTCCAAGCAGGGCAGGACCTGGGCCCAGATCGAGGCCGAGGCCGGCCGGCTGTACGCCAGCCAGGGCTGGGCGCACAACCCCGACGCGCCCAGCGACCCGAACAAGATCGGCTGCGACTACTTCACCCAGGTCGACAGCCGGGTACCGTTCACCCGTGGGAACCACGACCCCCTCGCCGCGCTGGAGGGCGCGGTGTACCCGGCCAAGGGCGGGCTGCCGCTCGGCACCGAGTTCTACCTGACCACGAGCCGGTTCGGCGTGGCGCCCGGTGAGCCGTTCACGGTCACCGCGCACGCCCCGGCCGGGCGCGTGGCGCTGTCCGTGCCCGCCGGCTGGAAGGTCACCGGCTCCGGCGACGTCCGCGACGGAACGGCCGTGTTCACCGTGACCGCCGCGCCGAAGGCCGGCCGGGTACGGCTCGGCGCGACCGTGACCACCCCGCACGGCAGCGGCACCACCGGACGCGCGGTCGAGGTGGAGCCCGACGTCACCGGCGTGCAGGAGCCCCTGCCGAGGGTGTCCGACTTCGACTCCTGGGCCGCGTCCGCGGGCGTCCCGCAGCTCTCCGGCCGGGTCAAGCGGGTGCTCACGCTCGCGTCCGGCGGCTCGCGGAAGGTAAGCGTCGACCTCGCCGACACGACGAATGAGGCACACCACGGCACGGTCTCGCTGAACCTGCCGAAGGGCTTCGCCGCCGACGCGGCCTCGAAGCCGTACGACCTGGCGGCCGGGAAGCCGGGCTCGGTGACCTTCACCGTACGGAACACCGACACGTCGCTGCCGACGTCCAACCAGGGCGGCACCGCCGGCGACTACGACTTCACGATCACCACGACGTCTTCGGGCGCCCCCGACGTGGAGAACGCCGCGCTCGAACTCGTACCGGACACCACGATCCCGCATGCCACCAAGGCGCCCGCGGTGGACGGCAAGGACTCGTCCGGGGAGTACCCCGGGCCCGCGCTGAACCTGTCCCGGCTGTGGGAGGGCTCACCGTGTGAGTCCGCCGCGGACTGCTCGGCCACCGGCAGGGTGACCTGGTACGGCGACGCCCTCTACGTCCTCGTCAGCGTCAAGGACGACAGGCAGGGCAGCGCCCTCACCCCGGCCGACTGCAAGCGGCACTGGCGGACCGACTCGGTGGAGATCGCGCTCGACCCGCGCGGTGACGCCGAGAACACCTCGACCACCTTCAAGACCGGGATCATGCCCTGGACGAGCGCCGGAACGCCGTGCTTCGAACGCGACGCCGACAACCACCAGGGACCCGGCGCGCAGACCGCCCCCGGCATGGCCGTCGCCTCGGTCGTCTCCAAGCCGTACACCGGCTACACGGTCGAGACGAAGATCCCGCTGGCCGACCTGCCGGCGGCGGTCGACCCGTCCCGGCTCGGCATGGACATCTTCGTGTACGACTCCGACACCACCGACAAGACCGGCCAGACCCGCATCGGCTGGTCGACCTGGGGCGGCGTGCAGGGCGACCCGTACCGGTGGGGCCTGGCCACCGTGCCGGGCTACACCCCGCCGCCCGGACGGCCCACGACCGCGCCACCGCCGGTGATCCCGCAGACCGCGGCACTGTCCGTCAACTCGCCGCAGTCGATCATCCAGGCCGCGACGGTCGGCGTTCCCCTCGCCGCCGGCCCGGCCGCGCCCGCCTCCGACACCGCCCGCATCGCCGGCAAGCCGGAGGTGAAGGGCGGGTCGGTCACCTTCCGGCTGCGCGCCACCGGCCCCGGCACCGCCTACGCGTACGTCTGGGACGGCAAGATCGTCGGCTCCCGCAAGGTGGACGTCGGGAGGGCGGGAACGTACACCGTCACGCTGCCGGGTGCGACGGGCACGCTGGCGCTGGCGTTCGAAACGAAGGCGGGCGGCACCACGAGCAGCGCCGTAGGTCTCCGCTAGAACCCCTTGCGGGGGCCGAAACTCTTGTGGGGACCCCTCACCCGGCCAGAGCGGGATGAGGGGCACCTTCACACGCTGTGACGCGCGGCCTCATCGGTGTGTGCGGCGCCGGCCCGTTCCCGGTCGGCCACATACCGGTGGCGCACGGCGTGAAGCGCCAGTCCTGCCAATGTCAGGAGACCGACGAGGACGTAGAGGTTGCCGATCACCAGTTCCGTCCCGTGCCAACGCTGTTCGCGGTGTGCCCCGAACGGAACGGTGCGGATCAGGCCCTCGGGCAGGGCCGGAAGGTGAGAGACCGGGAAGATCCATGCCGCGAAGAGGGCCTCGAGCGCCAGGCCGCCGGCCACCCAGATCCATGCCTGCCGCAGCGGCCGGATCATCTGGTGGGCGGCGATCACCAGCAACGGCGCGATCCACACCCAATGATGCGACCAGGAGATCGGCGACACCAGGAGCCCGGTGAGCCCGCACGTCACGATCGCGGTCAGCTCACGGCCACGCCGGCTTGCCAGTGCCGCCAGCCACAGCCCACCGGCTCCGACCACCAGCGCGGCGCCCAGCCAGTAGGGCGCGGCGGCGTTCTCGCCGCCCAGTAGCCTGGCCAGGAGGCCGTGCAGTGACTGATTGCCCACCCAGTCGATGGGGCCGACCCGGCCGGGCGACAGGAAGAGCCGGTCCCCCCAGAACTCGCTGGACTCATGCGGCAGTGCCAAGAACCCGATGGCGACTGTGAGCAGGAGTGTGGCCGTGGAGACGGCCGCCGCCCGAAAGCGCCGCGTGACCACCAGGTACGCGATGAAGATGGCGGGCGTGAACTTGATGCCCGTGGCGATGCCGACCCCGACGCCCTTCCACCAGCGACCGTCGTCCTGCCGAAGATCGGCCATGACCAACAGCATCAGGATCAGGTTGATCTGGCCGAACCACAGCGTCTTCTGTACCGGCTCCGTCCACAGCGCCGCCGCGCACACCACGAAGGTCGCGCCGAGCCGTACCGAGGTCCGCCGGTAGTCCAGCGCGCCCCAGGCCAGCCAGACGGTCGCCACCAGCGAAAACAGGCTCGCCACGGTCATCATCCACCGCAGCGTGGCCATCGAGAACACCGACAGGCACGCGAAGATCGCGGCGGCCACCGGTGCGTAGGTGAAGGCGAAGCCGCCGGTCGTCTTGTCGTACAGGCTGGTGGAGTGCCGGGCGAGCAGGCCGCCCCAGCGGTAGACCTTCAGGTCGGACATCGCCCACAGGTCGTGCGGATGCCCCAGCACGGTCACGACATAGGCGACGAGGGCCCCGGCGAACATGACGGCGCCGACGACAAGAAGTCCCGTGTGGCGCCTGCCCACCGTTCTCACTGATCGCTCCATCGTGTCGGTCCTGCGCGGGCGCCCTCACAGACGGCGACGGCGCCACTCGGCACCGCACGGACCTGTTGTCGGCCGCCGAGGCGACGTGGATCGAACACGCACCCCGACGCGACCTCAGCCACCTCTCCCGCCGTTACCGTTGGCTAACGAAGTGGACATAGCTCGCGTTTCGCCAGACAGTAGTGGGCGCACGGTTAAGAGAGAGTTTGCGCACTGGACGTTCCAGGCGGCGAACGCGCCGACCAGCGTCGAGGCGATATGCTCCGCGACTTCGTCGACAGCGAACTGCTGCTCAGCCCTCGCGGAGCCGAGGGAGGAGACCCCGGATCGCCATGACGATCAACACGGCGCGTGCCCGCTCACGGCCGTGTTCCGCGGATCGGGCTCACCGCGGAAAGGGCCACTCACACACGGCGCCGCCATACCAGCAGCCGCAGCGCGACGACGGTCACGGCGAGCCCGGCGCCGATCAGTACCGGGCCGGTGAGCGGGCTCCGCGGCCGGTCCTGCCGCTCCTGCCGGATGATCGCGCCGATGTCCTCGGCGACGCGCTCGGCCTCCTCCTTGGCCTGCGCCATCCCCCGCTTCGCTGCGTGCTTGGGGTTCAGCCGCTCGGCGAGCAGGTCGATACTGCGCGCCAGCTCCTCGCGCGTACGCTCGATCTCCCGCTCGATCGCCTCCGGGTCGGGGGTTCTCTCGGCCATGACGTGTCCTTCCTGCGGCCTATCGGCACTTACCGGCGAAGCTGTGATCAGTCTGTCAGGTGCGGGCCCGCAACACCGCTCCCCGTGGACTTGTACCCCGATCGCGCGGCGGCCCCGGACACGCGGGTACGGTGGGGAACAGCCCGACCGAAAGGTGATCCCGTGACGGAACAGCGCCTGCAGCCCGGAGACGTGGCCCCGGACTTCACGCTCCCCGACGCCGACGGCAACCCCGTCTCCCTGTCGTCGTTCCGCGGACGACGGGTGATCGTGTACTTCTACCCGGCGGCCATGACGCCCGGTTGCACCAAGGAGGCGGGCGGCTTCCGCGACAACCTCGACGACCTGGACGCGGCGGGTGTGACGGTGCTCGGCATCTCCCCCGACGAGCCCGCCAAGCTG
Organism: Actinoallomurus sp.; assembly: GCA_025964625.1. Classification (GTDB taxonomy): domain Bacteria; phylum Actinomycetota; class Actinomycetes; order Streptosporangiales; family Streptosporangiaceae; genus Actinoallomurus. The sequence continues at coordinate 1,504 of JAOPYL010000098.1, read as the reverse complement.
GCGAAGTTCCGCGACCGCGACGCGCTGACCTTCCCGCTGCTCGCCGACCCCGACACGAAGGTTCTGCAGGAGTACGGCGCGTACGGCGAGAAGAAGCTCTACGGCAAGACCACCATCGGCGTGATCCGCTCCACCTTCATCGTGGACGCCGACGGCAAGATCGAGAAGGCCTTCTACAACGTGAAGGCCACCGGCCACGTCGAGCGCATCCTGAACGAACTCGACGTCTGAAGCCCGCCCGAAGCCATGCGCCGGAAACTGTCAGACCCCGCCGCTAGCTTCCAACCATGGCCAACCGAAAGTACAGCTACAAATACACGCCAGAAATGCTCGCCGAGGCCGCAGCCGCGTCGATCAGTATCGCGGGTGTTCCTCGTTACTTAGGCATCCCATTCTCGGGAGGGTCCCACGCGCACATCAGCCGGAGGCTCAAACACTTCGAGATCGACACGTCTCATTTTCTCGGACAGGTACATCGCCGTGGTAAATGGTCGGTCGAACGACACCCACCCGAGCGCATCCTCGTGGTACGGCCAGCGGGGTCCAACCGTTACCGGTCTTATATGCTCCGCAGAGCACTGATCGAGATAGGTGTACCCTACCTGTGCGGTGGTTGCGGCACCGGAGACAGCTGGTGTGATCAGCGACTGATCCTGCACGTCGATCACATCAATGGCGACTGGCTGGACAATAGATCGGACAATCTTCGGTTTCTCTGCCCGAACTGTCATTCGCAGACGCCGACATATGCCGGTAGACTCAAGAACAAGAAAAATAAGGGGCCGTAGTCCAATCGGCAGGAGACGCGTGACCTAGGATCACGACAGTGTGGGTTCGAATCCCACCGGCCCCACCTAGGTGAACACCGATGTGTCTGCGGCAGGTCCGTTCTCGTCGGCTGCGCATAAGAAACGGGCCCGGCGCCATCGCGCCGGGCCCGTTTCTTATGCGATCAGAAGGCGCCGGTTCCGTTCGGGGTGCCGAGGCCGGTGGGCCCGTCCCAGCCGGTGCGCGCGTTGCACCACTGGGAGGTCGAGCAGACGCCGTTGCTCCCGGAGGTGACGTCGAACAGCGACCCGGAGTGGGAGTAGGGGTAGTTGTTGTTGATGCTGGCGGAGTTTCCGGCCAGGCCGTACACGCCGCCGATGACCGGGGCGGCGACGCTGGTGCCGCCGAAGACCATCCAGCCGCTCTGACCCTGGTACGCGGTGCTGTCGTAGACGGCGACGCCGGTGCTGGGGTCGGCCACGGCCGAGACGTCGGCGACGGCCCGCTTGGAGCAGCCGGTTCCGACGCCGGACTGGCCGGACAGCGCGGTGTTGTAGGTCGAGCATCCGCTACCCGCGCCGTTCCACGCCGACTCGCTCCAGCCGCGGCTGTTGCTCGCCTTGTTCAGCGATGTGCCGCCGACGGCGGTCACGTAGTGGGAGGAGGCCGGGTACTCGACGCCGTACCCGTTGTCGCCGGAGCTGACCGTGATGGCGACGCCGGGGTGGTTGTAGTA
>JAOPYL010000064.1 GCA_025964625.1 Actinoallomurus sp. | reverse complement strand
CGTGCGTCTCGTCATCGCCCGCTGCAGCGTCGACTACGTCGGCAAGCTCACCGCCCACCTGCCCATGGCCCCGCGACTCATCCTCATCAAGGCCGACAAATCAGTGTCGATCCACGCCGACGACCGGGCGTACAAGCCGCTCAACTGGATGAATCCGCCGTGCACCCTCAAGGAGGAAGAGGGTAAGTGGACGGTCACGCACGGCAAGTCGGGCGAGCGGCTGATCCTCACGATCGAGGAGATCCTGCACGACTCCAGCCACGAGCTGGGCATCGATCCGGGCCTGCAGAAGGACGGCGTGGAGGCGCACCTCCAGGAGCTGCTCGCCGAGCACATCACGACGCTGGGTGCGGGCTGGAGGCTGATCCGCCGCGAGTATCCGACCGCGATCGGCCCGGTCGACATCCTGTGCCGCGACGCGACGAGTGCGACGGTCGCCATCGAGATCAAGCGGCGCGGTGATATCGACGGGGTCGAGCAGCTCACCCGCTACCTGGAGCTGCTCAACCGCGACCCGCTGCTCGCCCCGGTCAAGGGCGTCTTCGCCGCGCAGGAGATCAAGCCGCAGGCGCGGGTGCTCGCCCAGGACCGCGGCATCGGCTGCGTCACCCTGGACTACGACGGGCTGCGCGGCATCGAGCGCGACGGCACCCTCTTCTAGAGCCTTGAGCGAAGACTTCGACCGGTCTGGGGCGGTCGAAGTCTCCCTGATCAAGGAATACCTGGCTTCGTGCTCCAGCACAGCGCGGGCGCTATGGCGGCCACTCCTACACCCTGGACTACGAGCTGTGACCAACGGCGTCAGCGCTTGTCCCGCTGGCCCGCGGCGAGGGCCTCGGTGATCCGGTCCGCGCCGCCCATCCGCTGCACCCGGGCCGAAAGGCCCGGGGCCAGGACGGCGAGCTTCGTGCCCATGCGGAGAGACAGCGGGGCGACGTCGACCTCGGCCGTGTCGCGCTCGATGGCGCGGGTCACGGCGCGGGCGACCTCGCCGGGTGTGCGGGTGCCCATGCCGCGCGGCAGTGTCACCCCGGCGTCGGCGAACATGCCCGCGTCGCGGATGAATCCCGGATAGATGGCCGAGACGCCGACGCCGTGCGGCCTCAGGTCCTCCCGGAGCGCCAGGGAGAACCCGCGCAGTCCGAACTTTGTCGCGTTGTACAGCGAGGCGCCCCCGGACGCCACCTTGCCCGCGACCGACGACACGAACACCAGGTGCCCACGGCGGCGGGAGACCATCTCCTCGGCCGCCAGCCGGGCCATCACGACCGGTACGCGCAGGTTCACGTCCAGGACCCGGTCGACCGCGTCGAGGGGGTAGTCGGTGAGCAGCCCGCTGGCGGGCAGCGCGGCGTTGGCCACGAGGATGTCGACCGTCCCGGCCTCATCCATCAGGCGGGCCGCGGCATCCCGGTCGGAGAGGTCGGCGACGATGGCCCGCCCGCCGAGCTCGGCGGCGAGAGGCTCGAGCACCTCGGCGCGCCGGCCGGTGAGCACGACTGAGGCACCGCGCCGGGCGAGCTCACGCGCGATCGCCTGACCGATGCCTCCGGTCGCTCCGGTTACCAGAGCGGTTGACTCAGCGATCTTCATGGGCGGCATCCTGTCACCTCAGGCGGCGGTCCCGGCCCGATTCGTCGCACAACGAGCCCAGCCCCGTTTGCAACGAAACGCAATTACTGTCTCATGTGCCACGGTCACCGTACCGATAGCCTGCGAGGCATGCCGCAGGTCATCGAGATCCGGGAACGGATCGTGAACGCCGCCGAAGGGTGCTTCGCGCGGTACGGCGTCGGCAAGACCACGGTCGAGGACATCGCTGCGGCGGCGGGGCTGTCCCGGGCCACCGTCTACCGCAGCTTCGCCGGCGGCCGGGACGAGGTGATCCTGACCGTCATCCTGCGCGACCTGCGGCGCTTCCTCGATCACCTGGCCGGACGCCTCAGCCGGGAGCCGTCGGTGCCGGACGCGATCGTCGAGGGGGTCATCGACGCGGTGGCGTTCGTGCGCGGGGAGCCCCGGGTCGCCGCCCTGCTGACCCCCGAGGCGGCCGGGCACACCCAGGCGGCCGTCGTCGGCGCCGCCGAGAACGTCCTGGACCTGTGCGCCGACTACGTCCGGCCACATTTCGAGATCGCCCAGCGGGAGGGTCTCCTGCGGGCGGACATCACGGTCGAAGGCGCCGTGGAGTTCCTTTTCCGGATCATCTCCTCAATGATCGTCATGCCGCGCGAGGACGAGCCCCGTGAGTTCCTCCGCACCTACGTCGTGCCCGCCCTCGCAGAGAGCAAGTAATTGAGCAACGTCACCGCGCTGCGGTCCTCCGTGCGTCCCAGCCCGATCTTCCTGTTCGTACTCGGTCTGTTCGCGCTGTCCGGCCTCGCCGTCTGGAGGTACGGACCACTCACGACGGACATCAGCCACACCTCCCGCTTCCTGCTGTTCGTCTTCGTGGTCAGCGGGTGGATCGTCTCGCTGTGCCTGCATGAGTTCGGCCACGCGTTCTTCGCGTGGCGGTCGGGCGACCACAGCGTGGCCACCAACGGGTACCTCACGCTCAACCCGCTCAAGTACGGCGACGTCACGCTGAGCTTCCTGCTCCCGGTGCTGTTCGTGCTGCTCGGCGGGATCGGCCTCCCGGGCGGCGCGGTCTACATCGACCGTGGCGCGATCCGCGGCCGGATCCGGCACAGCCTCATCTCGGCGGCCGGCCCGATCGCCAACATCGTCTTCGCCGTGGTGCTCGGCGTCGTCCTCACCAACCTGGCGAAGAACATGGACCATGCGCTCTTCTGGAGTGGCGCGGCGTTCCTGGCCTTCCTGCAGGTGACCGCCGCGGTGCTGAATCTGCTGCCCGTTCCCGGCCTGGACGGGTTCGGTATCGTGGAGCCATACCTGCCGCGTCACTGGGTCGAGCAGGCCGGCAAGATCGGCGGCTACGCGTTCATGGGGCTGCTGGCGCTGCTGTGGATCCCGGCGGTCAACCGGCAGTTCTTCTCCGTGGTGTACAACCTGACCGACCTGTTCGGCATCGACCGCAACCTCGTCGCCCTCGGGCATGCCCTGTTCCAGTTCTGGCAGACCCTCGGTCAGGCCGGCTGAGTGTCCACCGTTCGGTGGACCCGGAAATGACCGGACCGCCGATCCCCTGGCGGGGCCGACGGCCGCGGTGACGGCCGCGCTGGAGAGAGGCATCCTGCCCGCACCAGGGCGGTAAGGGGTAATTTACTGTGCAGCAGAATTTCCTTCTACCGGGTGGTGGCCGATGACAGCGACCATGGATGCCGAGACCGCCGAGACCTTCGAATCCCTCAACCCGGCGACCGGTGAGGTCGTCGGTGAGCATCCGATCCACGACGAGAAGGCGGTGAACGCGGCCATCGACCGCGCTCGTGCCGCGTCGGCGTGGTGGTCCGGTCTGGGCTGGAGAGAACGCAGGATCCGGCTGCTGAACATCAAGGGCTCACTCACCCGTGCGCTCAACCGGGTGGCCACGATGATCCATCAGGAGACCGGCAAGCCGATCGAGGACGCCCAGCTCGAAGTGGTGATGGCGATCACCCACCTCGACTGGGCGGCCCGCCACGCCGAGAAGGTGCTCGGCCCGCGCGGCGTCTTCCCCGGCCTCACGGCGATCAACCAGAAATGCGTGCTGGAATACCAGCCGCTCGGGGTGATCGGCGTCATCGGGCCGTGGAACTACCCGGTCTTCACGCCGATGGGCTCGATCGCGTACGCCCTGGCGGCGGGCAATGCGGTCGTCTTCAAGCCGTCGGAGTACACCCCCGGTGTGGCCCTGCTGCTCGCCGAGATCATCTCCGGCGTGGTGCCCGAGCAGCCGCTCTTCCAGGTCGTCACCGGCCTGGGCGACACCGGCTCCGCGCTCGCCCGCGGGGCCGTCGACAAGGTCGCCTTCACCGGGTCGGCGCCGACCGCCCGCAAGGTCATGGCCGCCTGCGCCGAGCGGCTCACCCCGATCGTGGCCGAGTGTGGCGGCAAGGACGCGTTCATCGTCGACGCCGACGCCGACCTGGACAAGGCCGCCGAGGCCGCGCTCTGGGGCGCGATGTCCAACGCCGGCCAGACCTGCATAGGCGTGGAGCGGGTATACGTCGTCGACAGCGTCTACGAGTCCTTCGTGGACCGGCTCACCGAGCAGGCCAAGGCGCTGCGCGCGGGCGATGACCGCACCGCGTCGTACGGCCCGATCACCATGCCGAGCCAGCTGGGCATCATCAAGCGGCACATCGACGACGCTCTGGCCCGGGGCGGCAAGGCGATCGTCGGCGGCGCCGAGTCGGTCAAGGCCCCCTACGTCGAGCCGGTGATCCTGGTCGACGTGCCGGACGACTCCTCGGCGGTATCCGAGGAGACCTTCGGCCCGACCATCACGGTGCACCGGGTGAAGTCCATGGAGGAGGCCGTGACCCGCGCCAACGCGACGGCGTACGGCCTGGCCGGCACCGTCTTCGCCAAGAGCCGGTCGGCGGCCATGGGCGCCGCGCGCCGGCTGCGCAGCGGCATGACCTCGATCAACGCCGTGATCGCCTTCGCGACGGTGCCGGCGCTGCCGTTCGGCGGGGTGGGCGAATCCGGCTTCGGCCGCATCCACGGCGCCGACGGCCTGCGCGAGTTCGCGCGCGCCAAGGCCATCACGCGCCAGCGCTTCGCGGCGCCGATGAACCTCGTGTCGTTCAAGCGCACCGACAAGGACATGGCCAAGGTCCTGCAGCTCGTCAACATCCTCCACGGCAAGCACTACAAGTGAGGGGGCTGCGAGTCCCCCTGGCGCGGATGCCCGCCGGCCAGGCGGGATTCGCCCTGGGCATGCGGTTCAGGTGAGCTCGGCCGCGGGCAGTAGCGAACCCCCGGCGATCAGGTCGGCGGCGCGCTCGGCGATGGCGATGGTCGGGGCGTTGGTGTTGCCGCGCGGCACGGCCGGCATCACCGAGGCGTCCACCACTCGCAGGCCGTCCACGCCGCGGACGCGCAGCTCGGGGTCGCACACCGACTCGTCGGTGCCGCCCATCGCGCACGTGCTGGTCGGGTGGTACAGCGTGACGACCTCGTGGCGGATCCAGTCGGTCAGGTCGGCGACGCCCTCGCCCGGCGCCCACTCGCCGCCGCTCATCCGGGCCAGCGGCCCCACGGCTGCGATCTCCCTGGCCTGGCGGACCCCTGCCAGGAGGATCTCCATGTCGGCGGGGTCGTCCAGGTAGGCCGGGTCGATCAGCGGCTTCCAGCGCGGATCGGCGGACCGCAGCGTCAGCCGGCCGCGGCTGGCCACCGCGACCGTGGTCGCGAACACCGAGATCATGCGGTTGCCGGGGTCGGCGAGGCCCTGGTTGACGTACGGCGTGCCGAGCACGTGGTACTGCAGGTCGGGCGCCGGCAGCTCCGGTGAGGTCCGCACGAATCCGCCCGCCTCGGCCACGTTGGAGGCGTACGGTCCGCGGCCCAGCGACTGCCACAGCATGAAGGTGCGCAGGTTCACGCTCTCCCAGATCGCCTTGGTCCCGGGCGTGTTCCACAGGACCGGGACGATCGGGTGGTCCTGCAGGCCCGTGCCGACAGAGGGCAGGTCCGCGACGACGTCGATGCCGAGCGACCGCAGATGGTCCGCTGGACCGAGTCCGGAGAGCATGAGCAGCTGCGGCGAGTTGACCGCCCCGCCGGACAGGATGACCTCCCGCTGGGCGAGAGCCTCCTCCTCACGCCCCCCGGTCACGTAGCGGACGCCGACCGCCCGGCCGTTCTCGATCAGCACCCTGGTGGTCAAGGCGTCGGTCCGCACGGTGAGGTTCGGGCGATCCCCGGCCGGCCGCAGGTACGCGTCGGCGGCCGACCAGCGCCGTCCGCGCCGCTGCGTCACCTGGTAGAACCCGACGCCGTCCTGCTCGGCGCCGTTGAAGTCGTTGTTCGCGGGCAGGCCGTACGCCTTCGCCGACTCGACCCACGCGCGGGTGAGCGGATGCTTGTAGCGCAGGTCCTCCACGCGCAGCGGCCCGCCGAGACCGTGGTACTCCGACTCGCCGCGCTGCTGGTCCTCGGCCCGCCGGAAGTACGGCAGCAGGTCGGCGTACCCCCAGCCCTTGCAGCCGTACTCGTCCCGCCAGGTGTCGTAGTCGTGCCGATGACCACGGATGTAGATCATCGCGTTGGTGGACGAACTGCCGCCGAGCGTGCGCCCGCGCGGCCAGTAGACGCTGCGCCCGTGCGCGTTCTCCTGAGGCGTCGTGGTGTAGTCCCAGTCGTAGGGGCCCTTGAACAGCGCCTGCATTCCCGCCGGAATGTGGATCTCGGGCCCGTCGTCCGGCGGCCCCGCCTCCAGCAGCAGCACCCTGGTGTGGGAGTCCTCGCTGAGCCGCGCGGCGAGCACACAGCCCGCGCTGCCGGCGCCGACGATGACGTAGTCGTACACGGCCGCCTCCAGGCGTCGGGGGAACGTCGCCGAAACACTATCGATCAGGGACGTCCTAGGGCAGCCCCACCGAATCGTGTTCTAACCAACAGGTACGGAGGTTCGGCAGCGAGGAGGTGATCGGCGCATCACCGTGCCGGCGCGTGGCAGGGGCGTATCCCCGGCCGGCGGGCCGGGGATACGCCGCAATATCGCGGTCCCGGCAGGCACCCGAGATCCGCCGGACACCACACAGGCCGCCTGCCTCAGCGACACGGCAGGGCGGCTCTCACCTCGATAGACGCGCTGAACGGCCCGAGCCGTTGCCTGTGCCCCGCCATTCGCGGGTGCGGCTTCGGCGGGGCGACCGGCAGGGATGGCCGGCCGGGATGGCCGAATCCGCCTGCTCGTTAGGGTTGCCACATGGCGAAGAACCGCAATGACCAGCCCGTCGTACTCTCGAAGATCTACACCCGCACCGGCGACGACGGCACCACCAACCTCGGTGACATGAGCCGGACGGCCAAGACCGACCCGCGCCTGGTGGCGTTCGCGGACGTCGACGAGGCGAACAGCGCGATCGGCGCCGCCGTCGCCCTCGGCGGCCTGTCCGAAGAGGTCGTCGCACTGCTCATCCGGGTACAGAACGATCTGTTCGACGTGGGCGCGGACCTGTGCACGCCCGTCGTGGAGAATCCGGAGTTCCCCCCGCTGCGGGTCGCCGAGGAGTACGTCACCAGGCTCGAGGCCGACTGCGACACCCACAACGCCGGCCTGCCCGTCCTGCGCAGCTTCATCCTGCCCGGCGGCACCCCCGGCGCCGCCCTGCTGCATGTGGCCCGCACCGTCGTCCGGCGGGCCGAGCGCTCGACCTGGGCGGCCCTTGAGGCGCACGACGACATGAACCCGCTGACCGCCCGCTACCTCAACCGGCTGTCCGACCTGCTCTTCATCCTCGGGCGTACGGCCAACGCCGAGCACGGCGACGTGCTGTGGAAGCCCGGCGGCGAGCGCTGACCCGCCCGGTCAGGCGCTCGGGCCCCGGAGCCTCGATCCATCAGATGATCGAGGACCCGGGCGGAGAGGCCTCCAGCCAGGCGAGAAAACCGGTCAGGGCGGAGCCGCTCATCGCCAGCTCGACGGTGCGGCCACCATCGCGCACCTCCACGATCCCGGCGTCGGGCTGCAGCGCCGCCTCCTCTTCGGCCTCCGGCTTCCGGCGCCCGGAAACGATGAGGCCCCGGCGGTGGACAACCCGCCGGGGCCTCATCCGAAGGCCGAAGATCGCAAACCAGAGAAGCTCGTCACCGCTGTAGCGGCCGATGCCGAGCCGCCATACGCCGCGGCCGTCCGGTTCGCGCAGGCTGCACTCGACGGTGCCGCCGCGGCGTTCGAGCAGCCAGCGCCGCAGGGACAGCAGGGCGAAGACGGCCACGACCGTCAGGAGGACGGCGGCGAGCACCCCGCCGACGTTCAGTGCCAGGTACCCGCCCACTCCCCCCTGCTTCCCCCATGGAGATCGGTGAAAATCAGACTTCTTGGCCGGCGGCCCGCAAGCGTGCCCGCGCGCGGCGCTGGGCCGCGGCGGCCTCGTCGCCTTCCAGCGCCGAGACCCGCTGGTACTCCTCACGGGCGGCCTTGACGTCGACCTCGCCGCCCAGCTGGGCGTACTCGGCGAGCACCGACACCTCGTTGGAGGCGACCGAGAAGAATCCGCCGGAGACCATCGCGGCGATGGTCTCCCCGCCGTCGGCGGGCTTGATGCGCACCACACTGCCGTCCACCATCACGCCGAGGACCGGCGCGTGGCCCGGCATGATGCCCAGCTCACCCTCGATGGTCTTGGCCACGACCATATCGGCTTCGCCGGCCCAGATCTCACGCTCCGGTGAGACGAGCTCGACACGCAGCTTTGCCACTTAGTCTCCTCCGAACGCCGCAGCGTCTACTTCTGCAGTTCCTGGGCCTTCTTCTCGGCCTGCTCGATCGTCCCGACCATGAAGAACGCCTGCTCGGGAAGGTGGTCGTACTTGCCCTCGACGATGCCCTTGAAGGAGGCGATGGTCTCCTTCAGCGGGACGTTCTCACCGGGCTGGCCGGTGAACGCCTCGGCCATGTACATCGGGTGGGACAGGAACCGTTCGATGCGCCGGGCGCGCTCGACCGTGACCTTGTCCTCTTCGGCGAGCTCGTCGATGCCGAGGAGGGAGATGATGTCCTGCAGCTCCCTGTACCGCTGCAGGATCCGCTTCACCGACTGGGCGACGTCGTAGTGCTCCTGGCCGATGATCGTCGGGTCCATGATGCGCGACGTCGAGTCGAGCGGGTCCACCGCGGGGTAGATGCCCTTTTCGGTGATCGCACGCGAGAGCACCGTCGTGGCGTCGAGGTGGGCGAAGGTGGTGTGCGGCGCGGGGTCGGTGATGTCGTCCGCGGGCACGTAGATCGCCTGCATCGAGGTGATCGAGTGACCACGCGTCGAGGTGATCCGCTCCTGCAGCTCGCCCATCTCGTCGGCCAGCGTCGGCTGGTAGCCCACCGCGGACGGCATGCGGCCGAGCAGCGTGGAGACCTCGGAGCCGGCCTGGGTGAACCGGAAGATGTTGTCGATGAACAGCAGCACGTCCTGGTTCTGCACATCGCGGAAGTACTCCGCCATGGTCAGCGCGGACAGGGCGACCCGGAGCCGGGTGCCCGGCGGCTCGTCCATCTGGCCGAAGACGAGGGCGGTGTCCTTGAGGACGTTGGCCTCTCGCATCTCCATGAGGAGGTCGGTGCCCTCACGGGTACGCTCCCCGACGCCCGCGAACACCGAGGTGCCCTTGTGGTTACGGGCGACACGGGTGATCATTTCCTGGATGAGCACGGTCTTGCCGACGCCCGCACCGCCGAACAGGCCGATCTTGCCACCCCGGACGTAGGGGGTCAGCAGGTCGATGACCTTGATGCCGGTCTCGAGGATCTCGGTCTTGCTCTCGAGCTGGTCGAAGGGCGGCGCGTGACGGTGGATCGGCCAGCGCTCGGTGACCTCCAGGGAGGAGGTCGGCACGTCGAGCGACTCGCCGATCGTGTTGAACACGTGGCCCTTGACGCCGTCCCCGACCGGCACGGAGATAGCCTCGCCGGTGTCGAACACCGGGGCGCCGCGCGTGACGCCGTCGGTCGGCTGAAGCGAGATCGCACGGGCCATGTTGTCGCCGATGTGCTGGGCGACCTCGAGGCTCAGTGTCCTGGTCTCGCCGCCGAGCGTGACCTTGATCTTCAGTGCGTTGTAGATGTCGGGCATGGTATCGACGGAGAACTCCACGTCGACGACCGCGCCCGTGACGCGGGCCACGCGGCCCGTCGCCGTGGCGGTCTCTTCTACGGAAGCAGTCATGATGACTCTCACTCACTCCCCGCGGACGTCTCGGCGAGCGCGTTCGCGCCGCCGACGATCTCGCTGATTTCCTGGGTGATCTCCGCCTGACGGGCCTGGTTGGCCACTCGCGTCAGGGTTTCGATCACGTCGTTGGCGTTGTCGGTCGCCGACTTCATCGCGCGCCTGCGCTGGGCGTGCTCGGACGCGGCCGACTGCAGCAGCATGTGCCAGATCCGGCTCTCGATGTAGCTCGGCAGGAGGGCGTCGAGGACGGCGTCGGCTGACGGCTCGAAGTCATACGCGGGCAGGACCCCGCCGGTCTGCTCCTCCGGGGCCTCGTCGGCCTCCTCGATCTCCAGCGGCAGAAGGCGGCGTACCTGGGCCGTCTGCGTCAGCATCGAGACGAACTCGGTGAAGACGATGTGGATCTCGGCGACGCCGCCATCCTCGGCCGGCCTGCCGAACTCCTGGACGAGCGTCCGGCCGATGGTCTCCGCGTTCTCGAAGCGAGGGCGGTCACTGAAACCGGTCCAGTCGTCGGCGTACTCGCGCTCGCGGAAGCGGTACCACCCGACGCCCTTGCGCCCGACGATGTAGGGGACGGGCTCCTTGCCCTGGTCCCGCAGCATCGCCATGAGACCCTCGGCCTCGCGGATGACGTTGACGTTGTAGCCGCCGCAGAAGCCGCGGTCACTCGTGATCAGCAGGACCGCGACCCGCTTGGAGTCGGTCCGCTCCGTCAGGAGCGGGTGGCCGACGCCGACATTGTGGCTGACCAGCGCGGAGATCGCGCGCGTGATCTGCCGGGCGTACGGCCCCGACTCCTTGACCCGCTGTTGCGCCTTCACGATCCGGGACGAGGCGATGAGTTCCTGGGCGCGGGTGATCTTCGCCATGGACTTGGTCGAGTTGATACGGCCCCGGATCCCCCGAAGCTTCGCACCCATGGCTTACTTCTTCCTCACGCGGGTGATCTTCTCCTGCTCCACGTCGCCCTCGTCGATGGCCTCGACGGTCTCCTCCTGCATGAGGAGACCGTGGTGGGTCGTCTCGAAGGTCTTCTTGAACTCGGCGATCGCGTCCTTCAGGGTCGTGACGGTGTCCTCGGTCAGGTCGCCCGTCTCCCGGATCGTGTCGTACACGCCGGGGTACTTGCGGGCGATGTAGTCGAGGAACTCCTCCTCGAACCGGTGGATGTCCTCGATCGGCACGTCGTCGAGCTCGCCGTTGGTGGCGGTCCAGAGCGAGACGACCTGGCGCTCGACCGGGAACGGGCTGTTCTTCGGCTGCTTGAGCAGCTCGACGAGGCGGCTGCCGCGCTCGAGCTGAGCCCGCGAGGCGGCGTCGAGGTCGGACGCGAAGGCGGCGAACGCTTCCAGGTCGCGGTACTGCGACATGAAGAGCTTCAGATTGCTGGTGGCCTTCTTCATCGCCTTGATCATCGCGGCGCCGCCGACACGGGACACCGAGATGCCGACGTTGATGGGCGGCCGTACACCCTGGTTGAACAGGTCGGTCTCCAGGAAGACCTGGCCGTCGGTGATCGAGATGACGTTCGTCGGGATGTAGGCCGACACGTCGTTGGCCTTGGTCTCGATGATCGGGAGTCCGGTCATCGAGCCCCCGCCCAGCTCGTCCGACAGCTTCGCGCACCGCTCCAGGAGACGCGAGTGCAGATAGAAGACGTCGCCGGGGTAGGCCTCACGGCCCGGCGGGCGGCGCAGCAGCAGCGAGATCGCGCGGTACGACTCCGCCTGCTTCGACAGGTCGTCGAAGACGATCAGGACGTGCTTGCCCTGGTACATCCAGTGCTGGCCGATGGCCGAGGCGGTGTAGGGGGCGATGTACTTGTAGCCCGCGGGCTCGGAGGCGGGGGCCGCCACGATGCTGGTGTACTCCAGCGCGCCGGCCTCTTCGAGAGTGGCCCGCACCTGCGCGATCGTCGAGCCCTTCTGGCCGATGGCGACGTAGATGCAGCGGACCTGCTTGGTCGGGTCGCCGGTCTCCCACGCCTGCTTCTGGTTGATGATCGTGTCGATCGCGACCGTGGTCTTACCGGTCTGCCGGTCGCCGATGATCAGCTGACGCTGTCCGCGCCCGATCGGCGTCAGGGCGTCGATCGCCTTGATGCCGGTCTGCATCGGCTCGCTCACGGGCTGCCGCTGCATGACGCCCGGCGCCTGCAGCTCCAGCTCGCGCCGGGCGTCGGTCTCCACCTCGCCCCGGCCGTCGATGGGGTTGCCGAGCGAGTCGACCACCCGGCCGAGGTAGCCGTCGCCGACGGGGGCCGAGAGGACCTCGCCGGTGCGCCGGACCTGCTGGCCCTCTTCGATGTTGGAGAAGTCGCCCAGAATGACGACACCGATCTGCCGAACGTCCAGGTTCAGCGCGATGCCGCGCGTGCCGTCCTCGAACTCTAGGAGCTCGTTCGCCATGGCCGAGGGAAGCCCCTCGACGATGGCGATACCGTCGAAACTCTCGGCGACCGTCCCGACCTCTTCGCGGACGGCGGTCTCCGGCTCGTATGCCTGGACGAAGCGCTCGAGCGCGCCCCTGATCTCCTCAGGCCGGATCGTCAGCTCCGCCATTCTTCTCGTATCTCCCGTGAGTCCGATGCTTTGGGTTCAGCTTGACCGTTCGATGCGCCGGCGAATGTCCGCCAGGCGGCGAGCGATGGTGCCGTCGATTTCCTCGTCCCCGATTTTGATGGAAATACCACCCAAAACCGTGGGATCGACCTCGATGTTCAGGTGAACATCCCGGTCGTACTGCGCCGAGAGCGTCGCCGAGAGCCGCGTCCTCTGCGCTTCGGTGAGCTCCGCGGCGGTGCGGACCAGCGCGATCAACCGGTTGCGCCGCTCGGCCGCGATGCGGCCGAACATGTCCAGCTCACGCTCCAGACTACGTCCCCGTGGCCGGGTCACGGCCTCAGTGATCAGGCGAAGCGCGGGAGCCGTCGTCTTGCCCTCGAGCAGACTGGCCACCAGATCGGCCTTGCGATCGGCCGACACACGCGGATCGACCAGCGCCCTCCGCAGGTCAGCGTGCGCCTCGACGATCCGGCCGAACCGGAAAAGCTCGTCTTCCAGGTCGTCCAGGCTGCCCTCCGCCTCGGCACTCGCCGCCTCGGCCATCACCGCGAGCTGCTCGATCGCGTTGGCGAGGTCGAGCGAGCTCCCCCACCGCAGCCGCACGATCTCTGCGACGAAGTCGCGCGTCACCGGCGACACCCTGCCCTCGAGCACGGTGACCGCCAGCTGAGCCCGCTGCTCCGGCGGCTGGGCCGGGTCCGACAGCGCACGGCGAAGCGCGTGCTCGCGGTCGAGCAGGTGCAGCACCGCGAACAGCTCGTCACCGAGTGTCGCCGGATCTCCCGCGGACAATGCGGCCTCGAGCCGCTCCTTGGCCGCGGCGAGCGATGCCCGGCTGGCGCCTCTCATCAGGTACCTGCCCGTGCCCGGTCGTCCAGCTCGTCGAGGAACCGGTCGACCGTGCCGCGGCGGCGGGCCTCGTCCTCGAGGGACTCGCCCACGATGCGGCCGGCCAGCTCGATCGCGAGCTCTCCGATCTCCGCGCGGAGCCGGATGAACGCCGCCTGCCGGTCGGCGTCGATCTGGGAGTGCGCGTGCCCGATGAGACGCTCCGCCTCGGCCTGAGCCTGCTCGCGCATCTCCGCGATGATCTGCGCGCCCTGCTCGCGAGCGTCCTCGCGGAGCCGGGCGGCCTCATGCCGGGCCTCGGCCAGCTGCGTCCTGTACTGCTCCAGCACCTGCTGGGCCTGGGCCTGCGCCTCCTCGGCCCGCTGAATACCACCCTCGATCGCGTTCGTACGCTCCGCGAGCGTCACCTGGATGCGCGGCACCAGGATCTTGCCCAGAACGAACAGGACGACGAGGAACGAGAAGATGCCGACGACCAACTCGGCCGTGTCGGGGAGCAGGGGGCTTGGATTCTTGCTCTCCGCGGCCAGCAGCCCGACGGCGTGTTCGGCCAGGAACATGGCGTGCACAGCCTTCCGTCAGAAGTGGGCCTGGATCAGGAGGTGTAGATGAACGGCGCGACCAGACCGATGAGGGCCAACGCCTCACTGAAGGCGAAGCCCAGCAGCATGTTGGTCCGGATCGTGTTGGTCATCTCCGGCTGCCGGGCCATGGCGTTGACGCCCTGACCGAAGACGATGCCGACGCCGATGCCCGGGCCGATGGCCGCAAGACCGTAGCCGATCGACTTGAGGCCGGGGTTGATGTTCGTGGTAGCGGCGGCGAGCAAGGACATTCCGTATTCCTTTTCAGTAGGCCGGCGGTCGTCTCCGCCGGTCAGGTCTTGGCGTCGTCTGGTTGAGTCTCAGTGGTCGGAGTACAGGCCGGCGCTGATGTAGAACGCGGCCAGCAGCGTGAAGACATAGGCCTGCACCGCCTGGATGAACAGCTCGAAGGCGGTCATCGTGATCGTCAGGATCACACCGAGGACACCGACCGGGAAGCCCAGCGGGGTGACCTTGTCCCACAGGAAATGGAAGGCGACGGTCGCGAACAGCGCGATCAGGATATGTCCGGCGAACATGTTGGCGAAGAGCCGGACCGCGTGCGTGAACGGCCTGATCAAGAAGGTCGACACGAACTCGATCGGGACGACGATCAAGTAGAGCGGCTTCGGCAGGTCCGGGGGCATCGTCGCGCTCTTCAGGAGACCGATGAAGCCCTGGTTCTTGACGCCGACGACCCAGAAGGTCAGGTAGATCAAGACGGCGAGCCCGGCCGGGAAGGCGATTCGGGAGTTCACCGGGAACTGCGCGAACGGCACCACCGACATCAGATTGCCGACCCAGACGAAGAAGAAGAGCGGCACCAGCAGGCGCATCCACTTCTCGGTGTCCTTGCCGAGGAACGGCCGGCCGACCTCGTCACGGACGAACATGTAGGCGACCTCGCCGAGGTTCTGCACACCGCGGGGCACGAGCTTCGGCCTGGCGAACGCCGCCCAGAAGAAACCCACGACGATGACCATGACCAGCAGGACGAGGACTATCGGCTTCGCGACGGCGTACGGGCCGATGTGGAAGAGGGGCTTCCACTGAAACAGGCCGAGTCCCGGGGCTTGGAAGTCTTTGGCGAGGAGATGCGACGCACTCACCCGGCGATCCTTTCGCGGTCGTAGCTCATCAAGGCGGCAACCTTGCTGTCGTCTCGGTGGGCTACGGCCCCGCCAGCCGCACTCAGCGGCCGTAGCGGGCGTAGACCAGGTAGGTCGCGAAGACGAGACCCAGCACCAACCCGATGGGGAGCAGGGCAGGAATGTGGAGCCAACGAGCCAGCAGCCAGCCGGTTCCCCCCAACACCAACATCCCCGAGAGCAGGGTGGCGGGTGCCGCTGACATGTCGTTGGCGAACTTGCGGTCCTCTGCCTCGTCGGGCTGACGCGGGTGTCCGGTCATCGCGTGTCGGACGATAGCAGGCCACCTCCCGCGTAGTCATATTGGAGTAGTCCAATGTCATCATGCGCCCGGTTTGCCAAGGTCACGCGATCCCGTGCCGGGCTCGACGTACGGCGACTTGGCGTTCATCATGGCATTGGCCTCGGCGGCGAGCCAGACGACGGTGAGGGCGAGGACCGTCCAGCCGAAGGCGTGGGCGTTCCAGATGGTGACCCGGTTGAGCAGCGCCACCAGTCCGAACACGGCGAGAAGCTTGATCAGATAGCCGAAGAGACCGGCCGCCATCATCATCTGCTGCGACAGTTTCGCGACGTAGCTGACGATGAGCATCCCCAGGGTGAAGAATACGAGAACAAGCGCGGCCCCGATCGCGGCCCCGAGCGCCCCCTTGCCCCCGGCAAGCAGCAGACCGACGGCGACGGCGACCAGCCCGGACAGGACCGTCGGGATCGCGGCGCCACGGAGGATCCGGGCGTCGTTCGAGTGCATGGGCGCTCCCGTGTTCACGAAATGTGTTCGGTTGCTCGCTCGTGAAAGATATCACAAGCTTCTCAGACACTGGAATTCCACGTCAAGTAACGGCAAAGCGCCCAGTTCAGACGGGCTGGCGGGGGCGTGGCTCCTCTGACTTCGGTGCCGTCCGGCGCCGCCGTCCGTGCGGCCGCAGTTGGGGGAAGGCCATCATCACGAGTGCGGCGATCGCCACCAGGCTCGCCACCGACAGCACCACCAACGGCGACTTGACCGCGGACAGCGCGACCACACCGAACGAGAACAGCGCCGTCCACAGGTACATCACGAGTGCCGCTCCCCGGTGGGAGTGGCCGAGGTCGAGCAGCCGGTGGTGCAGGTGCTTCTTGTCCGGCGCGAACGGGGATCGGCCGTCGTAGGTCCGGCGGATCACCGCCATCAGCATGTCCGCGTACGGGACCACCAGGATCGCGACCGGGAGCAGCGGCAGGATCGTCGGGAACCGGTTGATCGACCCGTTGAGCGCGACCGGGTCGAACCCCGAGACGGTGATCATGGATGTGGCGAGCAGGAGGCCGATCAGCATCGACCCGGTGTCGCCCATGAAGATCCGCGCCGGGCTGAAGTTGTGCGGGATGAATCCGGCGCACATACCCGCGAGGACGATCGCGATCAGCGCCGGCGCCGTCTGGTGGTCGAGGTGCGCGACGACCGTCACCAGGTAGGCGTAGACGAAGAAGGCCAGCGCCGAGACGCCGACGATGCCGGCGGCGAGGCCGTCCAGGCCGTCGATGAAGTTCACCGCGTTGATGGTCGCGACCACGATGATGATGGTCAGCGGCACGCCGTACGACGGCGGCAGCGCCAGGGTGCCGCCGGGCAGCGGGATCCACAGCAGCTGCACGCCGTTCATGATGAGCAGGCCCGCCGCCGCGACCTGACCAGCCATCTTGGTGAGCGCGTCGATCTCCCACCGGTCGTCGGCGATGCCGACGACGACGAGCAGGCCGCCGGCCGACAGCAGGCCCACCCAGGTCGGGCTCTCGGTGAAGACCTTGTGCAGCTCGGGCAGTCGCGAGGCCATGAGGAGCGCGGCGATCATCCCGAAGAACATCGCCAGGCCGCCCAGCCGGGGCGTCGGGATGGCGTGCACGTCGCGGTCGCGGACCGGGGTCATCGCCTTGAAGGCGATCGCGAACTTCAGCACCAGCGGGACGAGAAGGTAGGTGACGACCGAAGCCGTCAAGAACGTGAGGACGTACTCCCTCACCGCTCACCTCCTCGACCGCGCCCGAGCCTGCCACAAATCGGTCCCCAACTCTATTGCGCCCGGCCCACCGTGGCGGGCCACTCCCGATGTCACGTATCGCTACGTGCAGATCACAATTCAATTACTGTGTGTGAGCCTCCGCAGTTCAGTGCGGGTGCCCGCTATTCTGCCGCCGTGAGGGTCCTCCTGATCTGCACGCTCGTACTGCTCACCGGCTGCGCCCGCGGGCCGACTCTGCCCGAGGCAGCCGGCCGGCTCGAGTCCGACTCGCACAGCGTTCTGCACGAGGGCGCCCGGCGGCTCGGCGCACGCGGCGCACGCCCTGAGATCCTGTTCGACCGCCGCCGGGCGTGTCCTGGAGGCAGGGCCCGGCAGGTGTGGCGCGGTACCGTCCCCCTGCGCCGCGGCCCCGGCGCACGTGTCGACCTGGACCATGCCACCGACGTCTCCATCGGGCTCGCGCGGGCCCGTGGCTACCGGCTGCAGGGCCCGCCGGCATTCGCGCGCCAATTCCGGGCGTTCACGATGACGCGCGACGGCTCGGATGTGCGTATCGCCGTCCAACTCCATGGCGGGCGTCACTCCTCCATGCGGGTCGACTCCGCCACTCCCTGCCTTCCCCGCACCTGATGTGCGAATGATCACAGGGATCGTGCTCGGCGGTGCCAGGCCCGTCTTCCGCTAGCGCCCCAGGTCACGCACGCTCTGAGCGATCTCTGAGGTTGGGTGCGTGCTTCTCTGCCCTCTCCCGTTGGATGCCGGAATGGCGGCTCCGGTTCGGGCCCTTTTTGGCCATAAATCGCCTTAAGAAATACCTAAGAGTGAGAGTTCGGAACTGCGGCACGTGGGTGGTCACCAGCGGGAGGCACCTGCACAAGATCTACTAGGCCGCCAAGCGCTACGGAGGGCCCCGCCGCACGGCGGGACCCTTTCGCTTCCTGGGACCGGGGGACGGGTGATCAGGCTGCTAGGATCGCCGTCCCGTCCGGAAGAGACGATCCTGGAGGGATCAATGCGGCGAATCGCGACGATGACCCTCTTCGCTGGCATCCTCATCACGGCGCTCTCCCTCACAACGGCGCCCGCCGAGGCGGAAACCGGTTTCTGGCGTGCGATCGGCCTTTCCGGGGTGGACGCCTTCGGCATCTACAACACCGGCCCGGCCAAGGTCAGCCTGAACTTCGACCTCAAGGACACCAAGAAGGACAAGTACAGCGCGGCGGTCCGGTTCATCTTCACCCAGAAGGGCCACAAGACGGCGGTGCGCCTCGCCGCGCTCCACGGCGATCGGGTCCAGAACACGTGGCAGACCGTCACCTCGGCGAACACCGGCCATATGTACGTCCAGGAGTGCCTCGGCACGTGGAGAAAGACCGCATTCCAGATCAAGGAGTGCGGCGGCTGGCGCCAGCGCTACTGAGATCCGCCCGAACGCCGTGGCCGGCGCGGGCCGAGGTCAGCGATCCGTGCGCTCGGCCCCGTCCTCGGCGGCCGAACGCCGCACGGCGGCCCGAGTGTCCTCGGCCTTCTCGGCATTCTCCGCCTCGTCAGGCTTCTCAGCCTGCTCGCCGCCGTTCACCGGGCGCTCCGCGTCCGTCACGGCGCGCCCTTCCCCGGGCTCGCGGCCGTTCGCACCCGCGCCGTCATCCGCACGCTCGCGGACACCCGTACGCTCGCCGTCATCCGCACCTTCGCGAACGTCCGCGCCCGCGTCGCTGTCCGCGGGATCGCCGTCGGCCGTCGGGTCCGCCTCATCCGCGGGCTCGTCGTCCTCGTCGCTGAGCAGGACTCCGCACACCTCGCGCAGCCGTTCCTCGGAGATGGCGCCCGCGCGGAGCAGGCGCGGCACGGCCCCGGTCAGGTCGACGATCGACGAGGGCACCGCGTCGCCGCTCGCACCGTCGTCCAGGTAGACCTCCACCGACTCCCCGAGCTGGGCCTCGGCGTCCTCGGCGGTGCGAGCCGGCGGGGCACCCGACCGGTTGGCGCTGCTCACCGCCAGCGGACCGGTCTCCTTGAGCAGCTGCAGAGCGAGCTGGTGCAGCGGCATGCGGACGGCCACGGTGCCCTTGCTGTCGCCGAGATCCCAGGCGAGGGTGCTGTTGGCCCGGCAGACCAGCGTCAGCGCCCCCGGCCAGAACTCATCGACGAGATCCTGCCCGTACGTGCCGAGATCCTCGACCAGCGCCTGGGCCGCGCGCACCGAGCCGACCAGCACCGGGGCGGGCATGTCACGGCCGCGGCCCTTGGCGTCCAGCAGCGCGCTCACCGCGTGGGGTGTGAAGGCATCGGCGCCGACGCCGTACACCGTGTCGGTCGGCAGCACCACCAGCTCACCCCGGCGTACGGCGGAGACCGCCTCCGCGATCCCGCGGGTGCGTTCCATCGGCTCCGAGCAGTCATAGCGTCGACTCACGGCGCCATTCTTCCACCGCCGCGCGGTCGTTGACGCACGACCATGCCACCTAGACGGGGCGCGATCGGACGTTGGCCCTCCTCCGCCGTTGCCGCGAGAGGCGGATCAGCTCCGCTTGCTGGTCACGCCGCCTCGATCAGCGCGACGCTGACCGTCGACGGGGCGGGAACCCGCTCCCCGGCTTCCCGCATAGCCTCAAGGTGCAGCTCGATGGCTTCCCGCATCAGGACCAAGGTCTCGTCCTCGGTTTCCCCTAGAGCGACACAGCCCGGCAAGTCAGGAGCGTAAGCCCCATAACCCCCATCGTCGGCCCGCTCAACGACCACTGCATATCTGCTCATCATGGCCTCCTCACCCCCGCCTGTCTCAGGATGCTCCGCTCAGTTCCGGCGGCAAGGTGCGGCTCGGTTTGCCAGCTATTGTCACTAAGCCCGACTTCGAGGGGTGTTTGAACTGCCGATGGCTCCCCGAGATTCGAACCATCGACCACCCCTCGGCCTCTATCAGCTTGATGATCTCACTTACCTTCATCGGCACGAAGAATCGCTTTTTTGACAAAAAGTAACCATATATTTACGGACAGCGACCATCTTTACATTTCAGCGACCCCGCGAAGCGGCTTTCGGGAAGATCGTGCGGGGCGAGAGGCTCAGTCGGTGCCGAGGCGTCCGGTGACGAACCGGTCACGACCCGTGAGGTCCTTGTGGTTGCGCACGTCGCGCCAGCCGTTCTCCTCGGCGAAGATCCAGTAGACCGGATTCCCCTGCAGGTCGCTGTGCTCGACCGCCGCCCAGCCACCGGAACGCAGCAGCCGGCGCGACGTGCGCTCCACCACCCGGATCGCGTCGAGGCCGTCGTCTCCCCCGCCCCACAGCGCGGGCGCCGGGTCGAAATCGCGTACGTCCTCGGGGACGTACTCCCACTCCGACATCGGGATGTACGGCGGGTTGCTGACGACCAGGTCGACGGTGCCGTCCAGGTCCCGGAGGGCGTCGGCGAAATCGCCGAGGTGCAGCCGGACCCGGCCGCGCTCGTCGAGATCCTCGACGTTGCGCGTCGCGTGGACGTACGCCTTGGGGTCCGTCTCCACCGCGTGCACACGTGCCCGCGGCACCTCCTGGGCGATGGACAGCGCGATGGCGCCGGAGCCGGTGCCCAGGTCCACGACGAGCGGATCACCGACGTCCATGGTCCGCAGGGTGTCGATCGCCCAGCCCGCCAGCACCTCGGTCTCCGGGCGCGGCACGAACACGCCCGGTCCGACTCGCAGCTCGAGGAAGCGGAAGAACGCCCGGCCGGTGATGTGCTGCAGCGGCTCGCCCGCCTCGCGCCGCGCGATGCCCTCCCAGAACCGCGCGTCGAAGGCGGCGTCCGGCACGCCGTGCAGCTCGGCGCGCTTGACGCCGTGCACGAAGGCCGCGAGCTCTTCGGCATCGGCGCGCGGCGACGGGACCCCGGCAGCGGCCAGCCGTGCCGTCGCGCGGGCGATCTCGTCGGAGAGCAAGTGGTTCATGTGGCTTCGGCGAGCTTGTGCTCCATGTCGGCGTCGACGAGCGCCTGGATGACGTTCTGAAGGTCGCCGTCGAGCACGTGATCCAGGTTGTAGGCCTTGTAACCCACGCGATGGTCGGAGATGCGGTTCTCCGGGAAGTTGTAGGTGCGGACCCGCTCGGAGCGGTCTACCGTACGCACCTGGCTCCTGCGCTCGGCGGCCGCGGCGGCGCCCGCCTCCTCCTCGGCGGCGGCGAGCATCCGGGCGCGCAGGATGCGCATCGCCTGCTCCTTGTTCTGGAGCTGGCTCTTCTCGTTCTGGCAGGAGACGACGATGCCGGTCGGCAGGTGGGTGATCCGGACGGCGGAGTCGGTGGTGTTCACGCTCTGGCCGCCGGGCCCGCTGGACCGGAACACGTCGATGCGCAGGTCGTTCGAGTCGATCTGGACGTCGATGTCCTCGGCCTCGGGCATGACGAACACGCCCGCCGCGCTGGTGTGGATGCGCCCCTGCGACTCGGTGGCCGGCACCCGCTGGACGCGGTGCACGCCACCCTCGTACTTCAGGCGCGCCCACACGCCGTCGCTGGAGCTACGGGACTTAACCGCGACGGTGACGTCCTTGTATCCCCCGAGGTCGGAGTGCTGGGCGTCGATGATCTCGGTCTTCCAGCCGATGCGCTCGGCGTGACGGAGGTACATGCGCAGCAGGTCGCCGGCGAACAGCGCCGACTCCTCCCCGCCCTCTCCCGCCTTGATCTCGAGGATGACGTCCTTGTCATCGTTCGGGTCGCGCGGCACGAGCAGCTTCCGCAGCGTGTCCTCGAGCGCGCCGATGCGCTTGTCGAGGTCGGCCGCCTCCTCGGCGAAGACGGGGTCCTCGGTGGCCAGCTCCCGCGCGGTGCCCAGGTCGTCCTGGGTGGTACGCAGATCGCGGGCGGTCTCGACGATCGGCCGCAGCTCGGCATAGCGCTTGCCGAGGCGGCGGGCCTCGACCTGGTCCGCGTGCACGGCGGGGTCGGACAGCCGCTTTTCGATATCGGCGTATTCGCTGGTCAGATCGTCGAGGTTCACTTCAAGGTCCTGGGTTGGCGCTGGGCAGGCAGCCGGACGCCGACCGGAGAAAGATACCCCTCTCCGGTCGGCGCACCACGTCTGGTTACTTCTTGCCGCCTGTGGCCTTCTTGCCAAAGCGCCGCTCGAAGCGGGCCACGCGGCCGCCGGTGTCGAGGATCTTCTGCTTGCCCGTGTAGAACGGGTGGCAGCTCGAGCACACCTCGGCGCGGATGGCGCCGTTCTGCGCGGTGCTACGGGTCTGGAAGGTGCTCCCGCACGTGCACGTCACCGTGGTGACGACATAGTCGGGATGAATCTCAGGCTTCACTACTTCTCCTCGCTTCGGGCGATCGCCGGGTCGTCTCCGGGGCTCCGGGGACGTGAACCGGTACCGCAGCGCGTACCAGTGTGCCAGAAAGCACAACATGCCGAGGCCACCGGGCATTCCCCGCTCACCGCGGCGTCCGGGCGCCACTCTGGCCGGTGCCCCCGTTCAGCCGAGCGGCGCCGGCACCCCCACGACCTGCAGGTGCCGGAGTGCCTGTGCGTACGACTCGATCAGCCCCTCCTCGGCGTACGGCAGGCCGACCCGTGTGCAGTGCTCCCGGATCAGCGGCTGGGCCCGCCTCAGGCTCGGACGCGGCATGCTCGGGAAGAGGTGATGCTCGATCTGGTAGTTGAGCCCGCCGAGGAACCAGTCGGTGACCGGGCCGCCGTGAACGTTACGCGAGGTGAGGACCTGCTTGCGGAGGTGGTCCCAGCGCTCGCCGGGGCCGGGCATGGGCATGCCCTTGTGGTTGGGCGCGAACGCGCTGCCGAGATGGACGCCGAGCAGCGCCTGGTGCACGAGGATGAACGCGACGGCCTTGCCCGGCGACATCACCGTGAACAGCAGGCTCAGGTAGCCCGCGAAGTGCAGGCCCAGCAGTACGCCCTCGACCCCGGCGCGCCTTCTTCCCGCACGGCGCCGCCACGCCGCACCTACGCTCTGGACGCTCGAGACCTTGAGGTTGAAGCCCTCCAGGAGGAGTAGCGGGAAGAACAGCCGTCCCTGGTTACGGGTGAGCCACCGGATGAGGCCGCCGCCCCGGGCCGATGCCTGCTCCGGCGTCCACACGAGGACGCCGGCCCCGACGTCGGGGTCCTTGCCCACGTGATTGGGATTGGCGTGGTGCCGGTTGTGCTTGTCGGTCCACCACCCATAGCTCAACCCGACCCCCAGGTTGCCGATCAGGAGTCCCAGAGCCCGGTTCGCGCGGCGGGTACCGGCGATCTGGCCATGCCCGGCGTCGTGACCGACGAAGTAGATCCGGGTGGTGAACACGCCTGCGGGCACGGCCAGCGCCAATTGCCACCACGAATCGCCGGCGAACGCGACCGCGACCCACACGGCGCCGTACAGCAGAAGGTCGAGGCCGATGGACCAGGCGTAGTGGCGGGTGCGCCGGTCCAGCAGCCCGCGGGCGCGGACCTCCTGGATCAGCGACGCGAAGTCACTCCTGGGCACAGTGGTCCCTGGCATGCGGAGATCTCCTCAAGGTTGAAAGCGGGTCCGCCCGGTGCCCGGAGGACGGGCGACCCCGAACGGGGACGCCCCCACGGCCGTAGGGGTGTCCCGGACTGCTAGTGCCGCGTCAGACAAGGCCGATCGTGTAATCGGTCCAGGTACGGATGATGGAGCCGGACGAACACTCCGGGGCCGGCAGAGGCGCCTGCTGGGCGGCGGGGCTCAGCTCTGGCCGAGGAAGGCAAGGACGGCCATGACGCGGCGGTGGGTGCTGTCGGTGTGCTGCAGGCCGAGCTTCAGGAAGATGTTGGAGATGTGCTTCTCCACCGCGCCGTCCGTGACGAAGAGCCTGCGGGCCACCGCCGCGTTGGACATGCCCTCCGCCATCAGGCCGAGGACTTCGCGCTCGCGTGGGGTGAGCGCTTCCAGCCGGTCGCCCCGGCAACGCCGGCCGAGCAGCTGCGCGATCACCTCCGGGTCGATCACGGTGCCGCCGGCCGCGACCCTGCGGACCGCGCCGAGGAACTCCGCGAGGTCGGCGACGCGCTCCTTCAGGAGGTAGCCGACGCCATCGGCGCCGCCCCCGATCAGGTCGGTGGCGTACCGCTCCTCGACGTACTGGGAGAAGACCAGGATCGGGGTGCCCGGCACCCGCTGCCGCACCTCCAGCGCCGCGCGCAGGCCCTCGTCGGTGAACGACGGCGGCATCCGGACGTCCACGATGGCGAGGTCGGGACGGTGCTCCTCCACGATCGCGACCAGCCCGGCCCCATCGCCCGACGTGGCGACCGTCTCGATGCCCTCGTCCGCGAGGAGACGGATCAGCCCCTCGCGCAGCATCACCGCGTCTTCCGCGATCACCACCCGCACAGCCCCTCACCCTAGGGGAAAACGGGCGGACGCGGCGGCGACCGGTCTCACCAGACGGATGGGAGATCCGCGCGGATCACGGTGGGGCCACCGAGCGGGCTGTTGACCGTGAGGATGCCGTCGATGCCGGCCGCACGGTCGGCCAGTCCGGCCAGCCCGCCGCCGGCCGTGGCGGTCGCGCCGCCGACACCGTTGTCCGAGACCTCCACGATGATCCAGCTCTGGTCGCGGGTGATCCGGACGGAGGCATGCGTCGCGCGGGCGTACTTGGTGACGTTCGTGAGGGCCTCGGAGACGATGAAGTACGCGATGCTCTCCACCGCGGCGGGCGGCCGGGTGGGCAGGTCGACCTCGACGCCGACCGGCACCTGTGCGCGCGCCGCGACCGCGGAGATCGCCGCGTCCAGGCCACGGTCGGTGAGGATCGCCGGGTAGATGCCGCGCGCCAGGTTCCGCAACTCGGCGATGGCCTCCTTGGCGCCGGCGTGGGCCTGCTGGATCAGCTCCTGCGCGCCCACCGGGTCGTGCTCGAGCTTGGCCCGCGCCCGGCCGAGGTCCATCGCCACCGCGAGCAGCCGCTGCTGGGCGCCGTCGTGCAGGTCGCGCTCGATACGCCGGCGTTCGGCCTCGGCGGCGTCGACGCCGCGCGCCCGGCTGGCCCTCAGCTGCGCGGTGCGAGCGCGCAGGCTCTGCCTCTCATCCGGGCCGAGCAGGGCGCGGGCGAGTGCGCCGTGGGCGTACCCCACGCCGCGTACGACGTACAGCGTCACGGCCGCCAGCGCGAGCCCGAGCGGGACCGCCGGCAGGGCGGCGACCGGGTTGTCGAACCAGATCTGGTGGCCGCCGACGGTGATGTACTTGACGTCCTCCCCCGCCTGAAGGCGGGGGATTCCAACCCGTCCCTACCCGGAGGAGGTAACGGGTTGAGGTTCGCGGTTCACAGGCCAGGCCAACGCCTGGCCTCCCCGCGCGGTCACCGTCCGCC
>JAOPYL010000048.1 GCA_025964625.1 Actinoallomurus sp. | reverse complement strand
CGTCGGGCCGCCCCCGCGCTCCACCGGCCGCGGTACCTCCGGTGGCTCGGTATCGTGAGGCCGCGACTCCCCGGACCGCGCTGCCAGGACCGGCGCCAGGCCCTCACACGCGACGACCCCCTCCGGCCGTACGCCCTCGGACGGGCCGGTTCTGTCTGTCCGGAGGTCCCCGGATGGTTCGGCCGTCTCCGGCCGCGAGCCGCCGGACGGCCGGGCCTCCTCCGGCCGTGCGTCCCGGGGCTCCCCGGCCGCACGGCCGGCCCGCAGCAGGGCGGGCAGGACGGCGAGGGCGACGGCGGTGCTCACGGTCAGCACGGCGTATCCCGGGCCGGTCACGCCGGAGGTGTGGGTCAGCAGCAGCACCAGGACCAGAACGCCCGCGAACCGCACCGCCTGGAGGAGTGCGATCAGCCGGGTACGGCGCTGCACCCGCAGCAGGCCGATGTAGACCTCGATCAGCGCCTTGGGCAGCGTGGCGACGGCCAGCAGGCGCAGCAGCGGCGCGCCGTGATCGGCGTATCCCGGCCCGAACACCGACAGGCCCAGTCTGGCGCCGAGCAGGATCACCACCGCGACCGGCACGAGGATCAGCGCCATGCGCCGCAGCACCGACCGGCACGCCGCGGCGAGGTCGCCCGCGTCGAAGGCGCCCTCGACCGTCAGCGACATCGCCATGTTGACCGCGAGCACGTCGACCGTCGCGCCGAGCACCCAGGCCATGTAGAAGAAGGCGTTGGTGCGGGCGTCCAGACCGGCCGCGACCACGACCGGCACGAGGTTGCACAGCGCGTAGTAGAAGAGAGTGCCGGTGTAGTCGCCGGCGATATAGCGGCCGATCTGCCCGCCCGACGGGATCGGCCGATCGCTCGCCGTCTCCTCGACGTGCCGTGGGATGAGCCGCCGCTGGATGAATGCCTGGATCGGCAGCAGCAGGACGAGCGCGGACACCACCCAGGAGGCGGTGATCCCGTCGCCGGGCAGCGCGGCGGCGAACGCCAGCAGCAGCACGACCTTGAGGGCCGCGAACGTGGTGTTCTTGCCCAGCACCCAGGTGGCCCGGCGCAGCCCGGTGAGCACGCCGTCCTGTGCGGTGAACAGGCTCCACGAGACGACGGCCACCACGAAGAAGAGTCCGGGGCCCGGCCCGGACAGGTGGGAGAAGGACGGGCCCCACCACCGCAGCGTGAGCAGGAAGCCCACCGCCAGGGTCGCCGCGGCCACTCCGCCGGCCAGGTAGGTGCGCAGCGCGAGCGGGCTCGTGCGCCGGCCCATCTCGGGGATGAACCGGATGAGGATGAAGTTCAGTGCGGTCAATCCGCCGAGGAACATCATGGCCTGGTTCTGCGCGGACTGCCGGCCGACCTCGGCGGGATCGTAGAAGCGGGCGGCCAGGAGCCAGTACCCCAGTCCGAGCACGCCGGTCAGCCCGCCGTTGATCATCAGGGCGTACGCGTTGCGGAACAGCGGATTGGACAGCTCGCTCCGCAACGCCGTCATGGGGTCCAGTGTCGCGTCTTCCCGTGATCGCGCAAGGGCTTTCGGCCTCGTCACACGACTCCCCGCAGGCGCCGGGCCGCGTACCGGGTCCGGCGTACGACGGCGTATCCCTTGGTCAGGGCGTGATCGGCCAGGAAGCCCCGGCCCTGCAGAACCCGGCCGAAACCGGTGATGGACGTGCCGGCGCGGACCGTCAGCCGGGGCCGGGCGAGCGGGTCGTGCAGGTCCGTCGTCACGGAGTTGGCCACCGCGCAGGCGGCGGTGTACCCGGCGCCGCGCACCTCACGGCGGACGCGCGCGCTGGAGTAGCCGTACGGGTAGGCCATCGCGTCGACCGCGCGGCCGAGGCGGTCTTCGAGCAGCGTCCTGCTGCGCCAGAGCTCTTCGCGTAGTGCCGGGCCGTCCAGCTGGTCGAGCTGGGCGTGGCTGTGGCTGTGCGCGCCGATCTCGACTCCGGAGGCGGCGATCTCCTCCGTCTGTCTCCAGGTGAGCATCCGGCCCAGCGGCCGCCCGGCCGCGTGCGGTCCGGCGTCGCGGAGCCAGCCCGTGGTGACGAACACCGTCGCTGGGAAGCCGAGACGGTCCAGCACCGGCAGCGCGTGCTCGTGGAAGTCGGCGTAGCCGTCGTCGAAAGTGATCACCACCGGCCGATCCGCGGGCTGCGCGTGGCCGCTGAAGGGGAGCGGGGTGAAGCCGTGCTCCTTGAGGTAGGCCATCTGCTCGGCGAACGCCTCAGGCCGTACGGCCAGCCGGTCCGACCCGCCGATCGAGTGGTACATCAGGATGGGCACCCGGCTCAGTGCCTCCCGTTCGCTCCGCTCGCCCGGCCGGTGCCCACCGGCCGGGGTTCCCGCCGATGCGTCGCGAGCGTCGCTCACCGGGGCCTCCGGACCGAGCCGGTGGCGTAGCCGGCCGTGGTGAAGGCGAGGCCGGCCACGATGGAGGCGGCGCGGCCCAGCCCGGCCGGGTCGCCGGTGACGGCGGCGCGCAGCCCGTGCGCGACGCCGCGGGGGAGCGCCACCATCGCATGCCGTCGCTCGCTGGCCAGGCCGTCGCCCATCCCGACGCTCTGGGTGACCATCGCCTTCGACAGTCCCTCGGCGTAGCAGCGGGTGCGGAAGTAGGCGAACCGGGCGCGTGCGGCCGGCACGCGGTGCCAGATCACCGCCCGGTCGTCGAACAGCAGGACCGTCTCGGGGGCCGCCTGGCGCAGCCGGATACAGAACTCGGTCTCCTCGCAGCCCAGCGGCCGTCCGCCGGACGCGCGCCCGATGCCGCTGCGGAAACCGCCGGCCACGTCGAACACCTCACGGCGGAAGGAGGCGTTGCCGCCCATCAGGTTGCGGATGGGTCCGGTGACCATGCCCCGGTAGGTGCAGCCGACCACCCACGCGAACTCGTCGGGGAACCAGCGCGGGACCGCGGAGCCCCACAGCGGCAGGGTGAGGCCGCCGACCCCGGAGACGTTCGCCGCGTCATACCCGCCGGCCATCACCGACAGCCACTCCGCCTCGGCGATCGCGTCGTCGTCGAGGAAGGCGACGACGTCGCCGCGGGCCGCCGCGACGCCGGTGTTCTTGCCGCCGGACAGCCCTCGCCGCCCGGCGTTCGGGATGACCTTGACGTCCGGCAGGGCCGGCCGCAGGCGCTCCAGCAGCGCCGGGTTGTGGTCGACCACGACGATGATCTCGTATGCCGCCAGGCGCTGGGACCGTACGGATTCGACGGCGGCGAGCACGTCGTCCCAGCGGTCCTCGGTGTAGGCGCAGATGACGACGGACATGTTCACGCTGCGTCCCCCGTGCCGCGGCGCAGCCGCGCGTAGGTCTTCAGGACCCGGTCCGCGCGGGCGTACAACCGCGGGTTCGCGAGCACCGCGCTCCGTGCCCGGCGCACCGGGGCGTCCTTGACCCAGTGCAGCCCGGCCGCCGCCGACGCGCGGGCCACCCGGCCCTCGGCGATCGGGAACTCGCCGTTCTTCAGCCAGTCCTTGTACTCCCGGCCGCCCCGGCCCATGGCGATCTGCGTGACTCCGGCGGACGCCGCGGCCTCCGCCATCCGCAGATGGCCGATCATGCCGGGAGAGTACTTGGCGAACTCCAGGTCGTACGCCGGGAACCAGCCGGCCATCACCGAGCCCGTACGCAGGCCGAGATGGGCGGAGACGGGCCGGTCGCCGGCGCGCAGGACGCTCAGCACGCCGGTGCCGCTCTCGTGCAGGTGTTCCACCAGGGAGACGATCCACGGCTCGGCGAACCGGTCGGTGCGGCCGGTGCGGCGGTACTGGCCGGACTTCCAGGCCATCAGCCGGCGGAGCCCGGCGGGGTCGCGCTCGCTGAACGTGTAGGTCACCTCGCCGGCCTCGCGGCCCAGCTTGCGTTCCTTGTAGCGGACCGTCTTGATCGTCTTGGGGGCGCGCTGCCGGGCACTCTCCGCGTAGGCGTCGAACCCCTCGCTCAGGTCCATGACCGGTTCGGTTCGCGTCTCCACGTGGTAAGCCGCGAAGGCGGCCTGTTCGGCGAGCAGATGGTCGAACTCCCAGACCGACAGACGGCACGCCCGCAGCAGCGCCCGTACGTCGAGCTCCAGGCCGGGCGGCCCGACCAGGCCCTGGCAGTCGGTCAGCCCGGCGCCGATCGGACGGCCGATGCCCAGCGCGTGCCGTTCGTAGGGGAAGAAGCCCGCGATGCCGGCCTGGTCGCTGAGCACGGCCACCCGCGCGTCCGCCCGGAACCGGCCCACCGCGAGGGTGAACTCGGGCGACAGGAAGGGGTTCGCGAGGGCGCCGGTGGCACCCTGCAGCGCGCGCCATCGGGTCAACTCCGAGTCGCCGAGCTCCTCCGGGCGTACGACCTCGAACCTCACCCCGCCTCCTCGAAACCGGGTTCGTAGCGGGGGATGACGTGCCGTGGCGCCGTCCGCCGGTTGCGCATCATCGTGCGCAGCACCCGCAGGCCGTCACGGCGGGCGTTCAGCTTCGACTCGCCGGACCGGCGGTCGAATTCGTGGCTGGGCACCTCCGCGATGCGCAGTCCGGCCGTGATGGCGTTGACGCAGAGCTCCGTCTCGATCTCGAAACCGTCCGCCTCCAGGCCCAGCCTGCCGACCGCCGAGCGGCGCAGCGCGATGTAGCCGTAGCACAGGTCGGTCCAGCGCACGCCGTAGAGCACGTTGGCCAGCCGCGTCAGCCAGAGGTTCCCGGCCCGGCGGATCAGGGTCAGGTCGTCGGAGCCGCCGCCCACGCAGTAGCGGGAGCCCTTGACGATGTCGAAACCGCAGCAGATCAGCGCGACGAACGCGTCGATCTCCTTCGGGTCCATGCTCCCGTCGGCGTCGATCGCGACGATGACGTCACTCGTGGCGGCCTGGAAGCCCGCCCGCATCGCGGCGCCCTTGCCCATCGGGGCCTGGCTGATGATGATGGCGTCCGGCCGCAGCAGCCGGACGGTTTCGAGGGTGCCGTCCCCGGACTCGCCGTCGACGATGACGACCTCGTCGACCCCGGAGAGCCGGGGCAGGAGCCATCGAAGGTTCTCGACCTCGTTGAGTGTCGGGACGACGGCGGATACGGTCGGCCAGGAGGCGCGGTTACGTGCGGTGTCGAGGTGGTGCAGGACCGCGCCCGAGTGCATGCCGTTGGTGCGATGGAGAGAGTCCGGCTCGTGCATGTTGGTGCCCCCGTTTGGCAGGTCGATGCTGGGAGAGCGCGTCGCTCTCCTGCCGAGGCTCGTTCGGGCTGACACTTCGATGGTCGGATGACTGGTCCGGAAATCCCTCCCCCGAGTGACGCAACCGGCCTACGCCAGCCGGATGGTTCCGAAGAGTGATTGAACCGTGACTTAACGGCATCATCAGGTCGCTGGCGTGGGTGAATGCGGACCCGCGCAAGTCGGGCGTCCGGCCACCTAGGGGATAAATAGCTTGAAAAGGGCAGGGCGGGTGAGGAGGGCCGGGTTCTGGGCGAAGGGCCGTGGGCGCGACATCGGTACGCGTGAGTAACGTCACCCGAATACCGTTCGGCCGCCTCCGGTAGCCTCCTGCGTATGGACGTAAACGGAGCTGCCGCCATCGTTACGGGTGGCGCGAGCGGGCTGGGCGAGGCGACTGCGCGCGACCTCGCCGCCCAGGGTGCAAAGGTAGTCATCGCCGACCTCAACGAGGAGAAGGGCAAGGCCCTCGCCAACGAGATCGGCGGTGTGTTCGTCAAGGTCGACGTCTCCGACGAGGACCAGGTGCAGGCGGCCGTCGACGCGGCCGTGGCCACCGGCGCGCCGCTGCGGGTGGTGGTGAACAGCGCCGGCATCGGCTGGGCGTCGCGCACCGTCGGCAAGGACGGCTCGCCGCACGACCTCGCGACGTACAAGAAGGTCATCGAGGTCAACCTGATCGGCACGTTCAACGGCATGCGCCTGGGCGCCGCGGCCATCGCCAAGACCGAGCCGCTGGACGAGTTCAACACCCGCGGCGTGATCATCAACACCGCGTCGGTCGCCGCGCTCGAGGGTCAGACCGGCCAGGTCGCCTACTCCGCCTCCAAGGGCGGCATCGTCGGCATGACCGTGCCCGCGGCCCGCGACCTCGCGGCCGTCGGCGTGCGCGTCAACACCATCTGCCCCGGCATCATCGACACGCCGATCTACGGCGAGGGCGAGCAGGCCGACGAGTTCAAGAAGAAGCTCGCCGCGCCGGTCGTCTTCCCCAAGCGCATGGGCCTGGCATCCGAGTTCGCCCACCTGGTGCGCTCGCTGATCGAGAACGACTACGTCAACGCCGAGACCATCCGCTTCGACGGCGGTATCCGCTTCCAGCCCAAGTGAGGTCCTGAGTATGTCGGATGCAGTTCTGACCGAGGTCGACGGCGGCGTCGCGGTCATCACGATCAACCGTCCGGAGGCCAGGAACGCCGTCAACGGCGCGGTCGCGCAGGGGATCGCGGGCGCGCTCGACGAACTCGACGCGCGCAAAGACGTCTCCGCGTACGTTCTGACCGGCGCCGGTGGCACCTTCTGCGCCGGCATGGACCTCAAGGGCTTCCTGACCGGTGACAACCCGATCGCGGAGGGACGCGGCTTCGCGGGCATCGTCGAGCGCCCGCCCGCCAAGCCGATCATCGCCGCCGTCGAGGGGTACGCCCTGGCGGGCGGCTGCGAGATCGCGCTGTCCTGCGACATGATCGTCGCCTCCTCCGAGGCGAAGTTCGGGCTGCCCGAGGTCAAGCGCGGGCTCGTCGCGGGTGCGGGTGGCCTGCTGCGGCTGCCGCAGCGGATCCCGTACCACGCGGCCATGGAGATCGCGCTGACCGGCGACCACTACCCGGCGTCCCGGCTGGCGGAGCTGGGCCTGGTCAACAGGGTCACCGAGCCGGGCGATGCCCTGCGGGCGGCCAAGGAACTGGCCGCCAAGATCGCGGCGAACGCGCCGCTGGCCCTGGCCGCGACCAAGCGGGTCATCGTCGAGTCGCGCGACTGGTCCAGCGAGGAGCAGTTCGCCAGGCAGGGCGAGATCATCAACTCCGTCTTCGTGTCCAAGGACGCGATGGAGGGCGCGGCCGCCTTCGCCGAGAAGCGAAAGCCGGTCTGGAAGGGCGAGTAGGACCGCCCGGAATCCGGGGCGCCCGATCGATCAGTGCGGTTACGTGGAGGGCCCGGCGCCGGACGGCGCCGGGCCCTCCACGCGGCGCTCCCGCGTGGCCTTGGCGAACTTCCGACGCAGCTGATGCAGGTAGTAGTCGCGCGGGAAGGCGCGGACGCGCAGTGGCATCCGCGGATACACGAGTCGCACGGACGCCATCAGCAGGTGGAAGCGGATGCGGCGCGTCCGGTCCCACCGCCAGCCGTACTGCCGCCGGATGGGCTCCGGCGTCAGCCCGGCGGTGATGAGCCGGATCGCGGCCAGCCCGGGCTCGTTCAGCCGGCCGCCGGACAGCCGGGGGTGCAGCACCTGGTGGGCGATGGCCCGCGACGCGTCGGTGATCCGCAGCGAGGTGAGTGTCCGCGCGTAGTACTCACGGAAGTCGCCGTAGGTCGCCGGCATCATCTCGTACGGGCAGCCGAGGATGGTCGCGTACACCTTGCTCTGCTCGTAGTACTCCTCCAGCTCGTCCCGCGACAGCCTGCGGAAGATCAGCCGGTACGCGTGCACGGCGGTGGCGAAGAGCGTCGAGGCCACCCAGACCTGGAGTTCCGGGTCGTCCGCCTGGTAGCCGGGCCCGGTGACGCTGTCGTGCATGCTCCTGACGATGCCGCTCAGCCGCTCGGCCTCCTCCCGCGTGCCGAAGCCGACGGCGTACACCCACTGCATGGTGCCCTTGAGCCGGCCGAGCGGGTCCTGGGCCGTGTAGCTGTGGTCGTAGACCCCCTGGGCGATCTTCGGGTGGGCGGTCTGGAGCAGCGATGCCGCGCCCCCGGAGGCGATCAGGAAGCCCTCCCGGCCGATCACGCGGATCAGGTCGTGGTCCTGGAAGAGGCCATCGGTCATGAAAGTATTGTAAGTAACTACTTGCTTCGCTACGAGTGTGATGTGGCGCACCCGGCGGCGGCCGCGTCCGGCGGTAAATGGGGGCGACAGGGAGCCGGTGGACTGGGGATAATCGGGCCTATGGCCGGTCCGGTGCGTGTCCGCGGCTCGGTCGTCATCCCCGACGCCGAGCTGAGCTGGCGTTTCTCGCGCTCGTCCGGACCGGGCGGGCAGCACGTCAACACCAGTGACAGCGCCGCGGAGCTGTCCTTTGACGTGGCCCGGTCGGCGGCGTTGCCGCAGCCGTACAAGGACAGGGCCCTGCGGCGTCTCACCGGGCGCCTGGTCGACGGAGTGATCACCATCCGCGCCGAGGAGCACCGGTCGCAGCTGCGCAACCGCGAGGCGGCCAAGGTCCGGCTGTCCGCGCTGCTCGCCGACGCGACCGCCCCGCCGCCCACGCCGCGGCGGCCGACCAAGCCGAGCCGGCGGATGCAGCAGCGCCGCCTCGAGGGGAAGCGCCGGCGCGGGGCGGTCAAGCGGGGTCGCTCCGGCCGCTTCGACGACTGACGGCGCACGACCGGCGCCAGTGAGCCGGCGTCTCGCCGGGGAGTTCCGGGTGGTCAGGAGCTCCAGGTGGCGGAGCGGACGGCGCGGAGCGCCTCCTTGCGGGTCGCCCCCTTCAGCGTGTCGACGTACAGCTGACCCTTGAGGTGGCCGCTCTCATGCTGAAGGCAGCGCGCGAAGTAGCCGTTGCCCTCCACGCGTAGCGGCTTGCCGGCCATGTCGACCCCTTCGACGACCGCGTGCGCGTGCCTGGGCGTCGCGAACCGCAGCCCGGGCAGGGACAGGCATCCCTCGTCGGCGTCGAGGGTTTCTCCGTCGGCGGCCACCAGGACCGGATTGACCACATGGCCGACGTGCCGGCGTCCCGCGTCGTCGGCGCAGTCGTAGACGAACACCTGTAGCGAGACGCCGATCTGGTTCGCGGCGAGGCCCGCGCCGTCGGCCGCGTACATCGAGGCGAACATGTCCTCGACGAGACGCCTCAGGTTCGCGTCGAACGACCTGACCTTGTCGCCTTCGCTGCGGAGTACGGGATCGCCCATGTATCGGATCGGGCGTACGGTGCCCGCGCCGCGCGCGGGCCGGTGTTCGGCGTCCACGAGAACAAGACTCTAGACAATCGCGATGGCGACCTGCCGGCGGCAGGTCGCCATCGCGCTCGTCACTCCTTCGAGTCGTCCGCGGGCGGCGGCACCTGGATGATCCGCCGCGGATCCGACTGATCGGCGGCCATGGCGGTCGCCTGCGGCTGCTGCGGCTGCTGCGGCCGCGGCTGTGGCCTGCCGGCCGGGGACCTGCGCGTGTCGGGGCGAGGCGCCTGCTCGTCGGGCCCGCCGGCCGCGACCGCGTCGTTCACCATCTGCTCCAGCGGGCCGGCCCTCTCATCGGCCTGCAGCAGGGCGACGAGGGTCTCGCTCATCTCGCCGAGCCTGCCGAGCGCCTGCGCGTGCTGTCGCGTCAGCTGGGCCAGCCGCTCCGAGGCGCCTTCGTTGATGACCGACGAGCGGCGTTCGGCGCTCGTGAGTGTGCGCTCGGCCTCGTTGCGGGCGTCGGAGACCAGCTTGTCGGACTCCTGCTTGGCCGAGGACAGGACCCTTTCGGCCTCCTGCTTGGCCGCCGACAGCATCTGGTTGGCGTTCTCCTGGGCCTGGGCCACCGCCCGCTCGGACTTGCCATGGGCGTCGTCGATGACGCGCTTGGCCTCGTTCTCGGCGTCCTGGCGGATCTGGGTGACCTTCTGGTCCGCGTCGCCCAGCTTGGACTGGGCCTCCTCCTCCGCCAGGTTGATGATCTGGCGGAGCCGCTCGCTGAGGTCGTCGCCGGTGGGGCGACGGGTCTCGCGGGCCTCGGTCATCTCCCGGCGCGTACGCTCGACCTCGTCGAGCGCCCGGGACAACCGCGCCTCGAGCTCGCGGATCTGGTTGCGGGTACGGGCGATGTATTCGTCGACCTGGCGGCGGTTGTAGCCGCGCATGACGATCTCGAACGACTCCTCACGGAGGAGGTTCGGCAGAATCTCGGCTTCGTTGCTCATTGCCCTAAGGGGTCGAAGGTAGGTCTGGGACGACTCTCGACGCTTCTACCCCTTTCGCGCAAGGGGAACGCGGCGACTCGCGAGAATTCGTGACTCTCCGCTGTCGGAACCCAAGAGTCCGCCCAGAATAGATACCGCGAATTAGCTCTTTTGAAAAATAGACCCTACCGAACCGCCGGGGTCGCCGGGGGCCGCTTGGCCGGGTGGCCGCACGTGCCCGGCGGGCGGCCGGCCGCCCGCCGCTCCTAGACTCGATCAACGTGACTGACTTCTTCCGTGGTGCGCTGGGTGAACATGAGCCGGACATTCATCCGGAGGCGTGGGTGGCGCCGGGCGCCGTCGTCGTCGGGCGGGTGACGCTGGGGCGCGCGGCCAGCGTCTGGTACGGCTCGGTGCTGCGCGGCGAGGAAGAGGAGGTCGTGGTCGGCGAGGAGTGCAACATCCAGGACCTGTGCTGCCTGCACGCCGATCCGGGAGAGCCCGCCGTGCTGGAGGACCGGGTGAGCCTCGGCCACAAGGCGATGGTCCACGGCGCGTACGTCGAGACGGGGTCGCTCATCGGCATCGGTGCGATCGTGCTCGGCGGCGCGCGCATCGGCGCGGGCTCGCTCGTCGCCGCGGGCGCGCTCGTCGGCCCAGGTAAGACGATCCCCTCCGGCGTTCTCGTCGCGGGAGTTCCCGGAAAGGTCGTGCGCGAGCTGACCGACGACGACCGGGCGGTCCTCGCGTACACGCCGGAGTCCTACGTCCAAAAGAGCCGTCAGCATCGAGAAGCCCGCTGGATCTGACGTTTGCCGATGACCGCAACGATGATGGGCATCCGTTCACCATCGCCTGGTGGTCTGGGGGCAGGCATGCCGGACCCGGTGGCCCCGGGCACCCCGAGACGGGCGGTCGTCACAGGCCACGTACATCGATCCCGCCGGCGGTACGCGTGTCGACTCCGGGGCGATCCGGGTGGTCCCACCATCGCCGGTGCCGCCGCGCACCCGGACACTGGAGGAGCCCGGCAGGCCCCCGATCTCCACCCCCGGGCCGGTCCCAGCGGTCACCCGAGTAGCCCTCCGCCCCACCCTGTGGGATGGCTGCCGAATGGTCCTCTTGGGTCATGTGCGGAAACGGACGCGACGCGTAACCTCGTCTGCAGGTGTGGGGACGAACGGAGGTGGACGCGGTGCGCCAGGCAAATCTCGATCTGCGCGTCCACGACCGTGTTGCGCTTGATGAGATCGAGCTCTACTCGGAGATGCTCAGTGCCGTCGCGACAGCCGAACGGCCGTTGACGGTCGACGAGATCGACATGGTGCTCGGGATAGGTCACGCAACAGAGTCGTGAGTGCCGTCGTGGTCGGTGGTCTCCGCGAGGCGGGCGCCGGCCACGGCGAACGATCTCCGCCACCGCGGCCTCGCCGATCGAGCCGGGGGCAGGGTGTTATTCTCGTCACGAGCGGACAAGGCGAGCGATGGCCGCCGAGGCCTCCTTGACCTTCTTCTCGGCCTCAGGGCCGCCCTCGTCGATGGCCTGCGCGACGCAGTGGCCCAGATGGTCCTCGAGGAGGCCGAGCGCGACCGACTGGAGCGCACGGGTCACCGCCGACACCTGGGTGAGAACGTCGATGCAGTACTCATCATCGGCGACCATGCGCTGCAGGCCGCGCACCTGTCCCTCGACGCGACGCAACCGGATCAGGTAGGCGTCCTTGTCCTTGGCATAGCCGTGCATGCCCGAACCGTATACCCCCATAGGGTAACTTGCAATAGATCGTTTGGCCCGCGTCCCCCAAGCGCGGGCCGGGTGGGTACAGCATGTGATTGCGCCGAAGCGGGGCAACCATGCGTGCGGGGACGGTCGGTGTGAAGTAACGGGGGGGCGAAGGTTCGCTTTCCTGCTGGTTAGCCGTACGATCCTCAGCGGACTGTTCCCGCACTTCAGGAGAAGGACGTGCGATTCCGACTGACGCCGCGTGAGGACAGCTACTACGACATGTTCGCGGATTCCGCGAACAATCTGGTCACTGGCGCCAGGTTGCTCGTGGAGCTGATCAGCGACGGCACCAACCGTGAGGCGATCGCGGAGAAGATGCGCGCGTGCGAGCACGCGGGCGACGAATTCACTCACGCGATCATGCGCAGGCTCAACGAAAGCTTCATCACACCCTTCGACCGGGAGGACATCTACCGCCTGGCGTCCTGCCTCGACGACGTCATGGACTTCATGGAGGCGGCCGCCGACCTGGTGGTGCTCTACAAGATCGAGGAACTGCCCCGCGACGTCGTGGGGCAGGTGGAGGTGCTCGAGCGGGCGGCCGAGCTGACCGCCGAGGCCATGCCGCGTCTGCGCGGGATGAAGGACCTCAGCGAGTACTGGATCGAGATCAACCGTCTTGAGAACCAAGGCGACCAGGTCTACCGGCGGCTGCTGGCCGAGCTGTTCGGCGGTGAGTACGACGCGCTGACCGTGCTCAAGTACAAGGAGGTCATCGAGCAACTCGAGGCGGCGGCCGACGCGTTCGAGCACGTGGCCAACACGGTCGAGACCATCGCGGTCAAAGAGTCGTGACCGGGCTGCGAGCGCGCGGTGACGCAGGCCTCCTGCCGAGCCATCGGGCGAGGAAGGAAGCGTGGGCGTGGAGCTAACGGCCCTCATCGTCGTTGTCGGCATCGCGCTGATCTTCAACTACACCAACGGCTTCCACGACGCGGCGAACGCGATCGCCACCTCCGTCTCCACGCGGGCGCTGACTCCGAGAGCGGCCCTGGCGTTGGCCGCCGTCATGAACCTCGTCGGAGCGTTTCTGGGCACGGGCGTCGCCAAGACGGTCGGCACCGGCATCATCAATCCGCCCAGGGACCTGCACGGCCTGACGATCGTCGCCGCCGCCCTGATCGGCGCGATCGCGTGGAACCTGATCACCTGGTACTTCGGGCTGCCCTCGTCGTCCACTCATGGGCTGGTCGGCGGCCTGATCGGGGCGGCCCTCGCGGCCTCCGGCGATGTGCTGTGGTCCGGGGTGTTCAACAAGGTCGTGCTCTGGATGGTGCTGTCGCCGGTGGTCGGCGTGATCCTGGGCTACCTGGTCATGGTCGCCATCTTGTGGATCTTCCGGCACTCGCACCCGGGCCGGGTCGGGCGGCGGTTCCGCATCATCCAGTCGCTGTCCGCGGCCGCGATGGCCCTCGGCCACGGCCTGCAGGACGCGCAGAAGACCATGGGCATCATCGTGCTGGCGCTGGTGACCACCGGCTACCAGGCGGTCGGCGACTCGCACGTGCCGGTCTGGGTCATCCTGCTCTGCGCCGCGGTGCTCTCCATGGGCACGTACGCCGGCGGCTGGCGGATCATGCGGACGCTCGGCCGTAAGGTCATCGAGCTGGATCCCCCGAAGGGCTTCGCCGCCGAGGCGACCGCGTCGAGCATCCTGTACGCGACCGCGTTCATCTGGCAGGCGCCGGTGTCCACGACCCACACGATCACGGCGGCCATCATGGGCGTCGGTTCCACCAAGCGGCTGTCGGCGGTCCGCTGGGGCGTGGCGGGCCACATCGTGCTGGCCTGGGTCCTGACCATCCCGGCGTCCGCGTGCGTCGCGGCCCTCGTGTACTGGATCATCCACTTCTTCGGCTGACCCACGCGCGAACGCCCGGACGGTGCCCACACCGCCCGGGCGTTCGCGTCTTCGCGCTCAGCCGAAGCGGCCGGTGATGTAGTCCTCGGTCGACTTCTCGGCCGGGTTCGTGAAAATCTTGTTGGTGTCGTCCATCTCGACCAGCCGGCCCGGCTGGCCCTGAGCGGCCAGGTTGAAGAAGCCCGTCGTGTCGCTCACCCGGGCGGCCTGCTGCATGTTGTGAGTGACGATCACGATCGTGTAGCGGCCCTTCAGCGAGGCGATGAGATCCTCGATCGCCAGCGTGGAGATCGGGTCGAGCGCGGAGCACGGCTCGTCCATGAGCAGCACCTGCGGCTCGACGGCGATGGCCCGGGCGATGCAGAGGCGCTGCTGCTGGCCGCCGGACAGGCCCGCGCCCGGCCGGGACAGCCGGTCCTTGACCTCGTTCCACAGGTTCGCCCCGCGCAGGGACTTCTCGACGATCTCCGCCAGCTGCGCCTTGCGGCGAACGCCGTTCAGCTTCAGCCCCGCCGCGACGTTGTCGAAGATGGACATGGTGGGGAACGGGTTGGGCCGCTGGAAGACCATGCCGATGTTCCGGCGCACGACGACGGGATCGACGTCCGTGCCGTACAGGTCGTCGTCGTCGAGCAGTACCTTGCCCTCGACCCGGGCGCCAGGGGTCAGCTCGTGCATCCTGTTCAGCGTCCGGAGCAGCGTCGACTTGCCGCAGCCCGAAGGACCGATGAACGCCGTCACCTGACGCGGCTCGATCGTCATCGAGATGTCCTCGATGGCCCGGGTCTTGCCGTAGTAGGCGGCAAGCCCGGAGACCTCGATCCGCTTGGCCATTCTCGGAACTCCTTCTATCGGCTCTTGGCGGGCGCACGCCACCATCCGAGCAGACGCGCCACCAGGTTGAGCACCATGATGATCAAGATCAGGGCGAGGGCCGCGGTCCAGGCGCGGTCGATCGCCGGCTGGTTGGGCATGCCCGCCTGCTGGAAGATGTACAGCGGCAGTGACTCCTGCGGGCCGTTGAAGGCGTTGGGGTTGATGGAGTCCAGCCCGAAGACGGTCAGCAGCAGCGGAGCGGTCTCTCCCATGACACGGGCGATGGCGAGCACGATGCCCGTGATGATGCCGGTGAACGCGGTCGGCAGCACGACCGAGATGATCGTGCGCCACTTCGGCACCCCGAGCGCCAGGCTGGCTTCACGCAGCTCGTCGGGAACCAGCTTGAGCATCTCCTCGGCCGAGCGCACGACGACCGGCATCATGAGGATGGACAGCGCCATCGCCCCGGCGAAGCCCGAGAAGCCCATGCCCAGGCCGAGAACCCAGAACGCCAGGACGAACAGGCCCGCGACGATCGACGGCACGCCGGTCATGACGTCGACGAAGAAGCTGATCACTCGCCCGAGCCGGCGGTTGCCGCCGTACTCGATGAGATAGACCGCGGTGAGCAGGCCGATCGGGATGGCGATCACCGCCGCGATGCCCACCTGCTCGACAGTGCCGAGAAGCGCGTGGTACGCGCCGCCGTTGTTGTCCAGCGGTCCCACGTTGCGCATCGAGTGGGTGAAGAAGTTCATGTCGAAGCGCTTCATGCCGTTCTTGACGAGCATCCACAGCACCGACACGAGGGGGGCCACCGCGACGATGAACGCGAGGCACACCAGGCCGAACACCAGCCTGTCCTTCAGCTTGCGTGCGAACGAGATTCCCGTCATGCGCCCGCCCTCGAGTACTCCTTGCGGCGGGCGATGATCAGCCGGGCCGCCATGTTGACCACCAGAGTGATGACGAAGAGGACGAGGCCGGAGGCGATGAGAGCGCCTCGCCCGGTGGGACCGGACTCCCCGAAGCCGTTGGCGATGTTCGCGGCGATGCTGTTGCCGGTCGGTGTCAGGATGCGGAACGAGACCGTGAAGGCGGCGGGGAAGACCATGGCGACGGCGATGGTCTCACCCAGCGCACGGCCCAGGCCGAGCATCGCCGCGCTGACCACGCCGGGGCGGCCGAACGGCAGAACGGCCATCCGGATCATCTCCCAGCGCGTCGCGCCGAGCGCCAGAGCCGCCTCCGCCTGGGCGTTCGGGGCCTGCAG
The DNA here is from genome assembly GCA_025964625.1 of Actinoallomurus sp. Classification (GTDB taxonomy): domain Bacteria; phylum Actinomycetota; class Actinomycetes; order Streptosporangiales; family Streptosporangiaceae; genus Actinoallomurus. The sequence continues at coordinate 2,946 of JAOPYL010000048.1, read as the reverse complement.
GAAGACCTCACGGGAGATCGCCGCGATGATCGGCAGGATCATGATCGCGAGCACGATGGACCCGGTGAGGATCGACCGCCCGCTCACCGAGTCGCCGCCGAACAGCGGGATGAAGCCGAGGTGTTTCTGCAACCACTGTTCCGGCGACTGGATCCGGGGCACGAGGAACGCCAGCCCCCACAGCCCGTACACGACGCTCGGCACGGCCGCCAGCAGGTCGATGACGTAGCCGAGCAGACCGGAGATCCGGCGCGGCGTGTAGTGCGTGATGAACAGCGCCACCCCGATCGCGATCGGGGTGGCCACGACGAGCGCCAGCAGCGACGACAGCACCGTGCCGAAGGCGAGTGCGGCGATCCCGAACGTGGCCGGCTGGGCGTTGGGGTTCCACGTCTTCTCCGTGAAGAAGTTCGCGGAGTTCTTCTGCAGCGCCGGGATGGCCTTGACGATGAGGAAGACCGCGATCGCGGCCATGATGGCGAGCAGGAGGATGCCGGCGCCGCTGGACGCCAGACGAAAGATCTGGTCTCCGCGGCGCACGCGTCGGGAGGCGGACCTGTCCAGTCCGCCTCCCGACTCGATGACGTCAGTGGTCATGGATCAGGAAAGACCCTTGACGACCGTCTGGACCTTCTGCTGGAGCGTCGTGGGCAGCGGCGCGTAGCCGAGCTGCGTCAGACCGCTCTGCCCCTTGTCGCTGGAGACGTAGGACAGGAAGGACTGGACGAGCTTCAACTGGTCGGCCGCGAGCCCCTTCTCGCAGGTGATCTCGTACGTCACCAGCACGACCGGGTACGCGCCCTTCTGCTTGGTCGCGTAGTCGATCTGCAGTGCCAGGTCGTTGCCCTGCCCGACCACCTGCGCGGCCTCGACGGCCTTGGCGGCGCTGTCGGAGGTCAGCTGCACGAACTCACCGGAGCCGTTGGCCACCTTGGCCATCTGCAGCTTGCTGTTGGTGGCGTAGGAGTACTCGTCGTAGCTGATCGCGCCCTGGGTCTGCTTGATCGCCTGCGCGATGCCGTCGGAGCCCTTCGCTCCCTGTCCGCCGGGGGCGATCCACTTCTTGCCGGGGGCGTAGCTCCAGGCGCCGGCCGAGGCCGCCTTGAGGAACTTGGTGAAGTTCTCGCTGGTCCCCGAGTCTTCGGAGCGGTGGAACGTCTGAATCGCGGTCGCCGGCAGCTTCACGCCGGCGTTGTCCTTCGCGATCGCCGGGTCGTTCCACTTGGTGATCTTGCCGGAGAAGATGGCGGCCAGGTTCTTCGGCGACATGTTCAGGCCGTCCACGCCGGGAAGGTTGTAGACGACCGCGATCGGGCCGGTCACCATCGGCAGGTCGATGGCCTTGCCGGACTTGCAGCGCTGGTCGGCGGGGCCGTGCTCCTGGGGCTTCAGCGCCGAGTCCGAGCCCGCGAACGCCGTGGAGCCGGCGGTGAACTGCTGGATGCCGGCGCCGGAGCCCACGCCCTGGTAGTTGATGGTCGCCGCGGAGCACGCCTGCTGATAAGCCTTGGTCCACGTGGACATGGCGTTCGCCTGAGCCGTGGAGCCCGAGGCCGTAACGGTGCCCTTTCCGCACGTCACACCGATTGACGCGGCCGAAGTACTGCCGCTGCCGCCGCTCGACGAGGTCGAGTTGTTGTCGGAGCCGCACGCGGTCAGCGCGAGCGCACCCGCAAGGGCCACGCCGCCGAGGGCGGCCAGCCGTGTGCCGATCATCACCGAAGGTTCTCCTCAAGGTAGTTGGGCGGCCGTCCCCGGCGTTCATCCAGCACGGGACCACCGTCGAGCCCGACGCTAAGGAGGAGAGGTGTCCAGTCACTCCGATCCAGGTGAACGCAGAATGAACTCAGACGTGACGTCTTGCGAAAAAAGGTGTTACGTGCGGCATCTGTGCGGTTAACGCCCCTGGACCCGGGCTAGTCAGAGCCGGTGGCCGTCCGGTAGCGGGTCGTCGGCCGCGGGCCGGGGGGAGCGGTACATCGCGTCCGTCGACCAGTGCGCGAAGCCGAGCTTCTCGTACAGCGCGATGGCGGGCGCGTTCGACTCGTCGGCGTAGAGCATCACCGCCGGCAGCCCGACGCTCTTCAGGTGGTGCAGCCCGGCCAGCGTGAGCAGCCTGCCCAGCCCGAGACCCTGCGCGGACGGGTCGACGCCGACGACGTACACCTCGCCCAGTGCCGCGCCCCCCTGGCCGCGTCCCGCCGCCTCGGCCGCGTGGACCTTCGTCCAGTGAAAGCCGATCAGCTCGCCGTTCCGCTCGGCCAGGAAGAAGCCCTCGGGTGAGAACCACGCCTCGCGCTGCCGGCGCTCCAGGTCCGCGCGAGTCCACCTGCCCTGTTCCGGATGGTCGGCGAAGGCCCGCGCGTTGACCCGCACCCACGCGTCCTCGTCCGCACCGACCTCGAAGGTGCGCAGCCGTACGCCCGGCGGCGTCGTGATCTCGGGCAGTGGCCCGCCGAGGGGACGCCGCATCTTCCACAGCGCGCGGAACCGCTCGAAGCCCAGCGATCTGGCGAGCGCCACGGCACCGGGCAGTTCCCCGTGCGCCCACGCTTTCAGCGACCCCGCCTGGCCCAGCAGCGCGGTGGCGATGGCCCGTCCGTGGCCGCGCCGCCGGAGGGCGGGGCGGACCACGAGTTCACCCGAGTCGCCGTCGAGGATGCCCACTCCGGCGAGCGAGCCCCCGTCATAGGCGAGTACGGCTCCGCCGCCGTCCCGCAGCCGCAGCAGCGAACTCTCGCCCAACGGCCGCACGCCATCGGCCTCCGACGCCTCTTCGGCGACCTCCAAGGCCGCGATGACCTCGTCGTCTGTCAATCGTTCCCGCACGACCAGGCTCATGATCGCCAGCCTACCGAGAGGCCTGGCGTGGCTGAGACGAGGCGGTCCGTGACCATGTTCGCGGAATCGCCCCGCCGGCGGAGATGGGTGTCATAGCATCGGCGC
>JAOPYL010000017.1 GCA_025964625.1 Actinoallomurus sp. | reverse complement strand
CAGGTCTGGGAACGCTTCGTGTCCGCGCTGCTGCCGCTTTGGGAGGCCGGAAAATTCGGGGCGGTGCTCTTCCAGTTCCCGCCTTGGTTCCCGATCGGCAAGCGGAACAAGCACTACGTCCTGGACTGCAAGCGGCACTGCGAACCGCTGCGGATCGCGGTGGAGTTCCGCAACCGGACCTGGATGAGTGAGGAGAACCAGGAAGAGACGCTCGACTTCCTCCGCTCGTACGCGATTCCTTACGTGTGCGTTGACATGCCGCAGGGCTATCCGTGCTCTGTCCCACCGGTGGTGGCGGCCACTGCCGATCTGGCGGAGGTTCGTTTCCATGGTCGCAGCGACAAGTGGACCAGCCGTAACAAATATGAACGCTTCGGGTATCTCTACTCCCTCGAGGAGCTGAAGGAGTGGGCACCGAGAGTGTGCGAACTCGCTAGACAGACGTCGAGCACGCACGTGATCATGAAGAACTGCTACCGCGACTACGCCCAGACCAACGCCCGCCAGCTCATCGACCTGCTTAGGACGATCCCGGACTGCCCCGTCCGGCCGTTCCCGCTGAGCGGGTGAGCGCTCAACGGCGCGTAGCAGGTGAGGTACCGGCCGACCCGGTGATCAGCGCGCCGACGTGCCGGTCGGCTAGCCGGATTGCAGGGCGGCCGGCAGTGCGGCGGTGAGGATGCGGCGGGCCTCTTCGGCGTACTCGGCATCGACCAAGATGTCATAGCGGTCGGCGATGACAGCCGGCACGGCGGCGAAGGCCTGGCGCCGCATGACGTAGGCGATCGCGGCCCACACAGCACCCAACAGCGCACCGAGCACGATTCCCGACCCCACTGCCCAGGGCGCCCACGGGGTCACGACCCAGAAAACGAGGCCGATCAACAGGCCGATCCAGCCGCCGGTACCCGCGCCGAGCAGCACCGCCCGCACCAGCGTCAAGCGGCCGAGCACCTGCTCTTGCCACCGCAAACCGGTGCCGACGATGGTGACATGTTCGACCGGGAACTTGTGCTGAGCCAGGATGTCGACTGCGTGCTGGGCCGCGTCGTGACTGTGGAAAGTGGCCAGCACTACCTTGTGCGGACCACCGGTGCCCGAGCTACCCATACTCAACCCCCTTGTCAGGATCGGCGTGCACGAGGCGATGCGTCGGCGGATCCGTCACGCACTGCGCGCCGTGGTGCTCGATCCCGCCTCGCGCGAACCGACCCGTTCGCCTTCGCTGCGCATGCGCGACCAGCTCACCGCGGCTGGCCGGATAGTCGACTTTGTGACAATGGCGTCGCGACAACGCCGGGCTGATCAACCTGGCAGTCGGGTGTGCGGCTGGCCGGCGGGTCTCACGCGCCACGGCCACTGGCCGGATGCATCGCGCTGCTGCCGTCGAGCTCTCCTTGACCAGGTTACCCGCCCCACCCCTGAAGGCCGTGGCTGACCCGGGGCCCGCTCCAGAACCTGGGAGTGAGTCGTAACGGCGGTGCCGGGCCCACTGTCGGACAACGCTCGGTGGGGAACCGGCCCGGGCGGCGGCCATGCCGCAACCTGGGCAAGTCCGGGCTCAATGTGCGTTTTGTCCCCACGAACGGGGAAACCGCATACAGGGGGAGCCGTGAACCAGAACCGGTTGACCATCGGACGCCGCGTACGTAGCGCTGACCGCCTGTGTCGTGAGCACGACCCGCAGACTGCCACCCGTGGGAGGTCGCGAACGTCGGACGCCCGGCAGGGCCGGTAGACGGGCCGACAGCGGAATGGGTGCCGTCAGCGCCCGTCGGCTTCGCCGATAGGAGAACCAGATGCGTCTGCCCGAAGGTATGGGTCCGGATGCCCGCGGCGGGGTCGGTGGCGGGGCCGGCGGCGGGCGCGGCGCTGCGAACCCCCGCGTCCCTGGGGACCGGGGACGGGCCGGAAACGGGGGAACGGTCGCCGACCCCATCTCGGCGGACCCTTTCGTCTACAACGGCCGCGATCATGGTCTCGCCGGTGACGGGGTCACCAATGACCAGCCGGCCCTGCAGGCGCTGGTCGACGAGCTCGGGGCGGCTTACGCCGCCGATGGTCAGCCTCGTACGATCTACTGTCCGTCGGGGGTGTACTCGATCCAGGATGAAGGCACGATCTGGCGAAGCGGGATCTCCCTGATCGGAGCAGGCCCGGCCGCCACCCGGTTCGTCCTGGCCAACCCGGGTAATCCGGCCTCCCCGACGCCGCTTGCCTACTTCACCGCCGTCGAGCACGGTGCCAGCCGCGGCAACCACATAGCCGACTGCACCTTCGCGTGCTTGGAGATCGACGGCTCCGGCCTCATCCTGCCCGTCTACAACGTGCTCGCCAAAGGGCTCGGGCTGCAGTACGTCCTGCGGGGCCGTTTCCACGACCTGTACATCCATGACACCCCCGCCACCGGCTTGGGCTGTGACTTCCTGCAGGACACGTTCATCGACAACGTGCTGGTCGCACACTGCGGGCGGCTGGAGAAGGGCGAGTGGATGGGCGGCGCCGGCATCGGTATCGGCATCGGCGGCTGGGGGGCTACCGAGCGGTGCACCGTCACCGCCTGCACCGCCGTGCGCAACGGCACCAACGGGATCTTCGTCGAATTGCAGAAGAGCTACTGGGCCCCGACCCGTGGCATCCGCGTCATCGGCTGCCACTCCGAAGGTAACCAGTTCGGCATCTCCGACTGGGGCGCCGACGGGCTCATCGTCTCCGCCTGCACCATGACCGCCAACCACCAGGCCGGCTATGACGTCTCCTCCCTCGGCACATCATCAGTCGCCGGACGTGGCGGCATCGTGACCGGCTGCGTCATCGAAGACAACGTCTGGGATGGAGTCGCGGTCGGCAACACCCCGGGCCCGTATACCTTCTTCGGCAACCGCATCAGCCGTAATGGCCGCTACGGGTACTGGCAGCACAACCTCGCCGGCGGCGGTCAGGAGCCCGCCGCCGACATGATCATCGACGGCAACGAAATCTGGGACAACGCCCTCGACGGCATCCTCGTCGGCTCCGCCCTCACCGACCCGGCCATGGCCGGAAACAGGGTGCGCAACAACGGCCGGCAAGCCGAACCGGATTTTTCGGGCGAAGGTGACACCGTGTTCTACACCTCCCTGTCGCTGATCGACACCGCCGCGGACTGGCTACCGAACGGACATGCCGGCAAGTGGGTCGCGGCCGCCGCGCAACAGGCCATCGTCATGACCAACAGCGCCACCGAGCTCACCCTCGCCCCGGTCCGCCCCGGCTCGACGACGGCGTGGCCGGAAGGCACTCCACCCCCAGGCGCCCCGTACAGGTTGCCTGATGCCCCTGACGTCAGGGCCGGCATCACGCTGGCCGCCGCCACCTACAGCCCCACCATCCACGACAACCGGGTCTGGGACAGCCAGCCCCGCAAGACCCAGACCCACGGCCTGCGCGTCACCGACAACGGCACCTGCGAATCAGGGTGGGTCCACGACAACGACCTGGAGGGCAACGCCATCGAGGCCACCCGCTTTGACACCGCACCCTCCGGGGGTTGCTGGTACCACAACCACGGCCTCGACGAATGTCCCGGCAACCGAACCTGATACCCGAAGTTTCCCCAAGCGTATGGGTGCCATAAAGGGCCCCGTGACCGGGCCAGATGAAACAGTGCCGCGCAGTACGTTGGTGGGAAGGGCTGATCGTGTGAGACGGCACCGCAGCGGCGTTGATCCCGACGATCTCGTCTCGGCCGTACGGGCTGCGGGCGTGACCGATGGCCGCGTGCTGGAGGCGGTCCGGACCACAGCGCGTGCCGAGTTCGTTCCGCGCGGATGCGTCGGGATGGCTTACAACGACCAACCCATCCCGCTACCTCATGGTCAGGTCACCACACAGCCGTCACTGTCAGCCACGATGGTCGCGGCTTTGGGCTTGATGGGCGGTGAGCGGGTGCTGGAGGTCGGCACCGGCCATGGATATCAGACCATGCTGCTGGCCCGTCTCGCCGCTTGCGTCGTCAGTATCGAGATCTGGTCGGACCTGGCAGAGGAGGCGCGGGGGAACCTCGCGGCGCAGGGAATCGAAAACGTTGTGGTCCTGGTCGGCGATGGAACCCGCGGGGTATCGGCCTATGCGCCGTATGACGCCGTGCTTGTCTCGGCGGCCTTTCCCGAGGTGCCGCCGCCTCTCGTCGACCAGCTGCGTGTGGGAGGGCGCCTCGTCCAGCCCATCGGGCCTGGTGGGCAGGAGGAGGTGATGCTGTATGAGCGGCGGCCGGACGGGTTGAGGAGCCGGCGCGTCCTCTCCTCGGCGTGCTTCGTCCGTCTTTACGGCCGGTATGGTTTCCCACCTGCGGAAACCTGATCGTGGGGTAACACGGCATGCCGAAGCTGCGCGGAGACCACGTTCGCAGCCTCATCGTCGAGGCGGTCGCTCATGCCCAGCATGCTGCCAAGGGGGACTGACAACGATGAACGATCTGGTATCCCACCTGCCGCACTACAGTCATAACGCGCAAATGATCGGCCTCGCCGTCCTGGCGGTCCTGGTCACCGCCCTTGCCGTGGCACTGTTTCACCGCTCCAGACGCCGCTGACCTCATGCCCCGCCCAGAGCACGGCCGGGGCATGTCATCCGGCCCCTTTCCGCGCTGCGCATGGGCGGCGAGAAGGTTAAGGCCGCGTCAAGGTGTCGGGGTGATGTGAGTGTTGGGGTGGTTTCGGGCCTACGATGGTGGTGTTGGAAGAGGCACCTCGTTCGGTGAGGCGTCTTCACGGACATAGGCCACTGATCCCACCCGTCGAGAGACGCTCCGGATCAGGACAGGTTTCCCCGGCTTAAGGGGTGACCCCAAGTGGCTTCCCGTATCGCCGGGATCACGCCGTGGAGTGCCAAAGCTCTGACGAGTTTGGGGTGAGCCGGCCATTGCGGGCCGGTCCGCTCCTTGCCGCGTCGATGCAGCGCCCGCGTGCGCTTCGGCCGGGAGGAGGCGAGAGACATGGATTGCAGTTGTAGTAGCGAGGGCCATCATCGGCCCCGCGTCCGCCTGTCCTCGTATTCTTCCGGCACGCGGTAACCACCTTCCCTGCGCGATACTCCGCGCCCGTCCTCGTCCTTGACCCAGCGGCCTGTTGCCGTTGTGGGTGGTGTTCTGCGCTTTTGCGCAGGGAGGATTGCTGCTGCGTGCCCCCCGACAGCCCCGCCGAGGCGGGGCGAGGGAGGTTCACATGACCGATCTGAAGGCGACCGCACGTTCCGGGCCGCGTACCGCGGTGCTGGACGACGCGCATGTCGGTGACATCCGGGGTGCGCTCGGCACGATCAAGGCCGGCGATGTCGGCGCCCGCAACGGCCTGTCCGCCAGGTTGAAGACGCTGCTGGCGATCATCGGTCCGGGTCTGATCGTGATGGTCGGCGACAACGACGCCGGCGCGTTCGGCACCTATAGCCAGGCCGGTCAGAACTACGGCACCCGCCTGCTGTGGACGCTCGCGCTGCTGATTCCGGTGCTGTACGTCAACCAGGAGATGGTGCTGCGGCTGGGTGCGGTCACCGGCGTCGGCCACGCCCGGCTGATCCTGGAACGGTTCGGGAAGTTCTGGGGCGCGTTCAGCGTGATCGACCTGTTCATCCTGAACGCGCTGACCATCGTGACGGAGTTCATCGGCGTCTCGCTCGCCGTCACCTACCTGGGGTTGCCCAAGGCCGCGAGTGTGCTGGTGGCTGCCGTCGTGGTCATCTTCGCCGCGTCCACCGGGAGTTTCCGCCGGTTCGAGCGGACCGCGGTGGCGCTGTGCCTGGGCAGCCTGCTGCTGGTGCCGGTCTACTTCATCGCCCACCCCGGTATCGGGCAGATGGCGCACGACTTCGCCGTGCCCGGCATCCCGGGCGGCGGGCGCCTGGCCGATGTGATGATGCTGATCATCGCGATCGTCGGGACCACCGTCGCGCCCTGGCAGCTGTTCTTCCAGCAGTCCTACGTCATCGACAAGCGCATCACCCCCCGCTTCATCCGCTACGAGCGTGCCGACCTGTGGCTCGGCATCGCCATCGTCATCGTCGCCGGCGCGGCCATGATGGGGTTCTGCGCCGCCGCCCTGCGCGGTCACGGTGCTTTCACCGATTCCGGCGGCGTCGCGACCGGCCTGGAGCGTTATGAGGGCAAGACCGCCGGGGTGCTGTTCGCGATCGCCCTGCTGGACGCCTCCATCATCGGCGCCTCCGCGGTCTCGCTGTCGACCGCGTACGCGATCGGCGACGTGCTCGGTCTCAAGCACTCCCTGCACCGTGGTGTGCGCGACGCCCGCGGTTTCTACGCGGTCTTCGCCGGGCTGGTCGTCATCTCCGCGGTCATCGTGGTCATTCCGGGCTCGCCGTTGGGTCTGCTCACCGAGGGCGTGCAGACCCTTGCCGGGGTCCTGCTCCCCTCGGCGTCGGTGTTCCTGTTGTTGCTGTGCAACGATCGTGCCGTGCTCGGGCCGTGGGTCAACGGCAAGGCCATGAACGCCTTCACCGCCATCGTCGTCGCCGTCCTGGTCACGCTCTCGGTGGTCCTCACCGCCGCCGTTGTGTTCCCGGGCATCTCATCGGGCGCGATCCTGTCGATCATGGCGACCTGCGCCGTGGCCGGGATCGCCGCCGTCGGATACGCCCTGGCGCGGCGTCACCGTAAGGGCTGGGCCGGCAGTCGGGCGGTCGACCGGACGGGACGTCAGGACTGGCGGATGCCGCCGCTGGACGACCTGCCCGCCCCGGTGATCTCAACCGGCCGCAAGATCGGGCTGGCCGCCCTGCGCACCTACCTGCTCATCGCCATGGTCCTCGTGGTGGTGCGCGTCGTGCAGCTGGCAGCGGGCCACTGACCCGCGCCCGGGCGGCGCGGTCTCCTCGACGCCTACGGTGCGCCGCCCGATCCGATCGGACCCGGTACTACCGCATGTTCTGGGACCTCGGTCCCTGAAACGCGCTCGACCGACGGCATAAGCGGATTTGTGTCACCGCAGCCGGGTCGAATCACCCGCGCCTTCGGCGGATGAGGTGGGTCTGGTGGCCGACTCGGGGTCCGCCTCGGACTCGTCGGCGAGCCGGTGGGCGCGGGCGCTGGCGGCGAAGGCCAGGGGTACGGCAAGGGTCAGCGCGATCGCCGGCACCGCGATCCCGGAGTCCTCGACGGCGAAGCCGCTCATCGAGGTGACCAGGGTGGCGCTCAGACCGGCTCGCAGCGCGGGGGCGCGCTCGTATGCCACCGCCAGCGGTCCGGTGCCCTTGCCTCCGCGGTCCTTGTTACGGAGCAGTGCGTAGAACAGGAAGAGCAGCCCACCCGCGACCAGCAGGGTGAGCGGGATGTTGCCGACGGTGTGCAGCATCGCCTGCATCTTGCGGGTGACCACGGGCACGGCGTCGCCCTGCAGTACCTGCTCGGCGAAGCGGCCCAGGTGGGTGCGCTGCCCGGGCGGCCGCAGGTAGTCCAGATAGCAGATCGTGGTGATGATGGCCACGCCAAGACCGGCGAAGAAGAGCACCCGCGTGAGCGTCACCCGTTTTCCGGCGACGATGAGCGCGGCGACCGCCGTACCGGGGACGAGGGCGATGGTGCCGCCGAATTTGGCGCCGAGACCGGGTGAACCTGATAGCACGTCGGCGATGGCGCCGAGCACGATGACGACCGCGACGGCCCAGCCGCGACGGTCGCGGCGCAGCAGTACATGAGCGATCCCGGCGGCGAAGAACAGCGTGCCGGTCGCGAAGGTCGCGAACGCGATGTTGCCCAGCCCGTAGTAGCGTCCGCCGACCAGCGGCGAATACCCCATCAGGCTGTTCATCTGCAGCGGGCTGCCGCGCAGCAGGTCCACCCCGGACACGATCGCGGTGATCCCGGCCAGGATCGTGCCAGGGGCCATGACATCACGACGCCATGGCCCGCCCAGCGCGACCGCCGCCAGCAGCGCGGCACAGGCGATCACTCCGGCGAACAGCGTCGGGTCCGGTTGGGCCGCCTTCCACCACGGCAGCAGGTTCACCAGGTAGGTCGATACGGGAACCGCGGCGCCGGCGAGCGCGAGGGTCCGGGCGAGGGCCAGTACCCGGGGACGCCACCCGGTGCCGTGGCCGCCCCGGAGGGCGAGGGTGGCGACGGCGTACACCAGGAGCTGGCAGATCACGAAGGCGATGAAGAACCCGGGCAGCGTCGCGCGCAGGGTCTGTGCCCCGACGTCCTGCCCGCGCAGCTTCGCCGCCGCGCCCGACAGGTCGCCCCGCGTACCGCCCTTGGTCCAGGGGACGCCCACGACCTGGGCGGGGATCTGCAGCCCGGCGGTGGCCAGCACGGTCGCGGTGACGTCGGGCAGGATCGTCATTCCGTCGCGCCGGGTCGACGACGACCTGATGTAGTGGCCGGGTGCGAACGCGGGCCCGTGCGCGACGACGGCGCGCAGGTGCGGGATGTTGGATTCGTCGGACAGGCCGCCCACAATGACGCTGGTATTCGGCGCTAGCGCGGCAAGGATCTTGCCGATCTCGGCGTCCGCCTCCCGGACGGCCGCGGTCCGCTGTGCGACGCCGACCTTGGCGGTCCGCTGCGGGCTCACCCCGGCGCCAAGGTACGGCCGGACGACGTTCTCCAGGTCGACGATCGTGACCCGGTAACGGCCCCAGCCCCGGAAGGTCTCCGGGCTCGGCGCGTACGCGTCGAGTCGTCCCTGCGAGTCGGCGGCGGCCAGCGCGGCGCCCGGGCCGATCGCCGCCGTGCCGGCACCCGCCCGGTGTACGACGTCGCCCAGTGAGCCCACGGCGGCGCGGAAGTTGGACTTCATGTTGATCTGCCGGGCGGTCGGCACGGTCTGGCTGTACCAGGAGCCACCCTGGCGCTTCGGGTCGCCCGGGAGCTGCCCGCACGGGACCCGCGGGTACGCCGCGCGCGTGCCGGCCGACACCGTCAACCAGCCGTCCATGGGGCAGGTCCAGGTTCCCACCGTACGGACCGACAGCGAGGCGATCGAGCCCTCGCCCGCCAGTCGCCACAGGACCGGGCTGGTGACCGGCGAAAGATCAGCCCACTGCAGTCCCGGCACGCCGATCAGCACGACATTGGAGGCCGTACGCCCGGAGGTGTCCGCTATCGCCCTCGCGTTCTCGGCCTGGCTCCCTGCCAGGGCCGGTATGAGGATTCCCGCCATAAGTGCCGTCAAGACGACAAGGATTCTCCGGAGCAAGAGGGGCCTTCCTGGGTGGAGGCGGAGCGTACGGACAATGCGACGTCACTGCTGGTGGAGGCGTGGTAGGTGGTCAGCAAATGTACTCCGGCGGCCTGCTGCGCGATCACTGTGCCGGTACGGCGGTCGGCGATATGCGGCGGACTTGGATTTGTTCCCGCAGCCGGCCACGCCGCGCCGGCGACGCCGCCCGGCGTGTGAGGCCTCCGAGACTCAGTTGACGCAGGGGATGCCGCCGCCCTCGACGGCGCCGCCCTGCGCCCCGCTGGTGGGGATGGCCTGGGGCTGGGCGGTGGGCTTGGTACCGGTGGGCTTGGTAGCGGTCGGGAGGTTCGGCATGGCGGCGTTCCGGCCGAGGTCGATCTCCACGTGGCCGGCCGACACGGTGGGGTCCGCGGTCGCGGTGACGCCGAAGGCGCGCGCGACCTGCCGGGCGGCCGCGTTGGCGCCGGTGCCGTACCGCACGGCGGTACGGGACCGGACCCTGGTGTTGCCGACGTTGCCCTTGAGGTACCCCTGGCCTGCGAGCCGGTCGGCGATCCGCACGGCCAGGCCGGCCCTCCCGCCACCGTTCAGCACGTCGACGGTGGACGGGGCCGCGGAGGCCGCGCTCGTGCCAGGGCTCGGGGCGGTCGACCTCTTGCCGGAGAAAGTGGACTGGACGATGCCCTTCACCTTGGCCGGGTCGATGATATTCACGTCCTGGCCATGGATGAGGCCGTACCGTTCGATCGGCAGCGTGTGGAACTCGATCTTCCCCCCGGTGAGGTTCTGTGCCTGCTGGGCGAAGCCGAGCACGTCCCAGCCGGCGTCGATCACGACGTCCTTCTTCGCGACGTTCAGCAGGCCCTGCATCTTGCCCAGATCGCCGAAGACGCCCTGGGTGCGCAACTGGTGAGTCACCGAGGACAGGAACGCCTGCTGGCGGTGGGTGCGGTCCAGGTCGCCGTTGTCCAAGCCGTGACGCTGCCGCACGAACGCCAGTGCCTGGGAGCCGTTGAGGTGCTGTCGGCCCGCCGGGAAATCCGCTCCGGAGTAGGAGTCCTTCACCGCGTGTTTCAGGCAGACCTCAACCCCGCCGAGCGCGGTGGCCAGATCGTAGAATCCGGCCAGGTTGATCTCGGCGAAGTGGTCGACCGGCACACCGGTGAGGTCCTGGACCGTGGCGATGGTGGCCTTCCGCGCGGCTTCACGTCCCTGGTGCTCCAGCGCGCTGCCGTGGACGCCCTGTTTGGAGAGCTGGAGCTCTCTGTAGTACTTGGTGACGCCGTAGGCTTCCTTGATCTTTCCGTGCTGCTGGGGGCCGAGCGCCTGGTAGTACGTCACATAGTCATCGCGCGGGATCGAGAACGCCGTGGCCTTACTGCCGTCGTTGGGCACGTGCAGCAGGATCAGGGTGTTGGTGTTGTATCCGCCGACCCCGTTGTCGACCCCCTGCTTGCTGCCGGCATGCAGCTGGTCCAGGATCGCGACCGGCAGGTCGTTGCCGTTCTGGTCCTTCCGGCTGTCCAGCCCGATGAGCAGGATGTTGACCGCACCGTCCTTGGACTTGGGTGCCGAGCCGTCGATCGCGTGCGAGGACCCCAGGCTCCGCAGGTTGTCGTAGAAGAAGTACCCGAACCCGCTCACCACCAGGACCAGGGCGGAGAGCGAGCACGTGAGCGCGTAGGCGACGACTCCCGCCACGCGATGAGCGTCCCGCCGCCCGGGCGACCGTGAGCGCCCCGGCCGGGGACCACGACCCCGGTCCGGCGACCGGGGGCGAGCCGGTGGCCGTCTTGCCCGCATGGCCGGTCTTGCCGGCCGGTCCTCGCCGTACCCCACGTTGCCTCCCCAGAGCGCGGATCCGCGCGGACCCGTATTCCTTACGTGGCAGCCCGATCCGCGCCGTGCGCGGATTGACCCCTCTCTTTCAGAAGCGGCGGTTGGCCGCCCGCACAACGATGACCATGACGCCGAGCAGGGTGGCCGCCACCATGGCCACGAAGCCTTTGGTGATCCAGGTGGCTGCCGCGGTGGCCAGCCGCGTCAACGACCTGCTCGTGTTCTGATCCCCGACGACGCCGGCGGCGACGGCCATCACCGAGAACACCAGCGGTGGCATCGGGATGATCAGCCACATCGCCCGGGCACTGGTCGACATCGCGGCGACCACCGCGCCGAGGACCAGGCCGACGTCCAGAATCAGGCCCGGCCCGCCCTCGGTGAGCCCGTCGGCCAGCGCGCTGACGGCCGCGATCCCGACCAGCACCAGGACCCCGCCGGGGCCTGTCAACCGCGCCCGCTCCCGCGGGCCCGGCTGCGGGTCTCCTCCCCGTCGGTCCAACTCAGCTCGCCTGACCGGCGGCGGGCCTGGGGCGGCATTCGCCCATGTGCTCGATGATGTGGCGGATCGCCAGGTCCTCGACCTGGGGGGGCCTGTGGCGCCTGCGCGCGTGGACGCGAGGGTGGCGTACGACCGTGTACAGACTCATTCCGGCGCTGTCTTCCTCTTCACTCGTGATCTGCGGCTGTGCACTGCAACGCGGCATCGTCCACGCAATGGCCGCGCGATTCTGGGTGGCCATGTTTATCTGATACTTGTACAACTCAGCAAGTGTCCCAGGCGGGCGAACGCAGTCATCCACCCGGAATCCGCAGGCCTCGTTTGCGCATCTCCGGTCCGTTCCGGGAGGCTGGGCGTGGATCGGGGCGGCGAGAACGCGTGGAGGTGGTCGTGATGGATACCACTGCCGGCGACGAGGTGTATCTGTCGCCTGAGATGCTCCAGGACATGGCGGGCACCTTCGGGCTGCTGGCCTCGACTATGCGGCTGCACATCGTCTGGGTGCTGGCCTGCGGCGAATGTGACGTCGGCACGATCGCCGGGCGTGTCGGCGGCAGCGTGCCGACCGTCAGCCACCACCTCGCCAAGCTGAAGCTCGCTGGGCTTGTCCGGTCCCGCCGGGAGGGGCGGCGCCAGGTCTACCTGGTGGACGACCCTCACATCGTGACGATCGTCCGGCAGATGGTCGACCGGATGCTGGACCACTCCGCTGTTTCGGGGCGCAGGCGTGGCGTGGGCGCCTGACTCCCTCCCCGCCGAGTCACCGGTCCCGGCCGAGGCCGGGGCGAGGGTACGGCTGCCCGAGGTGCGCAGCCGGCTCGCGGAGTACGCCGCGATGCCCCCTCTGCAGATGCTGCGCCGGCTGGAGAGCGGACCGCGCGGGCTCTCCGAGGCCGAGGCTCAGGCTCGCCTGGCGCGCCACGGCGACAACGCCATCGCCGGTGCCCCGTCGCCGCACTGGGGCACGCGGCTGCTCCGTACGCTGACCAATCCGTTCGTGGTGATCCTGCTCGCCCTCGGAGGGGTGTCGGCCGTGCTCGGCGACTTCGGCGCCGTGGCGGTGATCGCCGTGATGGTACTGGTCAGCTGCTTGTTGCAGGTCCGTCAGGAACAGCGCTTCGACCGGGTCGCCGCCACGTTGCGCGCGATGGTGATCACCACGGCCACGGCGCTCCGCCGTGCCGGCGCGGACGCGCCGCCGGTGTCACGGGAGATCCCGATCGACCAGTTCGTCCCCGGCGACGTCGTGTGCCTGGCGTCCGGCGACATGGTGCCGGCGGACGTACGGCTGCTGCGGTCCACCGGGCTGGCGGTGGACCAGGCGGTGCTCACCGGGGAGTCGCTGCCGGTCGGCAAGGAGGCCGGCCACGACGGAGATGCCCCGCCGGCCACCGGTACCCCGGCAGGCGATCTTGGAACGTTCGACTGTCCATGGCTGTGCTTCATGGGCAGCACGGTCACCAGCGGCTCCGGCACCGCCGTGGTGGTCGCCACCGGCGCGTCCACCTACTTCGGGGCGATGAACGCCCACATGCCGCCGCGACGTGCGGAGACCGCCTTCGACCGCGGCGTCAAGGGGGTCTCCTGGGCCCTGATCTCTTTCATGCTGGTGTGCGTTCCGCTGGTGTTCGCGGTGAACGCGATGGCGCACGGGATCGGGCTGGAGGCCTTCCTGTTCGCCGTCTCCGTCGCGGTGGGCCTCACTCCGGAGATGCTGCCGGTGATGGTGACCACCGCGCTGGCACGGGGCGCGAGGGTGAGCGCCCGGCACGGGGTGATCATCAAACGCCTCCCCGCGATCCACAATCTGGGAGCCATGGACGTGCTGTGCACGGACAAGACCGGCACGCTCACCCAGGACGAGGTCGAGGTCGACTGCCACCTCGACCCCTACGGCGACCCCGATCTCGACGTGCTCCGCTGGGCGGCCGTGAACAGTACCTGGGCGGCGGAAGGCGACGGCGCCGTACTCGTCAACGAGCTCGACGAGGCCCTGCTGGCCCGCGCCGAGCAACTGGACCTACCGCTGGACGGCATCGGCGGCGTCGACGTGATCCCCTTGGACTTCACCCGCCGCCGCGTCAGCGTGGTAATACGCGCGAACGGCCGGCTGGGTACCGAGACCATCATCACCAAGGGCGCCGTCGAGCAGGTGCTGGACTGCTGCACCCGGCTTCGCGCCGGTGGCCGCGACCTCCCGCTGACCCCGGCGGAGCGGAGCCGGGTGAGGGACCTCGCCGACCGGCAGGCCGCCGACGGAGTCCGGCTGCTGGCCGTCGCCATCGCGGACCGGCCGGCGCAGGTCCGCGGTTACCGGGTGGCCGACGAACGCGACCTGACGTTCATCGGGTTCGTCGGGTTCCGCGACCACGCCAGGGAGTCCGCGCCGGCCGCCGTCGCCGCCTTGGCAGCGCGTGGCGTCGACGTGAAGATCCTCACCGGCGACCATCCGCTCGTCGCGGCGCGCATCTGCCGCGACGCGGGCATCGACCCCGGGCACATGGTGGTCGGGAGCGACCTCGCCCCCCTCGGCGACGCCGAACTCGCCGGGCTCGCCGACCGGACCACCGTGTTCGCGCGCGTGGACCCCGATCAGAAGGCGCGGATCGTCGGCGCGCTGCGGACTGCCGGGCACACTGTCGGCTATCTGGGGGACGGCGTCAACGACGCGTCCGCGCTGCGCGACGCCGACGTCGGGATCACCGTCGAAAGCGCGGTCGGCATCGCGCGGGAGTCCGCTGACGTCGTGCTGCTCCGCAGCGACCTGCTGACCCTGGCCCACGCCATCACCGAGGGCCGCCGCACCTTCGACAACATCCTGAAGTACCTGAAGATCACCATGTCGTCGAACGTCGGCAACGTCCTGTCGATGCTGGCCGCCAGTGTCCTGCTGCCGTTCCTTCCGATGCTGCCCCTGCAGATCCTCGTGCAGAATCTCTGCTTCGACCTGTCCCAGCTCCCGCTGGCCTCCGACCACGTCGATCCGCGCGCCCTGCGCCGGCCGCGTACCTTCGACACGGGCGGCCTCGCGCGGTTCGTGCTGTTCCTGGGGCCGATCAACACCCTCGCCGACCTCGCCGCGTTCGCGATCCTGTGGCACGTCACCGGTGGCCACCCGACGACGACCGGGCAGGCGCTGTTCCACACCGGCTGGTTCGTGGAGAACCTGCTCACCCAGGCCGCGGCGGTGCATCTGCTCCGCACCCGCCGGCCGCCGTCCTGGCGCAACCATGCGGCGCTCCCGGTGTTCCTCGGCACTGCCGCGATCCTGGCGATCGCCGCGACGCTGCCACTGTCGCCGCTGGCGGCCGTCCTGCGAATGAAGGCGCTGCCCTGGGTCTGCCTGCCGTTGCTGGTCCTCGTGCTCGCCGGCTACGTGATCGTGATCAGTGTGGCCAAGGCCCGGTGGTACCGGACCGCATCGGGGGGGCCGCGGGAGACCTGAGCGCACGGCGCCGGCCTACCGGGTCGACGCCCGAACATCCCGGCTGAGGGGCTGCCGTCCCGGGCCGGCGCCTGGCATAGGCTGCCCGCTTGTGCAAATATACAAGTGTTGGCCGTGGCCTGCTGCGGCGTACGTCTGCGGAGCATGAAGGGGGACGATGATGGGGGAAATGGCCCCATGGCATTGGCTGATCATCGCCGTGTTGTTCATCGTGTTGTTCGGGTCCAGCAAGCTGCCCGGTGCCGCCCGTTCGGTCGGCCGCTCCTTGAGGATCCTGAAGTCCGAAGTCAGCGGACTGCACACTGACGACGAGCCCCAGGAGCGCAGTGCCGCGTCGCCGGCTGTCCTCCCTGAGGTGCGCGCACCAGCGGGGCCGGCGCCTCAGCCTCAGGCTGAGCCTGCGGTGGCTGAGCCTGCGATGGCCGAGCGCTCGGCGGCCGAGCGGCCGAGCTGATCCGCCGGTCGGCCGCAGGTCGCGGGCTGGCGTGTCCCGGGGCTTGCCGATGACCGGCCGGTGCTCGCCGGATGGAACGCGAAGACGCAGACGCTGCCCCCCGGGGCGGGGGTCTCGGCTCGGCTAGGGATTAAATAGTGCGGTCCATGCCTGGCTGAGAAGGTGCAATGCGGCGAGCACGGCGATGAACAGCCACAACGTGACGGCCACGCCGGTGTTATGCCGCCTGCGTATGGCGGACCGTCCCACGCCGGCGTGTGAGCGCACGCGGGAATGATCTTGAACGCGACGTTCCAGTGGTGCGAACACCCTTCCCCCCACCTGGTGCTGCCGTATCCGGCTCATTAGTCAATCG
>JAOPYL010000374.1 GCA_025964625.1 Actinoallomurus sp. | reverse complement strand
GACTTGCCCGTCACGGACTTGCCGGCCGCGGACTTGCCGGCCGCGGACTTGCGGGTCGTGCCGCCGCGCGCGGTGCTCCCGCGCGTCGTCGCGCCACGCCCGGAGGAGCCTTTTGCGCCTCCGGGCGTACGTGTGGCCATGATGGTGAGACTAACGCGCGACTCGCGGGGTTCCTCTGTGCGCGGACGGCGTGTCGCGCCCGTGGGGCGCGACACCGCCGCCCGGACGGCCTCGAGTCGTCAGACCTCGACGATCACCGGAATGATCATTGGTCGGCGCCCGAAGCTCTCATTGACCCAGCGCCCCGCCGCGCGGCGTACGAGCTGGCGCAGTTCGTGGACGTCGTTGACCCCGTCGCCGGCGGCCTTCTCGAGGATCTCCTCCAGGCGCGGGATGACGGGCTCGAAGCTGTCGATACCGGCTCCGCGCGCGTGGATCTCGGGTCCGCCCAGCAACTTGCCGGTCGAGGAGTCGATGGCGACGACGACGGACACGAACCCCTCGTCGCCGAGGATCCGGCGGTCCTTCAGCGAGGCCTCGGTGATCTCGCCGACCGACAGTCCGTCGACGTAGACGTATCCGGCGCGCACCGCGCCGACGATGGACGCCTGCCCGTCGATCAGGTCGACGACGACCCCGTCCTCGGCGATCACGATGTTCTTGTCGGGGACGCCGGTGAGCGCCGCCAGCCGCGCGTGGGCGCTGAGGTGGCGCCACTCCCCGTGCACCGGCATGAAGTTGCCCGGGCGGGTCATGTTCAGCACGTACAGCAGTTCGCCGGCGGGCGCGTGCCCGGAGACGTGCACGAGCGCGTTGCCCTTGTGCACGATCCGCGCGCCCCACCGCGTCAGCCCGTTGATGACCCGGTTGACCGCGGTCTCGTTGCCCGGGATGAGCGACGAGGCGAGGATCACCGTGTCGCCCCGCTGGATGCGGATCTGGTGGTTCCGGCTGGCCATCCGGGACAGCGCCGACATCGGCTCGCCCTGGGAACCCGTGCAGATAAGGACGATCTTCTCCCCCGGAAGATCGTCGATCTCCTTCTGCTCGACGAGTATCCCGGGGGGCACCTGGAGGTAGCCCAGGTCACGGGCGACGCCCATGTTGCGCACCATCGACCGGCCGACGAAACACACCTTGCGGCCGCTCTCGTGCGCGGCGTTCAGCACCTGCTGGACCCGGTGCACGTGCGAGGCGAAGCAGGCGACGATGACCCGTTTCTCGGCGATCCGGAGCACGTCCGCCAGCACGATCCCGATGTCGCGCTCACTGGTGACGAACCCGGGGACCTCCGCGTTCGTGGAGTCCGACAGCAGCAGGTCGACGCCCTCCGCGCCCAGCCGCGCGAAGCTGCCCAGGTCGGTCAGCCGGCCGTCCAGCGGCAGCTGGTCCATCTTGAAGTCGCCGGTGGCCAGCACCAGGCCGGCGGGCGTGCGAATCGCCACCGCGAGTGCGTCCGGGATCGAGTGGTTGACCGCGAGGAACTCGCACTCGAAAGGCCCGAAAGGCCGCGTCTCACCCTCGGTGACCTGCACCGTCACCGGCTTAATGCGGTGCTCGGTGAGTTTCGCCTCGATCAGCGCCAGCGTGAGCCGCGAACCGATGAGCGGGATGTCGGGCCGCTCGCGCAGGAGATACGGCACCGCGCCGATGTGGTCCTCGTGCCCGTGCGTCAGGACGACGCCGTCGATGTCGTCGAGGCGTTTCCGGATGTAGTCGAAGTCCGGCAGGATCAGGTCCACGCCCGGCTGCTCGGACTCGGGGAACAGCACCCCGCAGTCGACGATCAGCAGCCGGCCGTCGTACTCGAAGACCGTCATGTTCCGGCCGATCTCGCCGAGACCGCCGAGTGGAACGATGCGCAGGCCACCCCGCGCAAGCCGCGGCGGCGCACCCAACTCAGGATGTGGATGACTCATCAGTATCCCTCCCCCTCACCGGACGGATCGGGGGCATGGTCATGCGCGTCAGTCACGCGCCCTCCTAGCTCTTCAGCGGCTCGCCGTTCCGGCGATGCCGTGTTGTACCTGTGGTCCGCTCACGGACCCTCCAAGATCTTGACGCCGGCGGCCGCGAGTTCCTCCCTCAGCGCCGCGGCGAACTCCGGCGTCGCGTCCACCAGCGGCGGCCGTACGGCTCCGCCCGGCTGGCCGACCAGCGCCAGCGCCGCTTTCGCCGCGATGACACCCTGCGTCCGGGTCATGATGGCGGTGACCACCGGGAGCAGCCGGCGATGGATCTCCAGTGCCTGCGCCATGTCGCCCGCGCGGTAGGCGTCGATCAGGTCGTGCAGGTCGGCGCCGACCACGTGACCGATCACGCTGACGAAACCGGCCGCGCCGACCGACAGCCAGGGCAGGTTCAGCGCGTCGTCGCCGGAGTAGAAGACCAGGTCGGTCTCGGCCATCACCTTGGACGCGGCGAACAGGTCGCCCTTGGCGTCCTTGACCGCGATGATCCGCCGGTGCCCGGCCAGCCTGAGCAACGTCTCGGTCGCGATCGGCGTGCCCGTGCGACCAGGAATGTCGTAGAGCATCACCGGCAGGCCGGTCGCGTCGGCCACCATGGTGAAGTGCCGCGCGAGCCCCTCCTGCGGCGGCTTGTTGTAGTACGGCGTGACGACGAGCAGCCCGTGGGCGCCCGCCCGCTCCGCCTGGCGCGCCAGCTTCAGGGTGTGCACGGTGTTGTTGGTGCCCACGCCCGCGACGACGGTCGCACGGTCGCCCACCGACTCGAGGACCGCCCGCAGCAGGCGCTCGTCCTCCGCATCGCTCGTCGTTGGCGACTCGCCGGTGGTTCCGCTCACGACGAGACCATCGTTGCGCTGCTCGTCGACGAGGTAGGCGGCCAGCCGCGCGGCCCCGTCATAGTCAACGACGCCATCGGCCGTCATCGGGGTGACCATCGCGGTCAGCATCCGGCCGAAGGGCGCGGACTCGTCGCGTCCCTGCGGAACGGCGTTGGTGCTGGGTGCCATGTTCCGAACTTACCGGGCATCGCCCCCGGCTGGGAGCTTCGGGCACCCCTGTGTCGCCTTCCGGAGCGGGCCGGGAACCCGCATCGGGCCCCGGAATGATGAAGACGCCGCCAAAACACGCTCGGGGGTACGTGCTTTGGCGGCGTCTTCTGCTCCATCGTCTGTGACAAATCCGGTGTTACCAGTGAACCTTGGCGGCCTCTCGTGCGTTGAAGAGATTGGGACGGGGTTCCGCCGGGGTCTGGCGGGGCTGGCGGAGCCTCTCCCGGCGGAGGATGCGCGCCTCGGTTGCCGGGGTCTGGGGCTCTCTCGCGCCGATCACCCACCCGATCGGCGCACCCGCAGCCGAGGCGCGCGCATCCCTGCCGGCGAGTCAGCCGTCCTGACGGGCCGCGAGGTGCTGTTCCAGTTTGACCTCGAGTTCTTCCGGGCTCAGTGCGCGGACGAAGTCGTTTCCGCGCACCGCCCACCAGTGACCGGACCCCCCCAGGCCGAACCTCCAGCCGGAGTAGCCGGCCGCAAGCTCCTGAAGCCGGCGCGCCGATCGCTCGACGATCCCCTCCATGTGCATCTCTGCCGAACCTCCCTCCACCGCCAGCCGCGGCGACCAGCGCAACGGTTCGCGGAAATACTTCCCCGGGATAACGAGGTTTGACCGCGCCGCCGGCCGTGCCGGCCGCCCGGCACGGCCGGCGAGCCCGTGTCGGCGGGAGGGACGACGCGCCAACGGTGGAAGTCCAGCGAGTTTGGCTGCGATGTCACCAAATCGTGATAATTGGTTGTCTGATCGTCTTCCCGGGCCGCTCGCGACCCCTGGGCGGCGTACGCAGTGTGCGCGCGCCGTCTCATGAGGTGACGGAAGGACGCCGCCGCACCGGGTACGAACGGGCGTGAGCGCTATCCCTCGACGTCCACGGATCGTGCCATGCGCCGCAGCTCCGGCGAGACGTGCGCCATCTCCTCGACCAGCTCTCCGACGACGGTGCGGGCCGGCCCCTGATGGCGGAACGACCGCCGTGAGAGGCTCTCGGCCTCCTGCAGCGTCGTCTCCGCCGCTCGGAGGTCCCGGACATCCACCTGCGCCTGCGCCACATCGATCAGGTGACGGCCGTAGGCGGTCGCGGCCAGATCGTCGCGTCGTACGCCGCCGGCCGACTCCAGGGCCCGGCCGGGCTCTCGCAGGAGCGCGTACGCGTGCGTCGCCTGCATCGCCACCTCGGACGGGCCGAACCGCACGTGGTAGTCGAGGCGGTCGTGCTCGACGCAGCCCGCGGCCGATCCGGCGAGATCGATGTACTCGCCGGCCGGCACGGTGCGCGCGGCGGTGGCCGCGGCGGCCATCGCGGCCAGCATCAGGCCGCCCCATACCGTCAGCCGGCGGAGCTCGGCGTCGTCCAGGAACGGCTCGGTGCGCTCGGCGATCCGTACCGCGTGGTCTTCGGACGGTCGAGTGCGGCCCTGGTGCAGGAGCGCCGACGAATAGGCGCCCTGCAGCGCCGTCCACTGAAGCTCGTCATCGCCGCTCTCGGCCGCCCGCAGGGCGTGTTCGGTGGCGAGTGCCGCCAGGTCGTCCTGACCGAGGTGGAGCAGCAGCCGGGCCGCGAGCTGATGCGCCTGGGCGAGCGGCGCCGCCGCCGGCGCGCCCAGGGCGCGGGACGCGAGGCGCGCCTCGCCGATCAGGCCCGGCAGGGTCGTCGCGAGACGCGACAGGTTTCCCGACCAGTAGTCATGCCATGCCGCGTCGACCGCGGCGCGCAGCTCGTCGGGAGCGGATGCTTCGCCGGCGTCGTCGGCGTCCATACCCGGTAGCGACTCCGGCGAGCTCACGGCATCACAAACTTCTGGAGCCCCGCTCTCACCCCCCTCTTCGGGCCGCCGTGGCCTGCCCACCAGATCGGAGAGGTCCGCGCGCAGCGCGTCCGCGAGCTTGATGAGCGAGGTGACGCGTGCCGTCTGCCGTCGCCCCTGCTCCAGCTTGGTGATCACATCGGCGCTCACCCCGGACTCTTCGGCGAGCTCCTCCCGAGTCATGGAGCGCTCGCGCCGTAGCAACGTCAGCCGGTCGCCGGTCGTCTTGGGTTCAGACACCAGAACTGCCCCCCTGCAGCCGCGATATTCCCAGGTTACGGTCAGGTTCTGGTGTTCGCCAGTCAATCAGAAACGCGGTATCTGACGTAAATCAACAGATCAAGCCCGGATTAAGTAGCCGCCTGGCATTTCGAGCACGGCGCCTCGGCGTACCGGATCGGCATCTGATCCTCGTCGCACTCGACCGACGCGACCGCGCCGGCCCCAAAACATGCGGGGCACAGGCCGACGCCGGCGAACGCCCGGCGTATGGCGACCTGCCGGCGGGTCGGCGGCAGCCCGCGGACGACGGCATCCACCTCATCCTCCGCACACTCGATGTGGACCTGCCCCGCCCCGTGGCACTGCGGGCACTCGCCCACCCGCAGCGCCTGTGGCGGCCGGCCCTGCAACGTGACGAGCTCGCCCACCTCGAAGCACACGTCGCAGGGCGTCAGGACGCCCCGGAACGCCCCCTCGCCCATGACCTCGTCCTCGCTCATACTTCCCCGCTTCCGTCGCAGCCGCTGCCATCGGTTCCACCTGCCGGCATCGCCGATCTCGGTGTGCGCTTGCTGCATCTTCTGGTCACAGCGGACTCCGTGACTGTGACCGTTGGCGTTAGAAAACCGGGATGATGTCCTCAGGGTCGATGTCGGACACGTCGACGCCATCGATGTCGAGTTCGGGGATGGCCGGGAAGGCGATGCCCCAGCGCTCGACGATGGCGCGCACCCGGGCCAGGGCCACCCGCCAGTTCTCCGCCTGCTCCTGGAACGAGAGCACGCCCAGCCCGGCGTCGCGGGCGTACGACATCAGCACCCGGTGGTTGTCGAGGAAGTACGGCGGGAGGTCCCAGAAGCCCTCCGGCGGCTCCCAGAGGATCATCGACAGGAACACGAAGCCGGCCCGGAGCTGCTTGGTGATCAACTCACGGCTGTCGTCGGTGAGCCCCGGCCACTCGTTCTCCAGGATCGTCATGCAGATCTGCAGGTGCCGGGACTCGTCCCGGCCGATGCGCTGGAACATCTCACCGAAGACGGGATGCTGGGTCCCCGACGCCATCCCCCGAAACAGGGTCGAAGCGGCCATCTCACCCATCATGAAGCTGGTGAACAGCACCGGGAGGGTGTAGCGGCCAACGGCGGTGTTGTAGCCGTTCCAGTAGCGCCCGCCGTTGTGGTAGAGCCAGGCGATGTTGTTGTGCGCGGCCTTCTCCAGGTCGGTCTTCGGCTCCCAGTCGAGCGGGCCGCCCGGCCACAGCTTGGCGATGGTCCGCTGGCAGCATTCCTCGTGGTTCATCTCATCGCGGGTGATGGAGAAGAAGCACTTGCGGACCGGGTCCTCCTCGTGCTTCTCGAACGCCTGGATGGTGGCGCGCGCGAACACGGCCGGGCCGGACGCGTCGAAGTTGGCCAGCACGGCGAACCAGTACATGATCCCCAGTCGCTGCTCGACGGTGAAGTCCTCGGCGCGCAGCCCGTCCCAGGGCAGGTCGGCGGGGTTCCACACCACGCGCTTGGACTTCTCGTAGATCGCCGCGAGCTTCTCGGTCTCGACGTGCCACTCCATCGGATAGATGTTCGGCTGCGGGACCTCCGGCGCGGGCCAGAAGCCGCCCTCGGGGATCGTCAGCTTCCTGTCAGCCATCCGCTGCTCCTCGTCGTGACACCGCACTTTGTGACACCGTACGTCCAATCGTGCTCGATGGTGTCATACCGCGCAAGACCGGGGCTCGCTGCGCGAACACGACGCAGATGAACACGCCGGCCGCGGCCACCACCGTGCTCATTCCCGCGTGCTCGCCGAGGAACAGCCATGACCACGCCAGCGTCAGCAGCGGCTGGGCCAGCTGCACCTGGCTCGCCCGCGCCACACCGGCCCTGGCCAGCCCCGCGTACCAGGCGAAGAACCCCAGGAACATCGACACACAGGCCAGGTAGGCCATACCGGCGAGCGCAGCGCCGCTCCAGTGCGGCGGCGCGGCGACGCAGAGCACGACCGTGACCGGGACCGTGACCGGCGCCGCGGCGACCAGTGCCCACGAGACGACCTCGCGGCCCGGCATCTCCCGGGCGAGCCGGCCGCCCTCCGCGTACCCGAGACCCCCGGTGAGAAGCGCTCCGAACAGGAGCGCGTCGGCGGCGGAGAAACGGCCCGGCCCGTTCCACAGCGTGAAGGCCACGATGCACGCCGCCCCGGCCAGGCTCGCCGTCCAGAAGAGCCGCGAGGGCCGCTCACCCGCCCGCAGGACCGCGAACACCGCCGTCGCGACGGGTAGCAGCCCGATCACCACGGCGGCGTGGGAGGTGGAGGAGCCGTGGTCGAGCGCGAGCGTGGACAGGACCGGGAACCCGAAGACGATGCCGAAGGCCACGACGCCGAGGGAGAGCCACTGGTCCTTTCGGGGACGAGGCGAGCGCATGAGGCGCAGAGTGATCGCGGCGAGGATGGCGGCGATCGCCGCCCGCCCGATACCGATGAGGTACGGGCCGAAGCCGCGCAGCGCGAACGACGTGGCCGGGAAGGTGAACGAGAAGGCGAGCACGCCGAGCGCGGCGGCACCGAACCCGGCGGGCAGCGCTATCGCGCGTCGGGCAGTAGCGTTATCCTGATATTTCATGGATCACGATAGCAGTATCGCCTCCCTCGCGGCCGAGCTGCGCGACGAGGTGGTACGACTGCGGCCCGGCGACCGGCTGCCGTCCAGCCGTGCGCTGATGGCCCGGCACCAGGTCAGCCCGGTCACGGTGTCCCGTGCGATCGGGCTGCTCACCGCCGAGGGTCTGGTCGTCGCCCGGCCCGGCAGCGGTACATACGTCGCCGAGCGGGCCCGCCCCGCGGTCCGCGGACCGGCGGACCTCGACTGGCAGGCAGTCCCCCTCGCCGACCGCACCGTGGACGCCGGCGGCGTCGTGGCCCTGCTCTCCCCGCCTCCCGACGGGGTGATCGCGCTCAGCGGCGGCTACCTCGCCCCGGCGCTCCAGCCCGTACGCGCGCTGGCCACCGCGGCGGCGCGGGCGGCGTCGCGCAGGGCCCGATTCTTGCCCCAGAAATCGAGTTCGTAGCTCGCGCTCAACTCGGGACTGAA
>JAOPYL010000370.1 GCA_025964625.1 Actinoallomurus sp. | reverse complement strand
TCTTTCTGAGCCCAAGGACGCTGAGCGTCGTGATCTGGCTCCGGTCGCTCTGCAGATCGGGCCCGCTGGCAGCGACCGGTTCCCCTCACCCGCCCACGCGTGCCACCGGCTTGGTTCCACCAGACCGCGGCGTATTTCGGCGGAGTCCATGGCATCGCTTCGCGATCGGCTTTGCGGACCCTCGAAACGGCGATCCCGTCCTGGGCATCGGCAACTCTGAGCGCGGTACGGCCGCATCGATGTGAGTCCGGTGCCGTGATGATGGAACCGGACTCACACGCCGGTCAGGAGTCGCGCCGTCAGCCTTCGCAGGTCTTCTTCAGTTCCTGGCCGGCGCTGATCAGGTTGGACGTGTCGGGTATCTGCGGCGTGGTGCTGCCGCTGCTCGCCGCCGTCTTCACCTGCTGGCCGAGTCCCTCCAGGGCGGACGCGGCGTGGTCAGCGGCCTTCTCGACGTCGCCGTCGCCGGAGTCCTTCCCTTCCTGCCGCATCGTGCCGGCGCCGCTGGCGTACGTCTGGGCCAGTGCGCTGGGGTTGCTGACCTGGGTCATGCCCTGCCGGCTGATGCCCGTCATGGTCTTCTGCAGCTTGTCGCAGGCGGCCTTCTTGTTGCCGCTGCCGGCGCATGCGGTGGCGGACAGGGCAAGCGCCGCGGTGAGAACACACGCACCGGCGATCCGCATGGGGGTTGTACGCACTGAACTTGACTCCTCGCATTTGGGCTGATGGCGGCGTGCCCCGGGCCGCCATCCGGGTCTACCTCTTCGACACCACAGATGCACGCGGGGTTCCGCGTACCTCCGCATACAGGTGGAATCCAGGCAGGACATCATGCCAGTGCTCATTCATGCCCGGATCCGGAT
The DNA here is from genome assembly GCA_025964625.1 of Actinoallomurus sp. Lineage (GTDB taxonomy): Bacteria > Actinomycetota > Actinomycetes > Streptosporangiales > Streptosporangiaceae > Actinoallomurus. Next base: position 17,100 of record JAOPYL010000370.1, on the reverse strand, counting down.
TAGCCGCCCGTACGCCGGAGATTGGCTGAACCAGGCCGACCGGTAGGGGCGAGGAAGCCGGTTCGCCGCTCAGGTGGCGCCGAACGGCCACCTGCCGCACGACCTGACGTGGGCCGCGATCTGCCGCGCCGCGCCCGCCGGGTCGGCCACCACGTGCCGGTGACGGGCGCCGCGACACCACTCGAAGGACTCACCCGTCGCGTTCACCGAGATCCACAGCCGGCGATTGAGTCGGCTGAGACGCACCGACAGCGCGGGCTTGGCGTCGCTCATTCCGACGTTTAGCCCTAATTTGGCTAGTTCCCGACACAACACCGCGAGCAGCCGTATTTTCTCGTTCTGATCGATGCTCATCGCCTCGCCCGGCGGGTGTCGCCCGGAATTCCGGTCGGTCGTTTATCCGCTGGTCCGAGGATGAGTGCGGGCCGCAATGGCCAACGCCCGGACCTGCGGGATTCGCGTTCATTCGCCACGACGGACAGCATCCGCGCAACCGATGTTTCGTCTCGATGCCCTGGAAGCGGCATCTTCGACATGAGCGTCTAGTCATTGTCTCGACTTCGTCTCATGGCCTAGTAAAACGTCGCTAAACTCGACTGAGCAGACGACAAGAGAAAGGGGCGGACGGTGTCATATCAGCCGATCCTGCTCCAAATCCTGCTGCAGCAACATCAGTGGCACCGGTATGGAATATTCCGCGCCGCCTATGACGACGCCGCCAAGAAGGTCGACCGCGACCTCGTCGGTACGGCACCCAGCCGGGCGCAACTCCACCGCTGGACATCAGGCGATCTCAAGCGGCTTCCCTACACCAACCACTGCCGCGTCCTGGAGAACATGTTCCCCGGCTGGACGGCCGAGCAGCTCTTCGCACCCTGTCCCGACGACGTACTCTCCCGCAGACGGCCGGCGCCGCGACCGGTCGTCCGGAGACCCGGCTCCGGTGCGGGGGCGCACGAGCGTGACGCACCGCTGGCCGACGTGGCGGGCGTCTTCGGGACGCGCGCGGAGTTCGCGTACGCCATGCCGCCGCATGCCATGTTCGACGACGCCAGGGAGATCAGGGCCGCCGGGCTGTCGCTCAACCTGATCTGCCAGCAATATCCGGACCAGGGGCTGCACCGCCTCATCGAGAGCGGCACCGAGCTGCAGTGCCTGTTCCTCGACCCCGACGGCGCGGCGATCAAGGCGCGCGAGCGCGAAGAGGGTTACACCGACCATCACCTGATCATGTTGACGAAGCTGAACATCGAGGTTCTGTCGCGGTTACGGGACCGCCTGCCGGCCGAGGCCAAGGACCGTCTTTCGCTCGCGGTCTATGACGAGACCATCCGGTTCAGCATCGTGCTGGTCGACGCCGAGACGTGCGTCGTGCAGCCCTACCTGCCGCAGGCGCGGGGCGTCGACTCGCCGACGTTCCTGCTCCACAAGAGTCCGGACGAGACGGGCCTTTACAGCACCTTTGAGCGGGTCTATACGGAATTATGGGGACGGAGCCGGTCCATATGACGACGTCGACCGGAGCCTTGCTCACGGTCGCCTTGGAAGCCGTCACCATCGCACGTGAACTCATGCGCTCCCGGGCGCCCGGCCTGCTCACCGCCAAAGGCGACCGGGACATGGCCACCGAGCTGGACTACGCCATCGAGCGCGCCGTCCGTGCCCACCTGCGGGACCGTACGCCCGCCGTGCCCATCCTCGGTGAGGAGGAAGGGGTCACCGGCGATCGCGGCGGCGACCTGCTGTGGGTCCTCGACCCGGTCGACGGCACGGCCAACCTGGTGCACGGCATCCCGCTGTGCGGGGTCTCCCTCGGCCTCGTCCGCCGGGATCGGCCCGTCCTCGGAGTGATCGATCTCCCGTTCCTCGGCACCCGCTATTCGGCCGTGGAGCACGCGGGCGCTCACCTCGGCGACCGGCGCATCGGGACGAGCACCACGGGCAGCCTCCACGACGCCGTCGTGGCCATCGGCGACTACGCCGTCGGCGCGGACGCCGCGGAGAAGAACCGGTTGCGCCTCGCGCTCAACGAGCAGCTGGCCGGGCGGGCCCAGCGGGTGCGCATGCTCGGCTCCGCCGCCATCGACCTCGCGTGGGTGGCCGAGGGGAAGCTCGACGTCAGCCTGACCATGTCCAACAAGCCCTGGGACACCGCCGCCGGAGTGATCATCGCCCGGGAGGCCGGGGCCGTGGTCATCGACCAGGATGGCAGCGACCACACCTCCGACTCGGCCGCGACCATCGCGGCGGCGCCCGGTGTGGTCGAGGAGATCGTCGCGCTGGTCGTGCGGACGCGCGAGCAGGTGGCCGGGCAACGTACCTGCGGTGGCGTGCGAAGCCGCATCTGACGGCCGGCACGCGTCGATGAGGCTGGTTCCACGTGAAACCGGCGTCGCGCCGCAGGCGGACACCCCGGATATCGGCGGCCTTGGGCGGCATGGGCCGTACGGCACCGGGGCCGGCCGAGCGTCACTCCCCCGACGGCTCCTCGGAACCACGGGGCCGGTCCACGTGTGCCCACAGGCTGGGGAGGTTGACCACGATGCCCTCCTGCGTGCTGCGGGCGATCACGACGACCGCCTCCTCGCCGGGCGACGGATTCTCCTCGCGATGCGGCACGTATGGCGGGACGAAGACGTAGTCACCGGGTGCCGTCTCCAGGCGTACTTCGTCCTCCCCTTCGGCGAAGACGAAGACCGGATGCCCGGAGACGACATAGATCGCTGTCTCGGCCTCGCCGTGGTGATGGTCGCCGGAGCTGGTCATGGCGCCGACGTGAGTGCGGCCCATCCACAGCCGTTGCGAGCCGACCGTCGTGCCGGAGATCGCCTCGAACCGCTGCATCCCGGGCGTCTGCGCGGTGTCCGAGCCGAGCTCGCCACCGCGTATGTGTCCCAGCCGCTCGTGCCAGGCGGCGTCGCCGCCGGAGCCCGCCCCACCCTGAACCCGCGATTCGTCGGTCACAGCGTCGATTGTTCCATCGCCCGGAATCAGCCGTTGCCGTCCATGCCGAGTTTGATCGCCACGGCCACGCCGCACACGGCGACGACCACGCGCAGCACCTGGCCGGGAAGCCGGCGCACCAGCGCCGGGCCGATCCATCCGCCCGCCAGGAAGCCCGCCGCCAGCGGGATCACCGCGCTCCACCGCACCGGCCCGAAGGCGGCGAACCCCACCGCGGCGACGCCGTTCGCCAGCCCGGACACCACGTTCTTCACCGCGTTGACCCGGACCAGCGGGAGCTCGAGCATGACGCCGAGCACCGCGAGCATCAAGATCCCCCCGGCGGCGCCGAAGTAGCCGGTATAGATGGCCACGGTGAACACCGCCACCCGCAGTAGCCGGCTGTGCTCGCCCTTCGTACGCGCCGCGAGTTTCCCGACCTGCGGCTGCAGGAGCAGCACGATCGAGGCGCCGCCCACCAGCCACGGCGCGACGACCTGGAACGTCCGGGCGGGCGTCAGCAGCAGCAACGCCGCGCCCGTGGCACCACCCAGCCCGGTCAGAACGGCCAGGCGCGCGACCCGGCCGCGCTGACCGGTGAGTTCCCGCTGCGACCCGGCCGTCGCGCCCACTGCCGTGAACACCAGCGAAACCGTGTTCGTGACGTTGGCGCTGAGAGGCGGCAGCCCGATCGCCAGTAGTGCCGGATAGGAGACGATCGACGCGAGGCTCACGACGGTACTGACCACACCGGCCACTACCCCTACTCCGAGCAGAATCGGCGCATCCGTGCTGATCACCCGACAAGAAAAGCACACGGCACTGAGCCGTGATCATCAGGACATTCGGCCGGCCGGGCGGCGCGACCGCGCGCACCGGCGTCGGCCCCGGAGGCACATGCCTCCGGGGCCGGTTTCGGTAATGGTCAGCGGGCCGCGCGGAACCGGCGCAGGCGCAGGCTGTTGCTGACGACGAACACGCTGGAGAACGCCATGGCGGCACCGGCGATCATCGGGTTGAGCAGACCGGCGGCGGCCAGTGGCAGGGCGGCGACGTTGTAGGCGAACGCCCAGAACAGGTTGCCCTTGATGGTGGCGAGAGTGCGGCGGGACAGGCGGATGGCGTCGGCGGCGGCGCGCAGGTCGCCGCGGACCAGGGTCAGGTCGGCGGCCTCGATGGCGACGTCGGTGCCGGTGCCCATCGCCAGGCCCAGGTCGGCCTGGGCCAGGGCGGCGGCATCGTTGACGCCGTCGCCGACCATCGCCACGGCCTTTCCCTCGGCCTGCAGGCGCTTGACGACGTCGACCTTGTCCGCGGGGAGTACCTCGGCGATCACCTCGGTGATCCCGACCTCGGCCGCGACCGTACGAGCGGCGGCCTCGTGGTCACCGGTGAGCAGCACCGGGGTCAGCCCGAGCGCACGGAGCCGGCCGACCGCCTCGGCGCTGGTCTGCTTGACGGTGTCCGCGACCACGAGCACGGCACGGGCCAGGCCGTCCCACCCGACCACGACGGCGGTCCGGCCGGCGGCCTCGGCGGTCGCCTTGGCCCGCTCCAGATCCGCCGGCAGGTCCGGTGACCACTCGGCGAGCAGCGACGCGCGCCCGGCGAGCACGGCGTGGCCCTCGACGGTGCCCCGCACGCCCCGGCCCTCCAGATTCTGGAAGTCCTCGACGGCGGGCAGCGCGCCTGCCTTCTGGACGGCGGCCTTGGCGATCGCCTGGCCGATCGGATGCTCGGAGGCGTCCTCCAGCGCACCGGCCAGCCGGAGCACCTCGGCGGTGTCCTCGCCGGTCACGACGTCGACGAGGCTCATCCGGCCGGTGGTCACGGTGCCGGTCTTGTCCAGCACGATCGTGTCGATGGTGCGGGTGGACTCCAGCACCTCCGGGCCCTTGATGAGGATGCCGAGCTGCGCGCCCCGGCCGGTGCCGACCAGCAGCGCCGTCGGCGTGGCCAGCCCCAGCGCACAGGGACAGGCGATGATCAGGACGGCGACCGCCGCCGTGAACGCCGCGCCGGCCGGCGAGCCGATGGCGAGCCAGAATCCGAGCGTGCCCAGCGCGAGGAGGATGACGATGGGCACGAAGATCCCGGAGATGCGGTCGGCGAGACGCTGGGCCTGCGCCTTTCCGTTCTGCGCGTCCTCGACGAGGTGGGCCATCTGGGCGAGCTGGGTGTCGGCGCCGACCCTGGTCGCGCGTACGACGATGCGGCCTCCTGCGTTGACCGTGGCTCCCACGACGGTGTCCCCGACGCCGACCTCCATCGGCACCGGCTCGCCGGTGAGCATGCTCGCGTCCACCGCCGAGCCGCCCTCGACGATGACGCCGTCGGTGGCGACCTTCTCACCGGGCCGGACCACGAACGTCATTCCCGGCTCCAGCCCCGCGGCGGGAATCCGCTCCTCCCGCCCGTCGCGGAGGACCGCGACCTCCTTGGCACCCATCTCCAGCAGCGCCCGCAGGGCGGCACCGGCGCGGTGCTTGGAGCGCGCCTCGAAGTAGCGGCCGGCCAGGATGAAGACGGTGACGCCGGCGGCCACCTCGAGGTAGATGTCGCCCGTGCCGGACCGGGCGGTGAAGGTGAACGCGTCCCGCATGCCGGGCTCAGCGGCCGTGCCGAGGAACAGCGCGTACAGCGACCAGATGAACGCCGCGCCGGTGCCCAGCGACACCAGCGTGTCCATGGTCGCCGCGCCGAGCCTGAGGTTCTTCCAGGTGGCGACGTGGAAGGGCAGGCCTCCCCACACGACCACCGGAGCGGCCAGCGTGAGCGACGCCCACTGCCAGTGGGTGAACCGCAGCGCCGGGATCATCGCCAGCGCGATCACCGGGACCGCCAGCAGCGCACTGATGACCAGCCGATCGCGCAGGGCGCGTACGGGTGCGTCCTCGCCGTCCTCGACCTCGGCCGGCTCGCCGGTGGCCTCGGGTGCGGGCAGGGCGGCGGTGTAGCCGGCCTTCTCCACCTGGGCGACCAGATCGGCGGGGGTGATGCCGCCGCCGTAGCGGACACTGGCCTTCTCGGTCGCGTAGTTGACCGTCGCGGTGACGCTTTCCAGCCTGTTGAGACGCTTCTCGACGCGGTTCGCGCACGAGGCGCAGGTCATGCCGCCGATCGTCAGCTCGATCCGGCCGGCGTCGAGAGTCCGCGCCGAAGGGGTCGTTCCGGAGCCGGTCACCCGCCCTTTCGCCTCCTCGATCTCCGTCATGATCGGTTCAGGAGCCGGCGATTTCGTAACCGGCCTCGTCGACCGCCTCGCGTACCGCCTCGCGGCTCAGGGTGGCGGTGCTGGTGACGGTGACCGATCCGGTGGCCAGCTCCACGTCTACGCCGGTGACGCCGTCGATCCGGCCGATCTCCTCGGTGACCGCCGACACGCAGTGGCCGCACGTCATGCCCGTGACCTCATAGCGGGTGTTGATCATGTCCTGGCTCCTTTGCGCTGGAATTCACGGCTACCCCGAACCTTATACCCCTATAGGGTACATCCGGCGAGCATGATGATCTGCAGTCCCTTCCCGGAAATCCGGGTGCGATACGCCGCCGGGGCCGGCCGCACATCGCCCACCCGGCCAAGGGCTACGTCGGCCTGCACATCATGTACCGCCTGTGACCCGCCGGGCCGGCGCGGACGTGGGTTCGGCGGGCCTGAGCGTCGTCAGCACGGTCTGGTGGGTGATCCACCCGATGAGGGCGGTCTTCGTGTCGTCCAGCACCGGCAGGCCGGTGCCCTGGGCGGTGACGAGCAGGTGGAGCGCGTCGGCGAGCGTCGCCTGCGCGGTGACCGGGGTGAGCATCTCGGCCAGGTCACCGATGGTCCCGGACGCCTCGCCGCCGTCGGTGAGGGCCTCGGCCACGGCGCGCGCGGTGACCGTGCCGCGGTACGCACCCTCGGTGTCGGTCACCGGCAGGATGCCGTGCTCGGACAGGGCCAGCAGGCGAGCGGCCCGCTCCAGTGGCGTGCCGTCCGGCAGCGGCGCCGGCACGGGCTCCATCACCGCCGCGACCGGGGTGGCGGCCAGCGGATTGGCGTGCGCCCGGTCGTCGAGGTCGATGCCGCGGCGCCGCAGCTTGAGCGTGTAGATCGTGTCGCCGGAGATGAGGCGGCTGACCAGGGTGGCGAGCACGATCGCCAGCATCAGCGGCAGGATGATCGAGTACTCACCGGTCAGTTCGAACATGATGATCACGCCGGTGATCGGGGCGCGGGTCGCGCCGGCGAACACCGCTCCCATCCCGACCAGCCCGTACGCGCCCGCCGGACCGGCCAGCCCGGGGACGACCTGGTGCAGGACCAGACCGAAGGCGCTGCCGAACATGGCCCCCATGAACAGGCTGGGCGCGAAGACCCCGCCCGAGCCGCCGATCCCGATCGTCAGGCTGGTCGCCACCATCTTTCCGACGAGCAGCAGGAGCAGGAAGGCGATCACGTACCGGCCGCCGATGGCGTTCTCCAGGACGGGGTAGCCGACGCCGTACATCTGCGGCAGGAGCAGGAGCAGGCCGCCGAGCAGCAGGCCGCCGACGGCCGGGCGGAGCCACTCCGGCCCGCGCCACGCCCAGTCGCACAGGTCCTCGATGAGGTACAGCACGCGGGTGAATCCCACGCCCACGCCTCCGGCGGCCAGGCCGAGCAGGGCGTACAGCAGGTACTCGGCCGGATGGTGCACGTGGAAGGCGGGCAGCCGCAGGAAGGCCGTGTCGCCGAGCGCGGCCCGCCCGATGACCGACGCGGTGACGCTGGACAGCACGACCGCGCCGAAGGACTCGGCGGTGAAGTCCCGCAGGATCAGCTCCATCGCGAAGAAGACCCCGGCCAGCGGTGCGTTGAACGTCGCCGCGATGCCGCCCGCCGCGCCGCAGGCCACCAGCACCCGCAGCCGGGTCTCGGCCACTCGCGTCAGGCGGCCGAGGGTCGAGCCCAGGGCCGAGCCGATCTGCACGATCGGCCCCTCCCGGCCGACCGAGCCGCCCGATCCGATGCAGAGCGCCGATGCCAGCGACTTGACCACGGCCACCTGCGGGGCGATGCGGCCGCCGCGCTGGGCGACCGACAGCATCACCTCCGGCACCCCGTGCCCGCGCGCCTCGGGGGCGAACCGGTTCACCAGCGGGCCGTACAGCAGTCCGCCGAGCACGGGAGCCGCCAGCACGAACCACATGCCCAGCCACGGCACGTGCGGGTTGGCCGCGTGCCCGGCCGCCGAGTAGTCGGCGTGCCCGGAGAACAGGCCGGTGAAGGTCTGGATCAGCCAGCGGAACAGGACCGCGCCCAGCCCCGCGCCGGCGCCGACCACCAGAGCGAGCACGACCAGGCCCCACTGGGCTTCCCGAAGGCCCGTCAGCAGATTCGTCCGGCCTCCCTGCGTGCGTACGGCGGTGGGGGCGGCGGGACCGGGCAAAGAGTTAGACGGGGACACTTTTGCATTATGCAACAGTGCTTACTGTGCTTTGTGCACCAGGTAGAACAGAGCCATGGCACAGCACGGGACAGACCCCACGGGTACGGACGAGCCGGGCGCGGCCGACGTGGACGCGGTCACCTCGGCGGTGCTCACCGCGTCGCGGCTGCTCGTCGCGATCTCAGCCCGATCCCTGGCCGCCGTCGAGGAGCGCGTCACGCTGCCGCAGTTCCGGATGCTCGTGATGCTCGCCACTCACGGCGAGATGAAGCTCGTCACCCTCGCCGAGCGTCTCGCGGTGAACCCGTCGACCGCGACGCGCATGGTCGACCGCCTCACCGGCGCCGGGCTGATCGACCGTGACGTCAACCCGGAAAACCGCCGTGAGGTCGCGCTACGCCTCACCGAACCCGGCCGCCAGATCGTCGACGAGGTCACCGCGCACCGCCGTACCGAGATCGCGGCCGTCGTCGCCCGCATGCCCGCCGACCAGCGCAGTGGCCTGGTGACCGCGCTGCGTGCCTTCACCGACGCGGGAGGCGAGCCCGCGGTCGGCGAACCCGTCCGCGACGCCTTCCCGCTCGGCTGGGACTGACCGGCCGCGTACCGGTACCTGGGGGGACCGGCGATCGGCGTCAGCTCGCGAGTTCGCCGGGCTTGGGCAGCTTGGCGAGCTCGGCGAGGGTCGCGTCGTCCAGGGGCGCCTGGGGCAGTGGCGGGCGCCACCCGGTGTCCGGGTCGTACCGCCGGATGACCTTGGCGGGCACGCCGGCGATCACGCTGTGGTCGGGGAACTCTCCGCGCGCCACGGCGCCCCCGGCCACCACGACGTTCTTCCCGAGGCGCGTTCCCGGCAGGATGATCGCGCCGGCGCCGAGCCAGCAGCCGGAGCCGATGACGACGGCGTCGTTGACCGGCCACTGCCGTCCGACAGGTGTCTCCGGATCGGTGTAGCCGTGGTTCTGGTCGGTGATGTAGACGTACGGCCCGGTGAACACGTCGTCGCCGATATCGATCGACTTGTGCCCCACGATGTGGCTGCCGCGGCCGATGGAGCAAGCCCTCCCGATGGTGACGATCGGGTCCGGGCCCAGGTCGAGACCGGGCACGAACCCCGCCGAGAGGGTGACGTGCACGCCGACGAGCGTGTGGTCGCCGATGCGAATCCAGGGCTCGCCGTACAGCGCCCCGGTGGGGAAGCCGATGCAGGCCCCCTCGCCGAGGTACCCGAACCGGCGGCCCGCGGGGGTGCTCGGGGTGATCTCACCGTGCCTGCGGAGCCACTCCCAGCTCCGGTGCAGGGCTACCGCGAGGATGCTGCGTGCCGCGGAGCCCAGCGACGACCTAAGCGACATGGAGAAGACGGTACCGGTCGCCGAATGTCATTCGCTTCACGGCGGATCCTGCTCTCGCGGCGAACGGCGACGGGCCCGGCCGGAGAGTGGCCGGGCCCGTCGCCGAGGAGCTCTGCTCAGGGCGTGTGAGTGCCCTCCGTGCTGCTGTCCCTGGACACCGACGAGAGGTGGTCGGCGGGTGGCGAGGGGGTGGGCTCGGTTGCCGCCCGTGCCGCGTTGCGGCGGGTGGCGATCGCTCCGGTGGCGCCGAGCGCGCCGCCGATCAGCAGAAGCATCGCCGCGAAGCCGCGGCGACGGCGCTGGGACCTCCTCGGCTCGACCCGCTCGGCCGTCCGGTGGAGCAGCTCGCTGACGCGCGGCCCGACCTCGTGTTCGATGTACTCGCCGGCCTGGTCGATGCGCGGGGCACTCCAGCCACGCGCGGTCGTCACCCCGTCGGCCGCCATCTTGCGGGCCTGGCGGGAGGTCGGCCCCATCTGCTGTGCCGCCCGGCGCGCGCTCCTCGAAACGCGGTCCTGGGCGTCGTACAGCCGCGAGCCGCGCAGGTTGACCTGCGGCTTCTTGCGGATACTCAATCGTAGGGACATGGAAAGCCCTCCGTTATGTGCGGTCTCGTCGAAGTCTCTTCCCACGGCAAGCGATGTCAATCACCGATCTGACAGGATGCGTTCAGGTAGGGGTTACTTCCCTGTGTGAAATAACCGTTGTGTCCATCCGCTACGCGCGGATCCCGATAAGAGGAGGCGGCCTTCCGTGGCTGAAGAGCTCACTGCGACGATGCGCACCACGCTGGGAAACATCGTGCTGCGCCTGTTCCCCGACAAGGCACCCAAGACGGTGCAGAACTTCGTCGGTCTTGCCGAGGGCACTACCGAGTGGACGGACCCGCGCACCGGCCAGCGCTCGACCGACCCGCTCTACAACGGCACGATCTTCCACCGTGTCATCGACGACTTCATGCTCCAGGGCGGCGACCCGCTGGGCACCGGCACCGGGGGCCCCGGTTACGAGTTCGAGGACGAGATCCACCCCGAGCTGCGTTTCGACCGGCCGTACCTCCTGGCCATGGCCAACGCCGGACCGGGCACCAACGGTTCGCAGTTCTTCCTGACGGTCGTGCCCACCCCGCACCTCAACGGGCGGCACACCATCTTCGGGGAGGTCGTCGAGGGCAGGGAGGTCATCGACGCGATCGCCAAGACCGAGACCGACCGGCGTGACCGGCCGGCCAAGGACGTCGTCGTGGAATCGGTGACGATCGACCGTCGTTAGACAGTTACCGACACTTGAGGAAAGACCACGATGAGTACCGATCCGCCGCGGGCTCAGGCCCCCCAGGTCCCGACGTGCTACCGGCATCCGGGGCGTGAGACGTACGTCAGTTGCGCGCGCTGCGGCCGGCCGATCTGCCCGGACTGCATGCACGACGCGGCGGTTGGGCACCAGTGCCCGGAATGCGTGCGCGAGGGCAACCGGACGGTCCGTGAGGCGCGGACGGTCTTCGGTGGCCGGGTGAGCGCCACACCGGTCGTCACGATGACGCTCATCGGCATCAACGTCCTGGCCTATCTGGGCGAGCTGGTGTCGCCGCGGTTCGTCGACCGGTTCGAGATGATCGGCGACGGGCTGATGCGCACGTCGAACGGCATCGAGATGGTGGGCGTCGCCCACGGCGAGTGGTACCGGCTGATCACCGCGGCGTTCCTGCACATCCCGCTGAGCAGCGGCGCTCTGGGCATCACTCACATCCTGTTCAACATGTGGGCGTTGTGGGTGGTCGGCCCGCAGCTCGAGCAGGTGCTCGGGCGGCTCCGGTTCGCCGTGCTGTACATCCTGTCGGCGCTCGGCGGGAACGTCCTGCTCTACCTGGTGGACGCGCATCAGCCCGCGGTGGGCGCCTCGGGTGCGATCTTCGGGCTGTTCGCGGCCTTCTTCGTGGTCGGACGCCGGCTGGGGGCCGACACGCGCGGGATCGCCTTCCTCATCCTGATCAACCTGATGTTCACGTTCACCTTCTCCGGGATCTCCTGGGAAGGTCACGTCGGCGGGCTGATCACCGGTGCGGTGCTGGCCGCGGCGTTCGCCTACGCGCCACGCGGCCGGCAGAAGGCCGTGCAGGTCGCGGCGTCCGCGGTCGTCACGGCGATTCTCGTCGTCCTGACGGTGGTGCAGACGACCGCGCTGACACCCTGATCGTCGGCCGTCACCGTGCGAGTGATCGCATGGTGACGGCCGGACGCGCGCGCAACGGGCGTCAGGGGGTTCGGTGGATCACTACCACCCACGCTGGGATGATCAAGGCGGGGCAAGCGTTGTGGACAAGTCCACAAGTGCATCCACAACATGTGGATAACGTTGTGGGGAACGGTCAGCGCCAGCGCGTCGAGAGCACCACGCCGACCACGATCGCCCCGAACCCGATCAACAGGTTCCAGTTGCTCAGCGAGCTCATCACCGGCACGGTCGTGCTGGTGCTCGCGGTCACGTAGTACACGGCGATCCAGGCCAGGCCCAGCAGCCAGCATCCCACCATGGTCGGGACCAGCCACCGCGGGCTGATCGCGACCTTCTGCGAGCGCTGCGGCGGAGTGTAGACGGCCTTCTTGCGTACCTTCGACTTGGGCACGGTGGGTCTCTCCTCGGGGCGGATCAGGCCGGGCGCCCGGTCCGCGCAGGGGTCAGTTTGTCGGTTAGCGTAGTCGCTGGTGAGCAGCGTACGACCATATTGGCGGCGGTGGGGTGTAGCCATGGGGGTAAAACCCGGCGACGGTGGAATCAGGAGGGCGGAAGGCGCCATCTGGCGACGCGCCATCCCCCTTCTCACCCTTTTCGCAGGCACCCTGTTCGCGGCCGGCGCGAGCACGGCTCACGGCACCGATCTGCGCGGCGGCAGCCGTACCAAGGTCACCGAGTTGATCGCCCAGGAGCAGCGCCGCTACCAGGGCTCACAGGACGGCTACCGGCGGCTGCGCCGGCAGGTCGACTCGCTGGGCCGGCAGGCCGGCCGCCGTGACGCGCGGGTGCAGGCCGTCCAGGAGGACGCCGACCGGCTCGCGGTCAGCTCCGGCTTCACCCCGCTGACCGGCCGCGCGGTGCGGGTCTCCCTCGATGACGCGCCCCCTTACCTGCACGCGCCGGGGAACCCGAGCCCCGACGACCTCGTCGTTCACCAGCAGGACGTGCAGGCCGTGGTCAACGCGCTGTGGGCGGGCGGCGCGACGGGCATGCAAATAATGGACCAACGCCTGATCTCCACCAGCGCGGTGCGCTGTGTAGGCAATACGCTCATCCTGCAAGGGGTCGTCTACTCGCCGCCGTTCCGGATCACCGCCACCGGCGCTCCGGACCGGTTGCGTGCCGCGCTCGACGCCTCCCCGGAGATTCAGATCTACCGCCAGTACGTCGCCGAATACGGACTCGGGTACACCGTGAACACCCTCGCCAAGACCACGTTGCCCGCCTACGCGGGCAACGTCACGCCCAAGTACGCCACTGTTCCGGAGCCCAGCGGTGCGGACATTCATCCGTAGCATCGGCGAGCTGTGCATCACGGCCGGCCTCGTCGTGCTGCTCTTCGTCGCCTACGAGCTCTGGGGCACCGGCGCCTACACGCAGGCGCAGCAGCACAAGCTCGGCAACGAGCTCGACCGGTCCTGGGCCACCGGCGGAAAGGTCACCACCGAGCGCGTCGAGCTCGGCCACGGCATCGCGCTGATCCGCATCCCGAGGCTCGGTAAGAGCTTCCACTACGTCATCATCGAGGGTGTCTCAGTCCCCGACCTGCGGAAAGGGCCCGGCCATTACCCAGGCACCGCGATGCCCGGCCAGATCGGCAACTTCGTCGTATCCGGGCACCGGACGACGTACCTCGCGCCGTTCAACCGCCTCGGCGACCTGCGCGACGGGGACCGGATCCTCATCGACACCCGTGCCAGGCAGTACGTCTACAAGGTCACCGACCTGAAGGTCGTGCAACCCAGCGACGTGAGCGTCACCGCGCCGGTGCCGGAGCACCCGAGAGCGGATCCGACCGACCGGCTCATCACCCTGACGACCTGCAACCCGAAGTACTCCGCGGCGCAGCGACTCATCGTGTTCGGCCGCCTGGTGACGTCGGTCCCGCGCGCGAAGGGAGCGTCTGCCTGATGTACGCATGGTTGTGGCGGCACCTGCCCGGCGACCTGGTGACGAGGGTCTGTGTCGCCGTCGGCGGCGCCGTCGCGGTGGGCGTCGTGCTCTGGTACCTCGTGTTCCCCTGGGTCGAGCCGAAGCTCCAGTTCGACCACGGCACGGTCGGGGGCGGCACCTCGGCCCCGGCCCGTCCGAGCCCCTGATGTCCGTCGCCGCGGCCTCTCCTCACGGGACCGCGTCCCTCGCCGGGCGCAGCCGTGGTAGACGCGTCCTGGTCGTCGACAACCGGGACAGCTTCGTCCACACGATCGTGCAGTACCTGCGCGAGCTGGGCGCCGACTGCGTCGTGCGCGACCGCTCCGAGACGACGCTGGCGGACGTGGACGCGTTCGACGGCGTGCTGCTCAGCCCGGGCCCCGGCCGTCCCGAGGACACCGGGGTGTGCCTCGACATCGCGCGGACGGCGCGCCGCCCGGTGCTCGGCGTCTGCCTGGGGCATCAGGTGATCGCCACCGTGTTCGGCGGCACGGTCGGCCGGGCGCCGGACGTCGTGCACGGCTACACCAGCCAGATCCACCACGACGGCGCGGGCGTCTTCCGTGGCCTGCCCGACCCGTTCACCGCCATGCGCTACCACTCGCTCGCGCTCGACCCGGCGACCGTGCCGGCCGAGCTCGCGGTGACCGCGCGCACGCCGGACGGTGTGATCATGGGCGTACGCCACCGGACGGAGCCGATCGAGGGCGTCCAGTTCCACCCCGAGTCCGTGCTCAGCACGGGTGGCCATCGCCTGTTCGCCAACTGGCTCGCTCACGCCCTCTGAGCGACCGGGGCACCCGGCCCGCCGAGGAAAAGAAATTCGGTAAAAGATCGCCCCTGGAGTGTGTAACGCCATAGGGGGTTGAGACGGATTGCATCAATGAGGGCCTCCGCCGTCGCCCCCGAGCGGCGGAGGCCCTCCTTCATGCGCGGATACGCCCCCCTCGGCTGGTCTGAGGCAGGGCGGCCGCGCCCAGGGCGTGTCCCGGCCGGATGTGGCACGGCCCCCCGCACGCCGGGCGTGCGGGGGGCCGTGCCGAGTGCCGGCCGTTACGGGCTGAAGCTCGGGAACGGGTTCGAGGGCTGAGGCTGAGTCTGAGGCTGGGGCCTGGCCACGGTCAGCGTCACCGTGCTGCCCTTGTTGGCCGTCTCAGTGCCCTGGGGATTCTGGCTGAGGACGGTGTCGGGCGCCTGGTCCGGCTGTGAGTCGACGTAGTTCACGACCACCTGGAAGCCGTTGCTCCGCAGGTCGGCCTTTGCCTGGTTGACCGGCTTGCTGACCTCGTCCGGGACCACGGCCTGTCCAGGGCCGTCGGAGATGATCAAGGTCACCGCGGTGCCCTGATCCACCTTCGTGCCGCTGTTCGGTGACGTGCCCATCGCGCTGCCCTTCGGCACCGTGGACGAACTGCGCTTCTCCGTGGAGCCCACCGTGAGCTGTGCGCCCTGGATCGCCGACGTGGCCTCGTCCTGGCTCATGTTCTTGACCGACGGCACCGTGACCTTCTGCTTGCCGGACGACACGGTCAGGGTGATCTGGGTGGTGGCCTGCTGGGTCTTGTCGATCTGGGTCTTCGGGGGCGGATCGACGGTGATGACCGTGCCCTTCTGGACCGTGTTGTCGGTCTGCTGCTTCAGCGTGATGTTGGTCTGGGGGAAGCCGAGCTGCACGAGTTCCTGCTTGGCGCTGTCCTGGTCGCTTCCCACGATGTCGGCCGGGATGGCGACCTTGTTGCTGTTCGCCGGGGGGTTTCCGCCGGAGAACATCATGAAGAGGGCGACGGCCGCGCCGACGGCGAGCAGGCCCACCAGCGCCCAAACGGCGACCTTCTTGCCGCGTCCCTCCGCTCTCTCCGGCTCCGCGTAGTTCGCCGGCGGCAGGTCGTACCCCATCGTCGACGGCCGCATCGACTGCGTGTGCTGACCACCGTTCATTACCTGGGTGCCGGCGTTCATCGCCATGGTCGGCGCGGAGACCGGCATGCCCTGGGAGGCTCGCTGGATGTCGGCGCGCATCTCGGCCGCGCTCTGGTAACGGTAGTTGGCGTCCTTCGTGAGCGCCTTCATGGCGATCGCGTTGGCCCACTGCGGGATCGACGGGTCGAGCTGCGACGGCGGCGGTGCCTGCTCCCGGACGTGCTGGTACGCGATGGCCACCGGGGAGTCGCCCTGGAACGGCGGCCGGCCGGTGAGCAGCTCGTACAGCACGCAGCCGGTGGAGTAGATGTCACTGCGGGCGTCGACCCGCTCGCCGCGCGCCTGCTCCGGCGACAGATACTGCGCGGTGCCGATGACCTGCGCGGTCGCGGTCATCGTGGCGGCGGAGTCGGCGAGTGCGCGGGCGATGCCGAAGTCCATGACCTTGACCTCGCCGCTGGAGGTCAGCATCACGTTCGCCGGCTTGATGTCGCGGTGCACGATGCCGCCGCGGTGGCTGTAGTCCAGGGCGCGCAGGATGCCGTCGGTCATCTGCATGGCGCGCTCGGGCAGCAGCCGCTGCTCCTCCTGCAGGACGTCCCTGAGGGTGCGGCCCTCGACGTACTCCATGACGATGTACGGCACCGGATTGTTGTCCATCGTGTCTTCGCCGGTGTCGTACACGGCGATGACGGACGGGTGGTTCAGTGACGCGGCGGACTGCGCCTCGCGGCGGAATCGTGCCTGGAATGTCGGGTCACGGGCTAGATCGGAACGGAGCGTCTTGATCGCGACAACGCGATCGAGCCGGAGGTCACGAGCTCGGTAGACCTCGGCCATACCGCCACGCCCGATGACACCATCGAGTTCGTAGCGGCCACCGAGTAGCCGAGGCTGAGTCATATCTGGCACTTTCCCTCGTCGTCTACGCCCTGCTCCCAGAACCCGGCGGCCCTTGGACACTGCTTGAGGGCGTTGGGTCCGGAGAGATCGGCGGTGGATCCGTCGCCGGTGTGGTAGGCGTCCGCTGGGGGGGTTTGATCGTTCTGGTTGGTTTGGTCGTCGGCGCCGATCTCGTAGGGCTCGGCGTCGAGCTGGGGGTCGTCGGTTGCCAGTCCGAAGCCGAGGGTACGGACTGACTGCTGGGCACGAAGCTGGGGACTCGTCGTGAATGTGGGCGTGGAGCGGTGCTGCCGACGGGTCCCACCCGGTTGCCGTCCACGAGCTTACTGTGGCCGGAATCTCTCCACAGCGATCCTGCGGCGAACACGCCTGTGCCGATGAGGACCGCCGCGCACACGGCGACG
>JAOPYL010000327.1 GCA_025964625.1 Actinoallomurus sp. | reverse complement strand
GATGCTCACCTGGACCTGGAGGTCAGCGGGCTCGTACACCTTCGGCGTGCGGCCAACCCGACGTATGCCGGTCGGGTTGGCGTAGCCGGTCTGCAGCAGCCCGGCGGCCACGAGCTTGTCGAGGTGGAAGGCCGCGAGCTTGCGCGAGATCCCGACGCTGGCGGCGGCCTCCTCCCGGGTCACCGGGCGGCCGGATCGGCGGATGAAGGCGTACATGCGCCGCCGAAGGTCGTCGGCGAGCACGGCTACGGCCGCGATGGTGGAGGCATCCGAGGTCACACTCCCACGGTAACGCCCAGGGTCGTAGACCAAAACAGCCGGACTGACCCGATTACCCGTGGCTGTTGACGAGTACTCGGAATATGGCTAAGACTTGTTAGTGAAATAGGAGGTCGGTCATGGCCAGTCCGCTACACCAGGCCAAACAGCCGGTGAGCCTGCTCGCCGGTACCTACGGCCATCCGCTCCATCCGATCCTGGTGACGGTGCCGATCGGCGCGTGGGTGACCAGCCTGATCTTCGACGTCGCCTCACGCCTCGTCCACCAGCCGGGCTTTCTGTCCCAGGGGTCGCTGTGGCTGATCGCCATCGGCGTGTTCGGCGCGTTCGCCGCGGCGGCCGCCGGGTTCTTGGACCTCTTCGCCATCCCGACCGGCACCCGCGCGTTCCGTACCGCGCTGGTGCACATGAGCCTGAATCTCACCGTCACGGTCGCGTACGCGATCGGCTTTGCCTGGCGGCTGGGCGGCTACCACCACCCCGGCATGGTCGGTGCGGCCCAACTCGCCCTGTCCGCGGTCAGCCTGGCCGTCCTGGCGGTGTCGGGCTTCCTCGGCGGCAAGCTCGCCTACCGCTACGGAGTCCGCGTCGCCGACGAAACGACACAGGCCGAGGGCTACATCCTCAGCGACGCCTTCGACCAGCCCGCCCGCACCCGCTCAGGAGACAGCTCATGAGTATTGCCGCTTTGATCACCTGGCTCATCACCGCGCTCGGCGGGTTCTACATGCTGGGCACCTGGCTGGCGCACGGCGGCGTACGCCAGCAGCGGACCGGGACCACCCGGTTCCCGGCGCCGGTGATCTTCGGGCACTTCCTGCTCGCCGCCGCCGGCCTCATTGTGTGGATCATTTACGTATTCGCCGACAAGACCGCCCTCGCCTGGGCGGCGTTCATCATCCTGCTGCCCGTCGCGCTGCTCGGCTTCACCATGCTGGCCCGCTGGATTCCGGTCTACCGCGCCCGCACGAACGCCGGGCACGCCGCGACCGGCCCTGCCACCGCCACGGCCACGGAGGAGCTCGCAGTACCCGCCGAACGCAGCTTCCCCGTTCCGGTCGTACTGGGTCACGGCCTGCTCGCTGTCATCACGCTTGTCCTGGTGCTGCTCACCGCCCTCGGCGTCGGCGGAAGCTGACGTGGGCGGCGCTCCGGTTCCGTTTCCCATCGAAGGAAAGGACACGTCGGTGCGATCCAGCTCGGCGTTGCGCGTCGTCGGTCAAGGTGCCGGCGTCGATCTCGCGGCGGCCGAACGCGCCGCCGCCGATTTCCTGCAGGCCCTGGGCATCTCGCTCCAGTCCGAGAGCCTGCACGACACCCCGGGCCGGATGGCCAGGGCCTACGCCGAGCTGTTCAGCCCTCGCCCGTTCGACCTCACCACTTTTCCCAACGAGGAGGGTTACAACGAACTCGTACTAGCCCGCGGCATCCCACTGCGATCGGTTTGCGAGCATCATCTGCTCCCGTTCACCGGTACCGTCCACATCGGCTACCTGCCCGCCGAACGCATCCTCGGGTTGTCCAAGCTGGCCCGCGTCGCCGAGCATTTCGCCCACCGTCCCCAGGTGCAAGAACGGCTCACCAAGCAGATCGCCGACTGGCTCGCCGAACATCTGAACCCCATGGGCGTCGGCGTGGTCATCGAGGCGGAGCACACCTGCATGACCCTGCGCGGAGTTCGAGCCACCGGCTCATCCACCGTCACCTCCACCCTGGTCGGCGCGCTGCGCGAAGACGCCCGCTCACGGGCCGAGTTCTTCGCTCTCACCGGCGTCAACCCCTGAACATCTCGCGTCCGCGAACCCAACCGATGGCAAGGAGGACGCGCGCTGTCGCACCACCGGCCACGTTCACATGTCCCCGCTGCGGTCTGGGGGAGAGATGAAGTACGGCTCGTTCGCCCTTGACCAGTAGCCGAGTCACCGACGTAGGGGCATCTCCCTGGTGGATTTCAAGGCCTGACGGATCCGTGGCTTGCTAGCCTTGGCGAACTTTTCGTGGTCCCAGACCAATGGTGGTGGACATGGCGGGTCAGAGTGATGGTGAAGAATCGCCACAGCGTTTCCGTCGGCGCGGGGGAGAGGCGACTGTCCGTGGAGAATTCGACCTGACTGTACCGAGCTCCGCGCGGGTCTACGATGCGATGCTCGGAGGCAAGGACAACTTCGCGGTCGATCGGGACGTGGTCATCCAGATGATTAAGGCCGTCCCGGATGTGCTCCAGGGGCCACGGACGATCCGTGCCGGCTTGAAACGCGCCGTGCGCTATATGGCGACCGAGGCGGGGATCGATCAGTTCATCGACCTCGGCAGCGGGTTGCCGACCCAGGAGAACGTGCACCAGGTGACTCAGCGGTACCGCCCGGGAGCCCGGGTGGTGTACGTCGACAATGATCCGGTCGTGGTGGTCCACGGACGCGCACTGTTGGCCACCGACGAATCCACCGCGGTCGTCACCGCTGATTTCCGTGACGTGGAAGGGGTTCTGCATCACCCCGACGTGCGCAGGCTGATCGACTTCAATCGGCCCGTGGGTCTGATTATGTGTTCAGTCCTCCATTACGTGCCGGATAAGGAACATCCGATGGAACTCGTAGCCGCGTATTCGGAGGCGCTGTCGCCTGGAAGTCATCTGTTCATCACTCATGTCTGTCTGACCGGCCATCCCGGCAGTGCGAAGATGGAAGAGATCTTCCGCGAGAACTTCGAAGGCCAGTTGCGCACTCGACAGCAGGTCCAAGAGTTTTTCACCGGATGGGAACTGATCGAACCCGGTGTCTTGCCTATTGTTTTGTGGCGCCCAGATGGGGCGGCCCCGTACGATCTGGCCGATGTGCCATTGTCTCAACATGGGCTGATCGGAGGGCTCGGCCGCAAGTAACAGCGGCACCGCTTGCCCAGGCGTTTCGGTTGGCACCGGCAGCGTACGAAGATCAGTGCCGCTGAACCCGGCAATTCACCGCACACAATGCCCTTCGCGGCCCAAGGTCCCTGTGGGCCCGATCTCTGTGGGCGGAGTCTCCGGCTGCGCTGAACACCGTTCACCGCGAACCACCCGCCGAGCATGTCGGACCTGACGAGCGGTGCGGCGGCCGTGACGGGCCCGGCAGCTCAATCGGTGGTCACAGGGCGGCCGTCCGGGTCGGCGGCCAGGGCCGATCCGCTGTGGGCTACGCCGGCCGCGACGGACACGGAAGGTCCGCGGTATACCTCTGGTCGCGTAAAGAAACCGGATAACCGGTGGTCGACGGGGTATGGCTGACCATGGCTCACTGGTGCGCGGCAGTGCCGATGAGCACCGGACAGCCGAGCCGGTTTACCCGGTTCGCTGGGTTCAAAACACAGGCCAGGGTAAATGAAGGTCAAACACGCGTAAGGACTTCTTCAGGTTTGTAACTCATGTCGGCAGGACACGTTCGCCGGCGGCCGGAGCCCACAACAGACGTGGGGGTTGGGCCGCCGCGCCTCGAAGATGGCCGGGAATTATGGCGCATAGCTCATGACTCCAAGATCTTGGACGTCAATTCTCCGTACAGCTATGTGCTGTGGTGCCGGGACTTCGCCGCGACTTCGGTCGTGGCGCGGTCCAAGGACGGCGTCTGTGGCTTCGTGACCGGATTCGCCCGGCCGGAAGATCCTGGCACGCTGTTCGTCTGGCAGGTCGCGGTCGATGCGGCGCAGCGGGGAACGGGGCTCGCCCACCGCATGCTCGACTACTTGGCGGGCACGGGTTGCCGGTTCGTCGAGGCGACCGTGACACCGGGCAACATCGCGTCCGACCGGCTCTTCCAGTCATTCGCCCGGAACCGCGGAGCCGCCCTGGAGCGCACGCCGTTCCTCGGCGGCGAGCTGTTCCCTGGCAAGCACGAACCCGAGGTGCTGTATCGCATCGGGCCGCTCGGCAGGCGAAGCTGATGACCAGACAGGCGGGACAACGCATGGACATATTCGAGTCTCTCGAGTCAGAGGTACGAACTTACTGCCGGGCGTGGCCGACGGTGTTCAGCAAGGCCACGGGCAGCCATGTGTACGACGAGGAGGGGCGCGCCTTCCTGGACTTCTTCGCCGGAGCCGGAACACTCAACTACGGGCACAACCATCCGCGGCTGAAAGAACAGCTCCTGCTGTATCTGGCCGATGACAACATCGTGCACAGCCTCGACATGTACACCGTCGCGAAGCGGCATTTCCTGGAGGCTTTCCAGGAGGTGATCCTCGAGCCGCGTCAGCTCGGCTACAAGGTCCAGTTCCCGGGGCCGGCAGGCGCCAGCGCGGTGGAAGCGGCCCTGAAGCTGGCCCGCAAGTACACCGGACGCGAAATGATCGTCAGCTTCACCAACGCGTTTCATGGCATGTCGCTCGGGGCGCTGGCTGTGAGCGGCAACTCGATGAAGCGCAGCGGCGCAGGTATTCCGCTCAGTCACACCGTCCCGATGCCATTCGACCACTACCTCGACGGGCAGAGCTTCCAGTTGTTCGAGCGGCTGCTCGACGACCGCGGCAGCGGCCTGGACACGCCCGCCGCGGTCATCGTCGAGACCGTGCAGGGGGAAGGCGGCCTCAACACCGCGAGCCCGGAATGGCTGCGCGGCCTCGCGGACCTGGCGGCAGGACACGGCATGCTCCTCATCGTCGATGACGTCCAGATGGGCTGCGGACGCACCGGGCCGTTCTTCAGCTTCGAGTGCGCCGGGATCGTGCCGGACATCGTCTGCCTTTCGAAATCCCTGAGCGGTTATGGCCTGCCGTTCGCAGTGACTCTGCTCAAGCCCGAACTGGACGTGTGGGAACCGGGCGAGCACAACGCAACGTTCCGGGGCCCGAACCCCGCCTTCGTCACCGCCACCGCCGCGCTGGACTTCTGGACCGGCGAGGGCATGGAGAAGCAGACCATCGCCAAGGGCGAGCAGATCCAGGTGGCGCTCGGCAAGATCGCCGGAGGCCACTCCGAGGCGGTGACCGGCCTCCGCGGCCGCGCGCTGGCCCAGGGGATCGCCTTCGCGGAGCCCGGGGCTGCCTCCGCGGTGTGCACGGCGGCCTTCGAGCGCGGCCTGCTGATGGAGACGTCCGGTCCGGAGGACGAGGTCGTGAAACTGATGCCGCCGCTGACCACGACCACCGAGGAGCTCTCGGAGGGCCTCGACATCCTGCGGGATTCGGTCGACACCGTACTCGTCTGAAAGGCGATCGAAAGGAGAGAACGGATGATCGTCCAGTCGCTGAGCGATATCACCGGGACAGACCGCGACGTGCGGGCGCCGACGTGGCGCAGCCGCCGCTTCGTCCTGGCCGGTGACAAGGCGGGCTTCTCGCTGCACGACACGGTGCTGTACGCCGGTACGGAGACCCGGATGTGGTATGCGAACCACATCGAAGCGGTCTACTGCATCGAGGGCCGGGGCGAACTCGTAAATGAGGAGACTGGTGAGAAACATCGGCTGGAGCCCGGGACCATGTATCTCCTCGACGGCCACGAGCATCACACCCTCCGCGCCCACACCGACCTCCGGACGGTCTGCGTCTTCAACCCTCCCTGCACCGGGAGGGAGGTGCACGACGACAACGGCGTGTATGCGCTGAT
>JAOPYL010000324.1 GCA_025964625.1 Actinoallomurus sp. | reverse complement strand
CGCGGCAAGGGCAAGGTCACCACCGCCGCCCTGGCCTGCTACCGGCCCGGCCACCGGTCCCGGCTGATCTACCGCCAGCACGTCTGGCGGCGCCGTAAGGCAGAGCCCAAGAGCTTTTCCTGGCGCGGCTACCGGGACCTGCTGATCGCCGCACACCACCAGTTGCCCGGCGGGAAGATCGTCTTGATCTGGGACAACCTGTCGGTCCACCTGGACGCCAGGATGAACAGGTTCATCGCCGGCACCGACTGGCTCAGTGTCGTGCAACTCCCGGCCTACGCGCCCGAACTCAACCCGGTCGAGGGGATCTGGTCAGTGATCAAGACAGGGGTGCTGGCCAACCTCGCCGCCACCGGTCTGGACCACGTCATCACGGTCATCCGGCACGGCCTCAAACGCCTGCAGTACCGCCCCGAGGCCATCGACGGCTGCCTGACCGCCACCGGACTAACCATCCCCGCCATCAACCATTAAGACTCGTTGATCCCTCATCTGCCTGCCGGCCATGCGATCTCCTGCCCGATATCGGGCAGGAAACTTGGCTTGGCGCGTGCCAACCCGGCAGGATTGTGATCTATGCCCGGCCAACCACACGACGATCTCCTCGCCCACCTCAGCCGCACCAGTCCGCTGAGCGCGAGCGAGGCGGCGCGGGTGGTCGCCGACGTGCTCGCCTACTTCTCCGAGCCGGCGGATGAGTTCGTCCGACGCCGGCACGCGGAACTCAAGGCCCGCGGGCTGACCAACGACCAGATCTTCGGACGCATCACGGCCGAACTGCCGTTGCGGCGGGTGGCTCCTCCTGAGCTCTCGCTGCGCCAGCTACGCCGGATCGTCTACGGATGAGGAGGAGCCATCATGTGCGGAATCGTCGCCTATGTCGGGCCCCGTGACGCCGTGCCGATCCTGACCGAGGGCCTGGCCCGGCTGGAGTACCGCGGGTACGACTCCGCGGGCATCGCGGTCGTCGGCCGCTCCGGCGACCTGCGGGTCCGCAAGTCCCGGATGCGCGTCGCGGAGCTGGCGGCGGACCTGCCCGCACGGTTCAAGGGAGGCCCGGGGATCGGCCACACCCGCTGGGCCACGCATGGCGAGCCCAGTGACGTCAACGCGCACCCGCACGTCTCGGGCAGTGTGGCGCTCGTACACAACGGCATCATCGAGAACGCCGACGAGCTACGGGCCAAGCTGGAGGCCGACGGCGTCGTGTTCGCCTCCGAGACCGACAGCGAGGTACTCGCGCACCTGATCGGCCGTTCCGCCGCGACCGAGCTCGAAGACGCCGTCCGGCAGGCGCTCTCACAGGTCGTCGGCACATACGGCATCGCCGTCGTCGACACGCGCCACCCCGGCCTCCTCGTCGCGGCCCGCAACGGCAGCCCGGTCGTGCTCGGCATCGGCCAGAAGGAGATGTTCGCGGCCTCCGACGTCGCCGCACTGGTCCGCTACACGCGCCAGGTGGTTCATCTCGACGACGGCGAGCTGGCCACCGTGCGCGCCGACGGATTCCGCACCTCCACTCTCGACGCGCGGACCACCCGGAAGGAACCCTCCGTCATCGAGGCGGACGATGCGGCCTACGACGCCGAGGGCTACGCGCACTTCATGCGGAAGGAGATCCACGAGCAGCCCGCCGCCGTCGAGCGTGCGCTGCGCGGCCGGCTGGACGGCCGGTTCCACACGGCCCACCTCGGCGGGCTCGCGCTGGACCCGCGCGAGGCGCGGGAGATACGCCGGGTGAAGGTTCTCGGCTGTGGCTCCGCGTACTACGCGGGACAGGTCGGCGCGCAGCTCATCGAGGAGCTGGCCCGCATCCCCGCCGACGCCGAGCCGGCCTCAGAGTTCCGCTACCGGAATCCGGTCGTGGAGGCGGACACGCTGTACGTCGCGGTCAGCCAGTCGGGCGAGACCTACGACACGCTCGCCGCCGTTCAGGAACTCAGGCGCAAGGGCGGTCGCGTGCTCGGCGTGGTCAACGCCGTCGGTAGCGCGATCGCCCGCGAGTGCGACGGCGGTGTCTACCTGCACGCCGGCCCGGAGATCGCGGTCGCCTCGACGAAGGCCTACACCTCGACGTCCGTGGTGTTCGCGCTGCTCGCACTGCATCTCGGCCGCATCCACGACCTCTCCCCCGCCGACGGGCGCCGCATCGCCGAGGGACTGCGCGCACTGCCCGGCCAGATCACGGAGATCCTGGATCAGGAGGACCGGATCGCCGGGCTCGCCCGGGAGTTCGCGGACTACCGGAGCATGCTGTTCATCGGGCGGGTCCGCGGCTGGCCGGTCGCCCGCGAAGGTGCTCAGAAGCTCAAGGAGGTCTCCTACGTCCACGCGGAGGCCTACCCGGCGAGCGAGCTCAAGCACGGCCCGCTGGCTCTGATCGGCCCTGAGCTGCCGGCTCTCGCGATCATCCCGGACGACGAACTACTCGACAAGAACCTCTCGACTCTGGGTGAGATCCGCGCCCGGCACGGCCGGGTGCTGACGCTCGGGCACCGCGCACTCGGCGACGACGCGATCGTCATCCCGAAGAACGAGCGCGAGCTCGACCCGATCCTGCTGCCGATCGCCCTGCAGCTGTTCGCCTACCACGCGGCCGTCGCGCTGGGCCACGACGTCGACAAGCCCCGCAACCTGGCGAAGAGCGTGACCGTCGAGTGAGCGTCCTGGCGGTCAGCGTCAGACCCTGCTCACCTCGAGGTCTCGCGCATGATCTGGGTGAGGAACTCCGCGTTGGAGGACGTGTCGCGCAGCTTGCCGATGAGAAGTTCGGCGGCCTCCTGGGAGCCGAGAGAGTGCAGCACCCTGCGCAGCCGGCCCACGGTCTCCAGCTCCTCCCGCGACATGAGGAGGTCGTCGCGGCGGGTGCCCGACGGCGCGACGTCGACGGCGGGAAAGATCCGTTTGTCGGCGAGGTCCCGGCGCAGCCGGAGCTCCATGTTGCCGGTGCCCTTGAACTCCTCGAAGAAGACGTCGTCCATGCGCGAGCCGGTCTCGACGAGGACGGATGCCAGGATCGTCAGCGAGCCGCCGTGTTCGATGTTGCGGGCGGCTCCGAGGAACCGGCGCGGCGGATGGATCGCCGTCGTGGCCACCCCGCCGGCCAGGATGCGGCTGCTGGAAGGCGCGCCGAGGTTGTACGCCCGGCCGAGCCGGGTGATCGAGTCGAGGATGACGACCACGTCACGGCCGAGTTCGACGAGCCGTTTGGCCCGCTCGATCGCGAGTTCGGCCAGGGCGGTGTGGTCGCTCGCGGGCCGGTCGAAGGTCGAGTGAATGACCTCGGCGTCCACGGACCGCCGGATGTCGGTGACCTCTTCGGGCCGCTCGTCGACCAGCACGATCATCACATGGCATTCAGGGTTGTTGGCCCGGATCGCCTTTGCCAGAGCCTGCAGCACCATCGTCTTGCCTGCTTTCGGCGGCGCCACGATGAGTCCGCGCTGGCCCTTTCCGATCGGGGCCGTGAGGTCGATGATGCGGCCGGTCAGGTCATTCCGGCCGGTTTCCAGGCGCAGCCGCTCCTGCGGATACAACGGGGTCAGGTCGGCGAAATCCGGCCGCGCCCCGGCGGTCTCCGGAGGCAGGCCGTTGACCTTGTCCGTGCGCACGAGGGTAGTGAACTTCTCCCGCTGGTTTCCCGGCCGGGGACTACGCGCCGCACCCTGGACGTGGTCGCCGGCACGCAGCCCGTACTTCTTCACCTGCGCGAGCGAGAGGTAGGCGTCGCCGGGACCGGGCAGGTAGCCGGAGGCCCGCAGGAACGCGTGGTTGTCACGAACGTCGAGGACGCCCGACACCGGGACAGGAGGGTTCTCCCGCCCGTCCGGCGCGCGCGGCGGGGCGACGGGTTCGATAGTGGTAGTGGTGGTCATGGGGTCCTTTCAGGGGAGCACGTCCTTCCTTAAAAGGCGCGCGAGAACGTGCGCGGTCCGCGCGAGGAAATGGCTTCTCGAGAACGCGTACGCGATGGGTACGCCGGAAATCCTCGAAAGAGACGTCAACCTCGGGATGAGTGATCGCCCGCCCACATGATGGGGGCTGCGGGGCTCAGCAACACGGCTGGAAAGCGCCTATCCGAACGAGCGGAGTCCTCGGCGCTGCATCAAGCGTATAGTACGACACCCCGATCACACCAGGGCGACACACGCACCCGCTCCCAAGCCGCAGGCCCGGGACCGCACGCAGTCCGTCGCCGCCGCGGCGAGGCCTTGTCTCAGCCCTTCTTGAGCGACGCGGCGTACACGTCGACGTACTCCTGGCCGGACAGGGCCTGGATCGCCGCCACGACCTCATCGGTGGCCACCCGGAGATCGGCGCCTTCGGGGAACGTCAGTGGATCGCCGAAACGGATCTGCACGCGCATGACCTTCTTGGGCAGGCGGTGGCCGGTGGGCTGGATCTGGTCGGTCCCCACCAGTGCGCACGGGACCACCGGGGCCCTGGACTCCACCGCCAGCCGCGCGACGCCGGTCTTGCCGCGGTACAGCCGCCCGTCAGGAGAGCGGGTGCCCTCCGGGTAGATCCCGAAGAGCCTGCCCTCTTCGAGCACCCGGAGAGCCGTGCTGAGAGCGTCGGCGGCTTCCGAGCCGCCCTTGCGGTCCACTGGGATGGTGCCGACGCCGCGGAAGAAGGCCGCCATCAACCGGCCTTTGATCCCCTTGCGGCGAAAGTATTCGTCCTTGCCGATGAAGACCAACTGTCCCGGGACGACCAAGGGCAGGAAGAGCGAGTCGCTGAACGAGAGATGGTTGGCCGCGATGATCGCGGGACCGGTGGGGACCGTGCCGGTCACCTTGGGCCGGAATACCGTCCGCAGAAGCGGGCCCAGCAGCACGTGCTTGAGGAGCCAGAAGAACACGGTCACCCTTCCACCGAGGAGTGCCCGACAGTCTGACGCCTCGCGTCCGGGCGCGTGGGTGCGGGCAGGGCACAAGAAACACGTGTCGGTTCTTGTACCACGCCCTCACTTGACGCACACGCCCAGAAGACCATGGCTCCGGCGAACGCGGTCACGGCGCAGACGACCAGCCGCTAGGCGGGCTGCCAGTCCGGGGAGCGGCCGGACGCACGCAGCACGGCCTCCCACTGTTCCCCCTTGCCCGGTATCGGCAGGTGAGGGACTGCCGTGCGCCATGCGGCCTCGATCACGTCCGGGCGGCTCGGACGGTGGTCCTTGTCCAGCGCGCGGGCGAGGTCCCAGGCGTGCAGGTGCCACTCGACGCAGACCGCCCCGGCGTAGTCGCCCGCGGTCAGCCTGGTCCCGCGGTAGGCCAGATAGGGCTCGTCCCACACGTCCGGCAGCCGGTCGGAGTACGCCTCCGCCGACACCGCGAACGCGACGATGTGCTCCCGCGCGGTGGCGGGGGGCAGCACGGCCAGCTCGGCGGCGTTCTGCCGCGACATCTGGCGGACGAGGAGGGCGGCCGGGGCGTCCTGACCGAACAACCGGGAAAGCCGGCTGTTCGGCGCGTCGTTGAGGTACTCGTGAAAATTCTCGGCCACGCAGCGGAGGTGACCGGCCAGGTCGATCGCCTCCCATTCCCTGCAGGGCGTCGGCACGGACCAGTCGGAAAAGTGCGCGGCCAGCTCACAGATCGCGACGACGCCTTCTCTGCACGCATCGAGAAGGTCGCGCCGGTCGGGCGGCGTGCGCTCCAAGTGATCCCCCCGGACAGAGCACTTCCTGCTGGCTCGCTTCGCCACGAGCAGACCGGGCGCTGTGGCCCACGATGATTCTCTGAGTCGGTAGAGTCCCAGAGTTGAGCGGCCCATGCCACTCCGGACAGGCCGTGTTCGCACTGACCGCGACCTCCCCCCGCGGCTGGATGAAGACCCGCGGCGACGTCATGGACGAGCGCGCACGAGACGATCAACGTCCGCGCCAAGTGTGCACAGCGGGCTGCGGGCTCCACCGCCCGGTCACCATGCTGATGACCCGATCCAAGCGAATGATCTACGCGGCAGGAGGCCCCGCCTCCCCGGCAGAGCGGCCCGCGACCTCGCCCAGAGCCGCGGCGCAAGCCCGCACCTGACGCACGGCCGCGGCGAGAGGCAGGCCGTGCGACGCGCGCCGACCGCCTCAGGCGGCGACGGACGGGCTGGTGCGGAAGGTCAGCTTGTGCTCCTCGCGAAGCGTGCGCAGCCGGTCGACCTCTTCGGTGAAGGGGCGCACCGGCGGCTTGGCGCGCGCACGGCGCGCGGCGATCTGGGCCGCACGGCGCTGCTTGGCGTCCCCGTGCTCGTAGGTCTTCGGCCCCATGGCCTTCCGCTCGGCGGCCTCGGCGGCGAGGACCGCGTCGTACAGCGCACGCTCGTAGCCGATCGCCAGGAGGCGCAGCTCCCCGAACGGGCGGGCCTCGACCTGAGCGGCGCGAAGCAGCCGTTCCGTCTCTTGCGCGGCGGCGAGCCTGTCATGCAGACCGGCGGCGAGCTCTTTGTCGGCGGCGTAGCGCTCGGCGACCTCCGTGCTCACCTTGCGACCCAGGCTCATGACGGCTCTCCTTCTCTCGTTGCTGTCCGAGTCCAGGGTAGAGGGTGTTGCGTGGTGACACGTGGTGGGGACACTTCCAGTCCGCGCCCTTTACACAGTAAGGTGCGATCATGTCCCAACGTGAGCC
Source organism: Actinoallomurus sp. (assembly GCA_025964625.1). Lineage (GTDB taxonomy): Bacteria > Actinomycetota > Actinomycetes > Streptosporangiales > Streptosporangiaceae > Actinoallomurus. Next base: position 26,671 of record JAOPYL010000324.1, on the reverse strand, counting down.
GCTCACACGTGAGCGCATCATCGAGACCGCCCTCCACCTCATCGACGGCCAGGGGCTCGGCCGGCTCACCATGCGCCGGCTCGGCGACTCACTCGAGGTGGAGGCGATGGCGATCTACCATCACCTCCCTCACGGCAAGGAGCAGCTCCTCGAACAACTGATCGCGCACGTCGCCGCCCTCCCGGTCCCCCCCGGCGGCGGCGCCCCCCGTGACCGCCTGCGCGCCTGGGCCGGCGCGTACCGCGACCGCCTGCTCGGGCACGTCGGCGTGATGCCGCTCATCGTGACCCGCCGCAACCCCGGGGCTCTGCTCTCCACCACCGTGTCCGTTCAGGAGCTGCTGCGGGCGGCCGGTCTCTCCGAGGCGGAGGCGGCCGTCGGCGCGCACACCCTGCTCAGCTACCTGCTCGGCGAGGTCGCACTGGAGGCCCGTGAGCGCTCGGCCGGGACGAGTCCGGACGACCTCGACTGGGACGGCCGCTTCCTGGCCGGCCTTGACCGCGTCCTCGCCGGAATCGCCTGACCGAGCCCGTGAGCGGACGATCCGGCACGGCGCCTTGGGCGCGCGGCCGGCGAACGCCGGCACGGATGACCGCCGCCGCGGCCTCACTGTGAGCCGTGCCACAGCGCCGGTCTCCCGACTCCCGTACGATCATCCCGGCCACCCCCATAAGCGGCTTCTTACCCGGAGGGTCTGGATGGCGCGTTACTCCCGGCTCCGGCAGATCCAGGCACTCGACCCCGAGCGCGACTACCAGGAGATCTACCGGATCAGCACGGAATACGAGTTCCCGTGGGACGTCAACCGGGCGCTGGAACTGGCGCTGTTCCGCACCTATGCGGTGCCGTCGATCGGGGGCCTCCTCGACCGGACGCGGGAGTTCGCCGACCGAGGTCAGAAGCGCTATGACGACACCGTCGTCCTGCTGTACGAGATGACCAGGGACGGCGGCATGGACTGCGAGCGGGGGCGCGCCGCGGTCCGCCACATGAACAAGATCCACGGCAGGTACCCCATCTCCAACGACGACTTCCTCTATGTGCTGTCGACGTTCGTCGTGGTACCGGTCCGCTGGCTCGCGAAGTACGGCTGGCGGCCGTACAGCAGGCACGAGGTGCGGGCGACCGTGAACACCTTCCGCCATATGGGCCGGCTCATGGGGCTGAAGGACGTTCCGGAGACGTACGAGGAGTTCGCGTCCCTCCTCGACGACTACGAGCGGAAGAACTACGCCTACAGCGAGGCCAACCAGCGGGTGGCGGAGGCGACCATCGCCATCTTCCAGGGCTGGTTCCCCGGTTTCCTGCGCCCGCTCGCGCGCCGTGGCGTGGTGGCGCTGACCGACCCGCCGCTACGGCAGGCGCTCGGCCTGCGCCGCTCGTCGCGTGCCATGGAGACCGTCGCCGACCGCACCCTGAAGGCCCGCGCGATCGTCGTACGGCTGCTGCCGCCTCGGCCGGACTCCCGGCCCAAGAAGCCGCACACGCGCTCCTACCCCGGCGGCTATACGCTCGCTGACATCGGCCCCGCGTGGGCGGGTGAGTGCGGCAGGCCCACCCGGTGACTCAGTCCTCCACCACCAGCACTTCGAGACCGCGGCCGTCGGGCGGGCCGCTGATCCAGGTGAGCGGGCGGTAGGGATCGAGCCGCGCGACGGCCTCCGGAACCGTTCCGACGATCTGGTCGGCGTGCACGACGCACAGGTGGTGACGCGGGATCAGGGTCAGCTCGCGCCTGCCCTGCGCGCGGCCTCCGTCCAGCACGACCGTGCCGGTCTCGGCGATGGCGAGACTGCAGCCGGTCACCACGCCATCCGACTCCGCCAGCACGGCGGGGTCGAGCGCCGGCACGTCGGTGAGCGCCCGCACCCCCTCGAGCCCGCCGAGCCAGCCGGGCGGCAGATCGGCGGGCACCGCGATCCCCTTGGCCTCCCGCGCCCAGAGCATGGCCGCCATCGCGGTCACCAGCTCGTCGGCGCCCACATGCCGGACCGCCGCGCGAGAGTCCGCGACCCGCTCGCCGAACAGCGCGACGACGTCCCTGCGTGACAATGCCGCCCGCCGCCGGTATTCCCGCGGCACGGGGACAGGGCCGCCGCCGTCGCCCAGCGCCGTCCGGACCCGCCGCAGGATGTCCTCGCGGGCACTCATGGCCGGCGCCGCCACCAGGCACGGAAGCTCTGCCGCGGCGGCACGGGCAGGTCGCGGGCATCGGTCCACTTGCCGAGCAGCCCCGGCAGGCGGCGGATCCGCCCGTCGCGGGCCAGCAACCCGGCCCAGCGTGCCCTGCGCACGAGGGTCTGCTCGTACCGGCGTTCGTCACCCATGCTCCAGGCGAGGCCGCGCATCAGCAGGAGTTCGGGCGTCGGCACCGGACGACGCCGCCGCGACTCGACGACCTCGCCGCGCAGGTGCACGAGCAGACCGGGAATGTCGATCTTCACTGGGCAGACGTCCGCGCACGCACCGCAGAGCGTGGACGCGAACGGCAGGGACGCGCCCAAAGACGCCTCCACGCCGCCCAGCTGCGGGGTGAGCACCGCGCCGATCGGTCCCGCGCGCCCTGGGCCGTACGGCCGGGCGCCCGTCCGTTCGTAGACCGGGCAGACATCACGGCACGCCGAGCAGTGGATGCACCGAAGCGCCGCCCGCCCGGTCTCGTCGGCCAGTGCACGGGTACGGCCGTTGTCGAGCAGCACGAGCTGGAGGTCTCCGGTGCGGGTCGAGACGGCGGGGTGCATCCGCCGGCCGGCCTCCGACCGGGGCAGCAGCTGGAGAAGGACCTCCAGGTCGCTCCAGGTCGGCACCGTGTCCTCGATGCCGGCCACCACGACGACGGTGCCGGGGAAGGTCAGGCTCTCCCCCGGGTCCGTGACGACGAGCGTGCCGGTCTCCGCCACCAGGAAACGGGCTCCGACGACGGCGGCCCTGGTGTGCGGGCCGGCGTTCCCGCCCTCAAGGCCGATCTCGTCGGTGACGTCCGAGCGGACCAGGCCGGCCTCGGTGTCCCCGGGGAGCAGCCGGGAGATGATCCGCCTCGCCTCGGCGGCGTCCCTCGCCCAGTGGACGCGCCCGCCCTCCTCCGTGACGGACGCCTCCAGTGCCTCGAGGTGGGCGCCCAGGTCGCGCAGTGTCCGATCCCTGATCGCGGCGCCGGCCTCCCGCAGGCGTTCCCAGTCGGGAAGGCCGGCGGTGGCCTCCGCCTGCCGAGCCCTCGCCCGCGTCGCGGCCTGGCGGCGCGTGCGGCGGGACGAGGGGTCGGCGAGCTCTGGCCGGGCCGCGTCGGCGAACCTCACCGCGCCTCCGATCGCCGCACGCGCCTCGTCATCCGCTCCGCGATCCGCCCGGGGACGCCGCCCGTGCCGGCGGCCGCCCGCTCCCCCGCCCCCTCCTCCGAGGCGAGGATCTCCGCGATGTGCACGGCGCGCACGCCGCTGCGCAGCCGGGACAGTGCGCCGCCGATGTGCGCCAGGCAGGAGTCGTCCGTGGCGCACACGATGTCGGCGCCGGTCTCGTGGATGTGGGCGATCTTGTCGGCGACCATGGCGACCGAGGTGTCGGCGTTCTTGATCGCGAAGGCGCCCCCGAACCCGCAGCACTCATCGGCCGCGGGCAGTCCGGCCAGCTCCAGGCCGCGGACCGCGCGCAGGAGCCTGAGCGGCCGGTCGCCGAGGCCGAGCGCGCGGACAGAGTGACAGGTCGGGTGATAGGTGACCCGATGGGGGTAGGAGGCGCCGACGTCGGTCACGCCGAGGATGTCGACGAGGAGTTCGGTCAGCTCGTAGACCCGGAGCCCGGCCAGCGCCGGGTCCATCCGCGGGTAGGCCGTGCGAACCGTGGCGGCGCACGACGCCGACGGGGTCACGATCAGCTCATGATCCCGGAAAACCTCGGCGAAGCGCCGGGCCAGGCTGATCGCCTCCGGGCGGTAGCCCGTGGTCCAGTGCATCTGGCCGCAGCAGGTCTGCGCCGGTTCGAAGGTGACCTCGTGACCGAGCCGCTCCAGCAGGCGCACCATGGCCTTGCCGGTGCCGGGGAACAGCGCATCGCCCCAACACGTGATGAACACGGCGATGCGCACGCGGGCTCCCCTTCCCTCCGACGCAGTACAGCATCCTAGGACGGCGCATCAAGGCTGATCACGGAAACGCGGACAGATTCGCGGTCTGCACCAAGTGTTGTTCTTTGGCCGTTATTGATGCGGGTATGAGCCGATAACCCGTAAAGTGATCTCCGTCACGGGTCAATCTCGGGGGGCGATGGAGTCAACCGGAAAACCGCCCGGCAGTGCTATGTCGCCGCGAAGCGAACCGCAGCACACTGGAGGACGTCTCAGTGACAAAGACACGACAGACCTACGAGTAGTCAGACCGGAGGCACACAGATGTGCCCACACCAGCCGTCATGTCCAACACCGACCGCGCCGGACCGTGAGGCCGCGCGCACCGTCATCGGCCACCCTGAGCAGGGGTGGAGCCTCCTCTGCAACGGCATCGTGCTGTTCGAGGACACCGGCGAGCTGCTTCCTGACGGGGGAATCATCGCACCGCACCGCCCGACCGACCTTCCGGCTCCGACGGCGGCCTGACTCGTTCTCTTCGGGGACTAGTTCTTTTTGATGACCACCCTCGGGGGATTCAGCCCCGCCTCCCGGCTCCACCGGCGGAGCCAGTCGGCCACGACCGCGGCCACGCCGGACGGAGCCTTACACAGATCGTGCCGCTCTCCCGGCAGCACGTGAACGCGGGTCGCGTCCGCCGGATCGGGCACGCCGAACGGATCACGGTCGCCGTTGACGACCACGACCTCCACCCCGGCCCCCCGCAACTCATCGGCCCGCGACCGCTCGGGTCTGCCCGGTGGATGCAGCGGGAACGCCAGCGCGATCACTCCGCGGGCCCCGGCCTCCAGCGCCGTACGGCACGCGACCCGGGCGCCGTTGCTGCGCCCGCACTGAATCAGCGGCACGCCGCCGAATCGTTCGCGCAGCGCCGAGACGACGGTCAGCCACGCCTCGTCCTGCCTGGCCGCCGGGCCCGGCGCGCGCCGGCCGGCCACGCGGAACGGCTGCAGCACCCGAGCCACCGCGCCCCCCAGCCTCAGCGCCTCGTCCCGGACGGCCAGCAGGTCCGGAGCGTCGACTCCCCCGTTCGACCCATGGGTCATGACCAGCAGGAAGGCCGGATCCGCCGTGTCGTCGAGGGTCACCTCGGCAGGGCCCACCGGCGTCGCGATCTCCATGGGAGGCACCGTATCCGCCGGGGCCCGGGCCCGGAGCGGGCAGCCCCGGTACGGCGGCGCCGGGAACCCAGTGTGTAGAGGACCACGGCCCGGGCGACAATCGGATCATGGCTCGAACAATGACCAAGGCCGAATGGCAGGAGTTCGTATCGAGTGGGACGCGCACCGGGAAGGCGGGAGTGGTAAAGGCCGACGGCACGCCGCACGTGACACCCATCTGGTTCCTCCTGGACGGCGACGACCTGGTGCTCACCACCCACGAAACAGGTGTCAAGGGCAAGGCCCTGCGCCGCGACCCGCGCATCTGCATATGCGTGGACGAGGAGACTCCGCCGTACTCGTTCGTGTCCCTGTGGGGCGAGGCGTCGCTGTCCGAGGATCTCGAGGAGCTGCGCAGGTGGGCGGCCGCCCTCGGCGCCCGCTACATGGGCGCGGACCGGGCCGAGGAGTACGGCGCGCGCAACGGCGTGCCCGGCGAGATCCTCGTCCGAGTGCGGATCACCAAGGTCGTGGCCCTGCGGGACATCGCGGACTGATCACTCGCCGTCGGGCCAGCCGGGCGGCAGCACGGGAGCGTGCGACTCCATGGTCTGCCGGAGGCGCTCGGCGAAGCTCTCCTGCAGAGCGGGCCCCCAGGGGTAGCCGCGGGGGATCCGCACGGCCTGCCCGAGCAGGTCGTAGGCCTCCGCGGGCAGGCCCTCCGCCCCCTCGGCGTAGCGCATCGCGATCAGCGCGTACATGTGGTCGAGCGCCCCGAACACCTCACCGGTCAGAAGCGGCAGGGAGTTCGCCCGCATGGCGGCCTCGACGTCGTCCTCCCACCAGAAGTGCTCGCCCTCCTCTGCGGCGAACGTGCGCCGCAGGCGGGCGCGTACCTGCTCGCCGAGCGTCGGGTCGGCCAGGCCGCGCCGCCACACCTCCTGGGCCGCCTCGTCGCGTCCGCGCAACGGCAGCGTCCTGGCAAGCAGCTCGATGGCGAGCGGTACGACCTCCGGGTCGGCGTCCTCACCGGGCGTGACGCTCCCGAACGCGGCGATCGCCTGCTCGAGATGGGCGATCCCGAGGCTCGCCGCGAGCCGGGCGTGCGCCTGCGGGTCCCGCCTGCGGTCGATCAGGTCCAGCGCACCGTCCAGGGCTCGCTGGGCCCGCGCGGGGTCGCCCCAGTCGAGCAGGCGCAGGGCGAGATCGTGGGCGGCCACCGGGGCGTACTGCTCGTCGCCGGTGGCGATGACCTGCTCCCACCACTCACACGCCTGCCCGGCGTCGCCCTCGTCATCGGCGATCTGGGCCAGCGCGAGGTAGGCGGGCGGCAGGTAGGCATGGTTGCCGAAGTCGACGACGGTCCGCCACGCCTCGCGGGCCTGATCGCGCTCGCCGGAGCGTTCCCAGGACAGGGCCAGGTGGTAGGCGGCGCGCGCGCCGTATTCCGGGTCCTTCGTCGCGATGGCGGCCCGATCGGCCTCGCGGGCGCCCTCGTGGTCGCCGCGCCCTTCGAGGACCACCGCAAGACCCATAGCGGCCTGCGCCCGCTCAGGCGTGTCACCGACCTCGAGCACGCCGCGGAAGAGTTCGGCCGCGCGATCGAGCTCGCCGTTCTCGGCGTGTCTGCGGGCCTCCTCGAGACGGATGGACGGGTCGGCCGTCGCTTCGTCCGGCGTGGTGCTCATCGTTCACTCCGGCAACTCGGCATCAACTCGTCGCCGGACGCACTCACCGGTGCCTCGCGGACGTCGCTCGCACTCATCTCCGTGCCCTTGGGGGTAGGCGGCGTGTGACACGAGCCTAATGGGACCGGACCCGCTCCGTCCCGCGACGCCACGGTGAAATGTCGCCAGGAACGGATGAAAAGCACCCTTGACATAGCCGCGATCCGCATGGCGCGGTATTTCAACACGACCGTCGAGGAGGTCTTCCATGTCGACGGCGAGGGCGGACCACGGCGTTCCTGACCGGGGCGGCCGCCGGCACCGGGACCGGCAGCCGCCGACGGGCCGCTCAGGACTCGAAGGCCTCCGGCGGCGGGCACGAGCAGACCAGGTTTCGGTCACCGTAGGCCTGGTCGATGCGACGCACCGGCGGCCAGTACTTGTCGGCCCGTAGTGACGCGACCGGGTACGCCGCCTCCTCGCGGGAGTAGGAGTGCTTCCAGTCGACCGTGAGCAGCGACGCGGCGGTGTGCGGTGCGTTCCTCAGCGGGTTGTCGTCGGCGTCGTACTCGCCGGTGGCGACCCGCTCGATCTCGCGACGGATCTCGATCATCGCGTCGCAGAAGCGGTCGAGTTCGGCGAGGTCCTCGCTCTCGGTCGGCTCGATCATCAGGGTGCCCGCCACCGGGAAGGCCAGGGTCGGTGCGTGCAGCCCGTAGTCGACGAGCCGCTTGGCGACATCCTCGGCGCTGACCTTCGTCTCCTTGGTGATCTTCCGGAGGTCGATGATGCATTCGTGCGCGACGAGGCCGCCCCGGCCCGAGTAGAGCACCGGGTAGTGCTCGGCAAGACGCTGGGCGACGTAGTTCGCGGCGAGCACGGCCGCCTCGGTCGCGTCACGCAGCCCGTCGGGCCCCATCATGGCGATGTACGTCCACGAGATCGGCAGGATGCCCGCCGACCCCCATGGGGCGGCCGAGATGGGGCCGCTGCCGGTCTCCGGCCCGGCCTCGGGCCGGAGCGGATGGTTGGGCAGGAACGGCACGAGGTGCTCGCGCACCCCGACCGGGCCGACGCCGGGACCGCCGCCGCCGTGCGGGATGCAGAAGGTCTTGTGGAGGTTCAGGTGGGAGACGTCCGCGCCGAACTCGCCGAGACGCGCCAGCCCGACCAGCGCGTTGAGGTTGGCGCCGTCGACGTAGACCTGTCCCCCGGCCTCGTGCACGCTCCTGCAGACGTCGGCGATGGTCTCCTCGTAGATGCCGTGCGTCGAGGGGTACGTCACCATGATCGCGGCAAGGTCGTCGCGGTGCTTGCCGATCTTCGCGTGCAGGTCGTCGAGGTCGATGTTGCCGGCCTCGTCGCTCCTGACAACGACCACGCGCATCCCGGCCATGACCGCGCTGGCGGCGTTGGTGCCGTGCGCCGAGGAGGGGATCAGGCAGACGTCGCGGTGCCCTTCGCCGCGCGCGGCGTGGTAACCGTGCACCGCGAGCAGTCCGGCCAGCTCACCCTGGGAGCCCGCGTTCGGCTGGACCGACACCTTGGCGTACCCGGTGATCTCGGCCAGCCAGGATTCCAGCTCGCCGATCAGCTCGACGTAGCCCTGCGCCTGCTCCAGCGGCGCGAACGGATGGATCTGCGCGAACTCCGGCCAGGTGATCGGCTCCATCTCGGTGGTCGCGTTGAGCTTCATCGTGCAGGACCCGAGAGGGATCATCGAGCGGTCCAGCGCGATGTCCTTGTCCTGCAGCCTCCGCAGGTACCGCAGCATCGCCGTCTCCGAGCGGTGCGCGTGGAACACCGGGTGGGCGAGGAACTCGCTCTCTCGCCGCACGGACGAGGGAAGCTCGCCGCCGGCGGCGCGCACCGCCGCGTTCTCCGCGAGACCGAAGGCCCGTAGCACCAGCGTGATGTGCTCGTCCGTCGTCGTCTCGTCGCAGGCGACGCCCACTTGGTCGGCATCGACGAGACGCAGGTTGACTCCGCGCTCGCGGGCCTGCCGCACGATCTCCGCCGCCCGGCCTGGCACCCGGGCCAGCACCGTGTCGAAGAAGGTGTCGTGAACGACCTCGACGCCGAGTGCCCGCAGGCCGCCCGCGAGCTTCACCGCGCGGGCATGGACCCCCTCGGCGATGGCCTTGAGCCCCTCGGGGCCGTGGTAGACGGCGTACATGCTCGCCATCACGGCGAGCAGCACCTGGGCCGTGCAGATGTTGCTCGTGGCCTTCTCCCGGCGGATGTGCTGCTCGCGCGTCTGCAGCGCGAGCCGGTACGCGGGATCGTTGTCGGCGTCGAGTGAGACCCCGACGAGCCGGCCGGGCAGCTGCCGCTGGATGCCCTCCCGCACGGCCATGTACGCGGCGTGGGGACCGCCGAAGCCGTACGGCACGCCGAAGCGCTGCGAGGTGCCCACCGCGATGTCGGCGCCGAACTCCCCCGGCGGCTTGAGCAGCGTGAGCGCGAGCAGGTCGGCGGCGACGACGACCTGGGCGCCGCGCTCGTGCGCCGCGCCGGCGACGGCCGACAGGTCGCGCACAGCGCCGCTCGTACCCGGGTACTGCAGCAGGACGCCGAAGAAGTCGCCTTCCGGGAGGCCCTCGGAGAGGTCCTCGACAACGACCTCGAGGCCGAGGGGCAGAGCGCGGGTCCGGATGACCTCGATCGTCTGCGGCAGCACGTCGGCGTCCACGAGGAAGGTGTCACCGCTCCCGCGCGGCGCCACGCGGCGCGCGAGTGTCATCGCCTCGGCGGCGGCGGTGCCCTCGTCCAGCAGCGAGGCGTTCGCGACCGGCAGCCCGGACAGGTCGCTGACCACGGTCTGGAAGTTGAGCAGCGCCTCGAGGCGGCCCTGGGAGATCTCCGGCTGGTAGGGGGTGTACGCGGTGTACCAGCCCGGGTTCTCCAGCACGTTGCGGAGGATCACTCCCGGAGTGACGGTGCCGTAGTAGCCCAGACCGATCATCGACGTCAGGACCTGGTTCCCGGCCGCCAGCTCACGCAGTCTCGCCAGGGCCTGGACCTCGGTGAGCGCGGGCGGCAGGCTCAGCGGCCGGCCGGTCCGGATGGCGGCGGGCACGGCGGCGTCGATGAGGGCCCGCACGCTGGAGTAGCCGACGGTCTCGGCCATTTCGGCACGCTCGGCGCGCGATGGCCCGATATGGCGATCTGCGAACGGAACCTCGGTCATTGGGGAGCCTCCAGGTGCGATGGGTGCGCAGCCACCACCGGGTATGCCGATGGCCGGTCTCCCCCTCTGTCACCTGAACCTGAGAGCTTCGCCACGGACGGAGCGTGGCTTGCACCTTCGGTGAGGACCCGCGGCCGACGACCGGCCACCCGTCCTGCTTTCCAGAGGTGCCTCGCCCACGCGGTCCTTTTGCCTGAGAGGTTCCGGGGAGGTTTGCTCCTTCGGCGCCCCAGCACTGGACGTGTGGGGTCTCTCCCGCGCGGGTTCGACGGCGATTTCCACCTTACCGGAGGCTTACGGCCAGGACATAACTTACGGCCAGGACATAAGCGCATGGCGGGCCGCCATGCGACCAGTGCCGGGCACCGCGCCTTCCAGGCGCCCGCCGCCGGCCCGGTGACCGGGAGCGCTCATCTCAGGTGCCGGCCATGTTGAGCAGGCCCTCCGCCGGTTTGACCGGATGTGAGCGCCATCCCATATCGTTAGAAGCCTCTTACATACGCGAAGGGCAATCGCTCACGCCGGGCACCTGACGTCCCGTCGAGAGCCGCCGAGTTCAGAAGACCACCGGGGGTTTCATGCGTGCGAATGTGATCTATGGCAAGGGTGACGTGCGGGTCGAGGATCGGCCGGACCCGGCCATCCGGCGTCCGACCGACGCGGTCGTGCGGGTGGTCGCGGCGTGTGTGTGCGGGTCGGATCTGTGGCCGTACCGCGGTGTGGGCGCAGTCGAGTGGCCTCGGCCGATCGGGCATGAGTTCGTCGGCATCGTCGAAGAGACCGGTGCCGCCGTCCGGACCGTCAAGGCCGGCGATTTCGTCATCGCGCCGTTCGTGGCCAGTGATGGCACCTGCCCCCAGTGCCGCAACGGGATCACCACGTCCTGTGATCACCTCGCCTTCTGGGGAGAGACCGACCGCGACGGCCTGCACGTCGACGGCGGGCAGGGTCAGTACGTGCGGGTGCCGTGGGCGGACGGCACCCTGGTGGCCACTCCGGACATGCCCGACCCAGCGTTGATTCCGGAGCTGCTGACCCTGTCGGATGTGATGTGCACCGGCCATCACGCCGCGGTGTCCGCGCAGGCCGGCCCCGGGCGCAGCGTGGTCGTGGTCGGTGACGGCGCGGTCGGCCTGTCAGCGGTGCTGGCGGCCCGCCGCCTGGGCGCGGAGCGGATCATCGCGATGTCCCGGCACTCGTCCCGGCAGGCGCTGGCGAGGGAGTTCGGCGCCACCGACATCGTCGCCGAGCGCGGTGACGAGGGTGCGGCGAAGGTCCGTGAGCTGCTCGGCGGGGTGCTCGCCGACGCGGTACTGGAATGCGTCGGAACCAAGGAGTCCATGGAGCAGTCGCTGGCCGTGACCCGCCCCGGCGGCCACCTCGGCTACGTCGGCGTCCCCGCCGGCGGGTCCGAACTCCCGATCCACACCCTGTTCTCGGACAACATCACCGTCGCCGGCGGCATCGCCCCCGCCCGCACCTACATCCCCGAACTGATCGGCGATGTGCTGTCGGGAACCATCGCGCCCGGAAAGGTCTTCGACCTCACTCTGCCGCTCGAGGAGGCGCCGGACGCGTACGCGGCGATGGACCAGCGCACCGCGATCAAGGTTCTCCTCCAGCCCTGACCGGGACCGGGTCCCGGATGGCGGCGCACGATCAGGAGGCACCGTGGATCCGTCGTGCGGATCCACGGTGCCCTGCCACTTGGCGCCCCGGCATCGCCGCCGCCATCCGTATACGCCGTACGCGCATATGCGTACGCCGTACAAGCCCTGCTACGCTGTGCCGATCACCTGCGGAAAGGGGCACGATGACGGCGCCGGGGAATGCCGGCGGCGAGTCCCCGCCGGCCGAGCGCCTGACGATCTGGGAGCGCCTCGAGCGTCCCGCCCGGGGGCCGAAACCCACGCTGACCCACGACCGGATCGCCAGGGCGGCGATCGAGATCGCGGACGCACAGGGGCTCGACGCCGTGTCCATGCGCCGGCTCGCCGACCGGCTCGGCGTCGCGGCGATGGCGCTGTACCGATACGTGTCCAGCAAGAACGACATCTTCGAACTCATGATCGATGCGGCCCATGCCGAGATCACCCTCCCGTCGGAATCCGGCTGGCGGACGCTCGCGCGCTCCTACGCTGAGCAGATTCGCGCGGTGGGCCTGCGACACCCCTGGCTGATCGAGAGCTTCGCCCGGACACCGAACGCGCTCACGCCCAGTCTGGTGGCCATCGTCGAGCAGGCACTGGTCTCGGTCGACGGCCTCGGCCTCGACGTCGACTCGATGATGGCGGTGTTCGTCACCGTGAATGCCTTCGCGCGGGGTGCGACCGGCGCGGAGGTGACCCAGGGAGAGGCCATGCGCAAGCGGGGATGGACTCCGGAGCAGGACATCCGCCTCGCCTACCTGCCGTACGTGCGCCGGCTGGTGGGGACGGGTCGCTATCCGGCTCTCACGCGCTACATCGACGGCTCCAACGAGGACGATGCCCAGTGGCAGTTCGAGTTCGGGCTGGAGTGCGTCCTTGACGGCATCGCCACCAGGCTCGGCATCTGACGGTGCCGCCTGCGCCACCTGGTCTGGGCGACACGACCGACATCTCACGGATACCCCGGCCCTGGGGCTGGGAAGATTCACTTCGTGCGCGTCAACGAAACCCCCGACCTGCCTGGTGGCGGTGACATGATGACCCGGATCCGTGACGAGATTCCCCCCAGCGCGACAACGGATGTCCTCGTCGACGAGCCGTCGCTGCCCGCGCGCATCCGGCGGCCATCCGATGCCATTCGCTTCCTGCTGTCCGTCGGCGTCATCGGGCTGATCCTGGTGCTCGCGCATGTGGCGCGGCAGACCACCACCGGGCTGAGCTCCGACATCGCGCACGGCACCGAGCAGGCGCCGCACCTGATCCTCACCCTCGCCAACCTCGCCTCCGGAATCGGCGTGCTCGCGGTGCCGGTCGCCTTCGGGGTGGACCGCGTCATCCACCGTGACGGGCTCCGTGTCGCGATCGGCGTGCTCGCCGCGGTCGTGGCGCTCGGCGTGTCACTCGCCCTCGACACGTGGATCACCGCGGCCGGTATGCGCGAACTCGAGTGGTACCTCACGTGGAAGCGGCACGGCGGCTGGTTCCCCGGGCCCGCGCACGTCGACCTCACCCCCGTCATCGCCTACGTCACCGCGGTCGGGCTGGCGGGCCGCACCCGCTGGCAGCTCGTCACCTGGGCCGTCATCGGGCTCGACGCCGTCGCCTCGCTGACGACCGGCTCGATCACCCCGCTCGCGGTCCTCACGACCTACGTCATCGGGCGCGCCGTCGGCTACGGCGCGCTGTACGCCGTCGGCTCGCCCAACACCCGGCCGACCGGCACGGCGGTCGTGGCCGCGCTGCGGCGAGTCGGTCTCGAGCCGGTCCGCGCGACCCGCACGGCCAACGGCCACGAGGACACGCGCCGCTACAGCGCGGCGCTCACCGACGGCCGGACCATCGACGTGACCGTACTGGACCGCGACCAGCAGATCGCCGGCCTGATCTACCGGCTGTGGCGGCGGGTACGGCTCCGCGGCGGCACGCCGCGGCGCACGATCCGGTCCCTGCGCCGCTCCCTGGAGCAGGAGTCGCTGATGGCCTACGCCACCACGGCGGCGAACGCCGCGACGCCGCGGCTCCTGGCCACCTCCGAGGTCGGCAGCGAGGCGGCACTGCTCGCCTACGAGCACGTCCCGGGCCGCTCGCTCGCCGAGCTGCCCGGGGAGGAGCTGACCGACGAGCTGCTCAACGCCATCTGGACCGAGCTCAGACAGCTCCAGAGACACCGCCTCGCGCATCGGAGGCTGGTCGAGGAGAGCATCCTCGTCGACGAAGACGGCCGCCCGCATCTCACCGACCTGCGCGCGGGCGAGACCGCGGCGAGCGACCTGGTCCTGCGCATCGACCTGGCCCAGTTGCTGACCGACCTCGCCCTGCGCGTCGGCCCGGCGCGGGCGGTGCGGACGGCCGCCGGCGTGCTCGGGCCCGACGCTCTCGGCGCCGCCGTTCCCCTGCTGCAGAAGGTCGTGCTCGCGCGGAGCACACGCAACGCCCTGCGCAAGCACAAGAAGCTGCTCAGCGGGATCCGCGAGCAGATCCGCGTCCTGCGGCCGGAAATCGCGGCGCAGCCGGTGCGACTGGACCGTTTCCGCCCGCGCACGCTGATGAGCATCATCGCCGGTACGGCCGGCGCGTACCTCCTGCTGTCACAGCTCGGCAATGTCGACGTCGCCGCCCTCGTCAGGCACGCCGACTGGCGGTGGTTCGCGGTCGGCGTCGTCGCCTCGGCCGTCAGCTATCTCGCCGCCGCGTTCATGCTGATCGGGTTCGTGCCGGAGCGGCTGCGGGTGCGGCGTACGGTGCTGGTCCAGCTCGCCGGGTCGTTCGTCAAGCTCGTGGCGCCCGCCGCGGTCGGCGGAATCGCGGTGAACACGCGCTACCTGCAGAAGGCCGGGGTGCCCGCCGGGCAGGCCGCCGCGAGCGTCGGAGCCTCGCAGCTCACCGGGATGTGCGTTCACGTCATGCTGATCCTGCTCTTCGGCTACATCACCGGGAGCAGCAACGGGCCGTCGCTGCCGCCGTCGCGGATCATCATCATCACGCTGCTCGCCGCGGCGGTCCTCGCGGTCATCGTCTTCTCGATCGGGCCGCTGCGCCGCCTCATCACGTCCCGGATGCGGTCGCTGTTCGCCGGAGTGGTCCCCCGGCTCCTCGACGTACTGCAGTCGCCCAGCAAGATCGCCACAGGCATGGGCGGGACGCTGATGCTCACCGTGACGTTCGTGGTCTGCCTGGACGCATCGATCCGGGCGTTCGGTGGTTCGCTCGGCCTCGGCACGGTCGCGGTCGTCTTTCTCACCGGCAACGCGCTGGGGTCGGCCGCGCCCACGCCCGGCGGGCTGGGAGCGGTGGAGGGCGCCCTGTCACTGGGACTCACCCTCGCGGGACTCCCTGCCGGGACCGCCACCTCCGCCGTGCTGATGTTCCGGCTGCTCACCTTCTGGCTGCCGGTACTGCCCGGCTGGGCGGCCTTCTCCTACCTTCAGCGCAAAGAGGCGATCTGAGCGCGCCCCGCGGCCGGGCGGCCTGAACCCGGTCAGCCGGTCCTGCGGACGTTGCGGCGGTGGGCAAGCTCGTCGTTCGGGCAGTCGTGGTCCGCATGGAGACGCTCGGCCGGCAGCTCGGCGAGGCTGCCCTCGACCTCCTGCCACACCCGGCCCAGCGCGATGCCGAACACCCCCTGACCGCCCTGCACCAGATCAACGACCTCATCGGGCGAGGTGCACTCATAGACGCTCACCCCGTCGCTCATCAACGTGATCTGTGCCAGGTCGCCCACTCCACGGTCTCGCAGATGCTCGACGGCCGTCCGTATCTGCTGCAGGGACACCCCCGTGTCGAGCAACCGCTTCACGACCTTCAGCACAAGGATGTCGCGGAAGCTGTAGAGGCGCTGGGAACCGGAACCGTGCGCGGATCGGACGCTCGGCTCCACGAGCTCTGTGCGCGCCCAGTAGTCAAGCTGGCGGTAGGTGATGCCCGCCGCGGCGCACGCCGTAGGACCGCGAAACCCGACGTCGTCGGGAAGAGGCGAGACCTCACCGCCGAACAGGAACCCCTGCTCTCCTGCGCGCTGAGATGCGTCACGCCTATCGCGGGCCGCCTTGCCCTCGCCGCTGCTTGCCGCCACGCGGACCTCCGGCTCTATCATCCCGCAGTGATCCACCAAGGGGGTTTGACGGAATTACACCGCAGGTGTTCAAGCAGCACGGTAGGTCGCGGCCAGACCAGGGTCAACGTCCGCCCTCGGCGCGTCGCACGCGACAGCAAACCGTTACGACGTCTCCGAATCGCCACAAGTGCCGCTATTGGGATGCTCACCCACGTATCGCCACCCCGGACCATCGGATATTCCCCGGGAACCGGCAAAGAAACGTCTCATGAGGATTGCCGTAGCCGAACGGCACGCCGTCGCTCAGGTGGCGCGGCCGAAGTCCTCCGGCGAGATCGTGTCGAGGAACTCGCGGAACTTCTCGACCTCGTCCTCCTGCTCGTCCGGGATCGCGACGCCCGCCTCCTCGAGCACATCCTCGCTCGCGAAGATCGAAGCCCCGGTGCGCAGAGCCAGCGCGATAGAGTCCGAGGGCCTCGCACTCACCTCGACGCCGTTGGAGAACACCAGATCGGCGAAGAAGATCCCCTCCCGCAGGGCCGTGATGTTGACCGTGCGCAACTGGATCTCGAAGGCGTCCAGGACGTCACGGAAAAGATCGTGAGTGAGCGGTCGTGCCGGCAGCACACCCTGCTGGGCGAAGGCGATGGCGGTGGCCTCGACCGCCCCGATCCAGATCGGCAGGTAACGATCGCCGTCCGTCTCCTTCAGCAGCACGATGGGCTGGTTGGAGGGCATCTCGACCCGTACGCCGACGACCTCCATCTGCTTCACGGCGGCTCCCTGCTGAGACGGCTTACCCGAAACCCTTTAGCCCAACGTACACCCCAGGCCCGCCACGCCGGAGCGCCGCGGAGCGCCCAGACGGCATCAGGGATCGAGCCCCTCGCGCAGTCCGGTCGAGACCAGCGCGGCATGCAGCTTCAGCGACAGCGCCGCGATCTCCCGCGCGGTCTCCGCGGCGCGGACATGCGCCCCTGGGCTGCGCTGCCGGAGCGTCGGCGCGACGGCGGCCTCGATCAGCCCGATCTCACGGTCCGCCGCCGCCTTGACCGCCCTGAGATGGCGGGCTTCGAAGCCGAACGAGCGAAGCGCGGCCGCGGCACGGGCGATCTTCAGGGCCTCGCCGTCGTAGTGGCCGCCGGCCCTGCGCACCAGACCGAACTCCTCCAGCTCGGCGAGCACGTCACCGTCGATCCCGGCCGCGTCCGCGAGCTGCCTCCGGGTGAGCCGCATGTCCCCGGTGTCCTCGCGGACGCTGTCTGTGGCGACGAGCCCGCGCGGGGCGCGCTGCCGACCCCCCAGCGGCGGGGGCTCCAGCCCCCGGTCGGCCGCGTCGAGGTGCTCTTTGATAACCCGCAGTGGCAGGTAGTGATCGCGCTGGGCGGCCAGGATGAACCGCAGCCGCTCGGCGTCGGAATGCGCGAACTTGCGGTAGCCGGAGGGACTGCGCTCCGGCTCGACGAGCCCTTCCGCCTCGAGAAAACGGATCTTCGAGACGGTGATGTCGGGGAACTCCCTCGAGAGGAGCCCGAGCACCTCGCCGATCGTCATGTACGCCTGGGCGGCGGACGCGCTCATGCGTGCGTTCCGCCCGGCGACCCGGCGACAGGGCGGCGTCCGCGCGGCGCCGCGCCGTGACCGCCCCGTCCTCCGCTCATGGCGCCCCCGGAGGCGCGGCCCTCGCGCGCCCCTTCAGAACCGACCACTCCGTGCCTCCAGCTCCCTCACGGGCCTCCCGTCGGCCGGCCGTCGCCCCTTCCATCGGCGGCGTGCTGGGGGTTGGTGAGGAACACCAGCCGGAACTTGCCGATCTGGACCTCGTCCCCGCCGGACAGCCCCGCCTCATCGATCCGCTCGCGGTTGACGTAGGTGCCGTTGAGGCTGCCGACGTCGCGCACCGAGAACCGCGCACCACGGCGGTAGAACTCGGCATGCCTGCGTGACACGGTCACATCGTCGAGGAAGATATCGCTCTCCGGATGGCGACCCGCCGTCGTGGTCTCGCTGTCGAGCAGAAATCTACTTCCTGCGTTCGGCCCTCGCTTGACGACGAGGAGGGCTGTGTTCGGCGGGAGTGCCTCGACCGCCGTCTGGTCGGGCGACAACTCCTCGCCCGGCTCGGCCTCGCCGGACTCCACTGCGCCCAGCGAGATCGTCGACGTCGAATCGCTGGGCTCACGCAGCACCGGCGGGACGCTCCGGGTGAGCGGGCTGCCGCAGTTCGAGCAGAAGCGGGCATCATCCGGGTTGGCGTGACCGCACTGTGTGCAGTAGACGCTCGGCATATATCGGCTCGGCCTCCTACCTATGGCCTCGGGTGTGCCTCTGGCACCGCAGACACGGAAGTCGAGCACTGGCGGCCCCATCCGGCACCGTACATCCGGCCGGTCCTCAGCACACGATCCCCCTCCGAGCGCCGTCGGTGATGACGCCCGTCTTCCTCCCTCGACCGCCATGACGACGGTTGCCGCAACTTACGCGGCAATGCCCGAGGGGTCAACCACGACAAGTGTCGTATGCCTTAAAGCTACCTTCGACAGTGATCGCCGGTCCATGCCGCCGCGCGGGCGAAGAACCGGACAAAACGCTCGCTAACCCCTGAAGCCGCAGGACATGACTACGGTGATCTTACCGCCTGAACCGTGACCTTCGGCTGCTGGCCGACCACTCCGTCCGCGCCGCTGTTCCGCAGCGACTGCAGGACGCCTCCCGGGATGTTCAGCGCGGTGGCGAGCGTGTGCGGGTCGCCGATGGCCAGGAAGCGGTACGGTCGCGTCAGGCTCTGGCCGTCGGCGATGACGCCGCCGCTCGCGTCGGCGAAGTAGGTGTTCACCCCGACGCGCACGTCCCCGACCTGGATGACCTCCGCGCCCGCGTCGCGCAACTCCTCGAGGGTGTCGAGGAGGGCGGCCGACCGGACCCTGCCCTGCGGATCGTTGATGGTCAGTTCGATGCCGGGCCCGGTCGCGGGAAGCGTGCCGGCCAGCATGCCGTAGGTCGCGGCGCGCCTGCGGGCGTCCTCGACCGCGGCCTGTCCCTCTGTGTCGCGCTCCAGCCCGGCCCTGGTGTCGTCCAGGTCACGGATGTCGGCGCGCAGCCGGTCGGAGCGCTGCGAGAGGTCGCCGAGGATGCCGACCAGCCCGTCCTGACGTGCGGTGGCGAACTTCGTGTCCCTGTCGTTGGAGTGCACCTGCGCTGCGACCGCGAACCCGAGCACGGCGCACAGCACGGCGACGATGAGCTGCCCCTTGTTGAGCCGCGGCCGCAGCAGCGAACCCGGACCGCGCCCCTCCGCCGGCTCGCTCATGCCTGGAAGAGCTTTCGCCGGATCGCCGCGACGTTGGAGAAGATCCGGATGCCGAGGACGACGACCACTCCGGTCGACAGTTGTGAGCCAACGCCGAGCTGGTCGCCGAAGAACACGATGAGCGCCGCGATGATGGTGTTGCTCAGGAAGGACACGACGAAGACCTTGTCGTCGAAGATTCCGTCGAGGCGGGCGCGCAGGCCGCCGAACATGGCGTCCAGTGCGGCCACGATCGCGATGGGCAGGTACGGCTGCAGCCACAGCGGGACCGCGGGATGGACAACGAACCCGAGGACGATCCCGGCCGCCAGGCCGATCAGCGCGATCACCCGGACGTCTCCTGCCGGGCATAGCGGAGACGCGGGGCCGGCGCCGCGGGCAGTCGCACGCTGTCCTCCTTGCGGATGTCATATCGGATGCCGAACGTGGTCTTGAGCGTACGGAAGGCGCGCCCGGCCGGTGAGTCGGCGAACGCGTTCTCGATGGTGCCAGGGTCGCCGGCGGCGGTCACGGCGTACGGCGGCGACAGCGGCCGGTAGTCGACGAGGATGGCGTCACCGGCGGAGCGGATCGCGGTGGTCGCGGTCATGCGCTGGCCGTTGACCGCGACCGCCGTCGCACCGGCCGCCCATAGCCCGTTGACGAGCTCCTGCAGGTCCTGATCGTAGATGCGGCCGTCCTGCTGCGCGGCCGTGCCGCGCGCGCCATGGGCGTCGTCGACGGTGACGACCGCCGCGGCGCCGCTGACCGGAACGGCCGCCACGGCGACGGCCACCCGGTCGAGTTCCTCGCGGGCGCGCCGGCCCGCGTCGCTGCGCGCGAGAGCCGACTGCCGGAGCCGCTCGGTCTGCCCGCGCAGCTCGTCCGCCTGCCGCTGGAGCCCATCGGTCTCCTCCGTCCGCTGCCGGATCTGCGCGATCAGGGCCCTTCGCTGCCGCTCCGCGACCGGCTCACCACGCCGCACCTGGGCGACCGCGACGGCGCCGAGCAGCCCGAGGACCAGGGTCGCGGCGAACAGCCGGGCCCCTGTCCCATAACGGCTACGCCGGTCGCCGGACGCGGCGCGCCGGACGGCGGCCGCCTTGTAACCCGGCTCCAGACCGGTGCCGGCGAGCAGGTCGGCGAGCAGCGACATGGAGGCGTCCGGCCGATCCCAGCGCCTCATTTCTCCCTGCTCGCTCATCCGCCCCATTGTGGCAAGCCCGCGACACTCGCAGGGCCGGGCGCGGATGACAGAGAACTCACAGGGAACTCTGAGCCGGCGTGCACGGCGTCCCAAGGAGCCGGCGGTGAACTGAGAACATGCGGACACCGGGACGTGGGGGAATCATCGTGGAACGGGCGCGGGCCATCCCGCTCATGCGGCTTCCGATCAGTGGCTGGACGGTCCGCGTGGGCCGCGGCGCCGCGGACAGGGCCGCCCTGGAGGTGTACGAGGGCATGCGGATGGCGGACGTCTGCGTCGCCACGCCCGTGTCGGTGTCCGTTCTCCGCGGCGCCTGGCGGAACCCGCGTGGGGGCGCCTTGTGGGCGCTGGCCTGGGGACAGTTGCCCGCTGGAGTGTCCGCGGCCACCGCTCAGTTCACCGGGGCCGGCCGGAATCCGGCCATCAGCCGGGTTCCGGCGGTCGTCGTCGAAGGCACCTACTGGGTGGCAGAGGCGGCGGGCGACTTCGCCGGCGTGACCGTGCACGCCGGGCCGGTGCTCGTATCCGGCCGGCTCCAGCGGTCCCGGAGCCGCTGACGCCTCCGTCGGCACCCGGAACCGGGGCCGCCGTTCTCCGGCGCTCAGGGGGCCCGGCGGGCGGCGAGGGCCTCGACGGCCTCCGCCACCGTGGCGGGTGAGGAGATCATCGTCAGGTGGCGGGCGCCGGGGATCAATGTCGGCGGCGGCGCGCCGATGCGCCGAGCGGTCTCGGTCGCCGAGGTCTTGCTGAAGACGTGGTCGTCGGCGCCGAACACCACCGCCTTGGGCAGGGTGGTTCCGCGCAACCCGGCCAGCCGGCCGGCGGTCAGGCCGGGCACGCCGTACCGCGTCGCTCCCCAGATGCCCGACTCCGCCCCGGCGACCTGGAACGGCCTGCGCCACACGTCCACTCCGGCGGCGTCGAGACGCGGGCAGGCGGGGCCGCACTGGGAGGAGTAGATCGTGCGGATCAGCCGGTCCGACCGGATGACCAGTCGGAGCAAGGTGGTCCGGTACGGCGGGACCATCAGGAACCGCAGCGCCGGGCCGGGGCCCGCGCCCCCCTTGAGGGCATCGCCGTCGAGGAACATCAACGCACCGGCCCTGCCCGGAGAGCGCAGCACGGCCTCGGCGACGACCGCCGCGCCGGCGGAGTGGCCGACCAGCACCGGCCGGTCGAGTTTCAGCGCGTCCAGGAACGCGAGCAGTTGCCGCGCCTGGTGGTCCACGGTGTACGGGCCGCGGCGCCGCGTGTACCCGGACCCGTCCAGGTCGAGGGCGTACACGCGGTGGTCACGGGCCAGGGTGCCGGCGAGGCGCTCCCAGGTGTCGGCGGACTCCGCCGCCCCGTGCACCAGCACGATCGGCGACCCGCCGCTCCCCCACACGCGGTAGCGGGTGAGCAGGTCGGCGGTCCGCACGTAGGTCAGCCCGGCCGGCGGGCGGGCGCGGCCGGCGGTGGCCGCATCGTAGACCAGCGAGAACAGCGTGCCCGCGACGGCGAGGACCAGCAGGGTGACGCCGGCCCTCCGCAGCCACCTCCGCAGCCGCGTCCGCCCGCGTCGCCGCGGGGCGTCCGTGGTCGCCTCGTCCGTCACGGTCGTGACCTGTTCCGGCACCTCGGGTCCGCCTCTTCTGGTCAAAAAACCGATTCTGGTCAAGAACCGGCATTCTCCACCACGCGGGCCCAGTCCTCCAGGAGGGTCTGGGCGGTGTCACGGTCGGCCCCCTCGGCCCAGAGGTGGGTGATGGCCTCGGCGGGATCGGGCAGTACCAAGATCCAGCTGGCGTCGTCCTCGATGACGCGCACGCCGTCCGTCGTGTCGATGACGCGTTCGGCCGCCGCCTCCACCACGTGCCGCATGACGCTGCCCTTGGCCGCCCACGGCGTGGGCACCGACCGCTTGAGCAGGTGCGCCTCGGGAATCCGGTGGTCGATCTGGGAGAGGGTCAGGCGGGTGCGGGCCACCAGCCCCAGCATCCGGATGAAGGCCGCGATGCCGTCGACCGTGGGGCTGAACTCGGGAATGATGAAGCCGCCCCGGCCGTCGCCGGCGAAGATGCTGTCGCCGGCCGCCGCCTTGGTCAGCACGTCCTGGGAAGTGGAGGTCCACTCCACCTGCACGCCGTGGAAGCGGCACACCTGCTCGGCCACGCGCGTGGTGGTGACCGGCAGCGCCACCCGCCCGCCGCGTCGCTCCGCGGCGACCAGGTCCAGCACGACGAGGAGTCCCCGGTCGTCACTGATCAGCTCGCCGTTCTCGTTGACGAGGGTGATGCGCTCGCCGACCGGGTCGAAACGCACTCCGAACGCCGCCCGCGAGGACGACACGAGTTCCCCGAGGCGCTGAAGGTCGCGCATGCGCTCGGCGAGGGTCTCGGTCGGCGACGCCTCGTCGAGGCGGTTGTTGACGGTCAGCACCTCCACGCCGAGCCGGCCGAGCAGCTGCGGGAGCACGAGGGACGCCGTGCCGCCCGCACAGTCAATGACGATCTTCAGCCCGGCCTCGCGCACCCCCCGCAGGTCGACGCAGCGCTGGACGTCACGGACGTAGGTCTCGACGACGCGAGAGGGATAGGACAGCTCGGCGATCTCACCAGGGAAGGCCCGGCGGTACTCCTGACGGCCGAACACCCGCTCCAGCTTGCGCTGGGCGGTCTGGGACAGGTCGGCGCCGTTGTCGTCGAGGAAGAGGATGTCGACGCCCTGGGGGTCGCCCGGAGTCGTACGGATCACGATGCCGCCGACGCAGTTCTCCCGTGCCGTCTCGTACCGCGCGACGGGGATCGGGCACGCCTCCAGGTCCTGCACGTTGATGGCGCTCGCGGTGAGCGCGCTCTGCACGGCGCGCTTCAGCGTGCGGGCCGCGCGGGAGGCGTCACGGGAGGCCGTGACGCAGGCGCCCTTCTTCAGGGTGGTGGCGTACGCGCTCGCGAGCCTTACCGCGAGCTCGGGCGTGATCTCCACGTTGATCAGGCCGGAGACGCCGCGCGGCCCGAACAGGGTGCGCTGGCCGCGCGACTCCCAGATGACGCTCGTGTTGACGACCGCGCCGGCCTCGATCGTCTTGAACGGGTAGACCTTGACGTCACTGGAGACGTACGCCTCCGACTCGATCACGCACTCGTCGCCGATGACCGCGCCCTCCTCGATGCGGGCGCCGGCCATGACGTCGGTGTTCTTGCCGACGACGCAGCCCCGGAGGTTCGTGGAGGGCCCGATGAAGACGTTGTCGTGCACGATGGCGCGGTGCAGGAAGGCGCCCTCCTTGACCACGACGTTGCTGCCGAGCACGGTGAACTCGCGCAACTCCGCGCCGGCCTCGACCTTGGCGTAGCCGCCGATGTAGAGCGGGCCCTTGAGCACGGCATCGGGATCGACCTCCGCGCCCTCGGCGACCCAGACGCCCGGGGAGACCTCGAATCCCTCCGGCTCGATGTCGATCCGGCCCGACAGCATGTCGGCCTGGGCCTTGAGATAGCTCTCGTGGGTGCCGACGTCCTCCCAGTAGCCGTCCGCGACATAGCCGTACAGCGGCGCGCCTTCGGCGAGCAGCTTGGGGAACACGTCGCCGGACCAGTCCACCGGCTCTCCCGCCGCGACGTGGTCGAGAACCTCGGGCTCCATGACGTAGATGCCGGTGTTCGCCGTGTCGGAGAAGACCTGCCCCCAGGTCGGCTTCTCCAGGAACCGCTGGATGCGGCCCTCGTCATCGATGATGATGATGCCGAACTCCAGCGGATTCGGCACGCGCTTGAGACCGATGGTGACGAGCGCGCCGTTCTCCTTGTGGAAGCGTACGAGGTCGGTCAGGTCGATGTCGGTGAGGGCGTCCCCGGAGATCACCAGGAAGCGCTCGTCGCGCAGGGCGTCCTGGGCGTTCTTGACGCTGCCGGCGGTGCCGAGGGGCATCTCCTCGGTGGCGTAGCTCAACGCCATGCCGATCTCCTCGCCGTCGCCGAAGTAGTTGCGCACGAGCGCGGCGAGGAACTGGACGGTGACGACGGTCTCGGTGAATCCGTGCCGCTTGAGCAGGCGCAGCACGTGATCCATGATCGGCTTGTTGACCACCGGGAGCAGCGGCTTGGGCTGGTTGGCGGTCATCGGCCGCAGCCGCGTCCCCTCTCCACCCGCCATCACAACGGCCTTCACGAGAGCCACTCCTCTGCGACGGGTACTCCGATCATGGTCGGGGTTCCGCTCCCTTCAGTTCACCGGACCTGTGGTCGGCCCGCACGAGCTGCCGCACCTGGGCGGTGTAGAGGACGGCCGCCCACCAGTACAGGCCGGTTCCCCAGATCGTGAACGCCCATCCGACGACCTTCGCGACCACGGCATACGTCCCCGAATGGACCCCGAGAAACAGCAGCGGGAAAGCGTACAGCAGGCAGAGCGTGGCGGCCTTGCCCACGAAGTGCACCGGCGGCGGCCCGTAACCGTGCCGTCTCAGGAGGTAGAGGGGCAGCGCCATGTAGACCTCGCGGCCGATGAGCACGAGCGCCAGCCACAGGGGGACGACACCGCGGACGACCAGGCCGAGCAGTGTCGCGAAAATGTAGAGACGGTCCGCCGCGGGATCGAGGAACGCGCCCAGCTTGCTGGTCTGGTCGAGCATCCGGGCGAGCTTGCCGTCGAGCCAGTCGGACAGCCCGGCGAAGACCAGGATGCCGAACGCCCACCAGTCCTGCTTGATGAGCACCAGCCACAGGAAAATGGGGACACCCAGCAGACGTGCGAAGCTCAAAACGTTCGGCCACGTCCACAGCCGGTCTTTCAATACCCACCTCCCGCTCCCCCAACGCTGGTCATGACCTTACCTGTCGGTACTGGCGTGCCGAATAAGTGGTGTGTGGGCGTCCGGAAAGGTCCATTGGCGGTACACGCAGGCTGGACGCACGACCGGCACACGCCCCGGCCTCCCGGAGGGGCGGCCCTTCGGCCACCGCTCCGTCCGGGTTCGGCCAGCAGCCGTGACGACGCTGGCCGAGACGGCGTGCCGCGTGTTATTGGTGCGGCGACAGGGCGGGGGCCGTCGTCCGCGCCGGGGCGCGCCGGGGCGCCTCGGGGCGGCCCGCGTCGGGCAGCCGGGTCGACTCCACGCAGTTGCCACTGGGGTTGCTGTAACTGCTCTTCCGCCAGCCGGCTTCGGGCGGCCAAGGCGGCACATCCGGATCGATCCGCTGCATGTGGCCCCCTCAGAACGCCACCCGTACGGGGATCAGGCCTCTGCCTCCCCTACGGCAGAGGGTGAGTGCCGGTTGAGTGGTCTGCCGGCGGCCACGGCCCAGCACATCCACGCGTATGGAGGCATCATAGGTCCGGCATATGCCAAGTACACGTGCAAATGCGCGCGCCTCTGCCCTGAACGCCGACCTGCGTGATGGGACGCTGGGCGCCGGTGGGCTTATGTCGCTCATCGGCGTCCAGTGCCCCTATCGCCGGCCCCGGATGCGCATAGGGCCGACGGCGGAGCGACCGGATCTACTGGGGCGGATCGACGGTCCCTCCATCCCTGATCGTCCGGAAACCGCGGGCCGGCCGGTGCGATTCGTTGAGGAAATCCACAGAGGATCAACACCCGCGAGTATCCCGGACCACTTTGACTGTAACCCCGCAGGTCAGCGCATTGGAAGAGGTACGGGCACCACGGAAAATCACAACTGCCGTCGCACCGGGGCCGTAACTCACCGACACCACGCGACTGCCGACGAGCACGGTCGCGGGCCGGCGTTCACCCTCCGGGTATCCCGTAGCGGGAGGCCACGACCGACGGCCGGTCCACCGGCCGCCCGGCGTCGATCGACTGGGCGAGCCGCACGTACTGCGCCTCCGCCCAGGCCAGCGGGGCCGCCGAGCCGGTCGGCTTGCCGGCGGTGAAGCCGTACTGGTTCGCACGGTCCCAGACCTGCTCGGGGATCAGGTAGCCGGCGTTGCCGGCGTCGGCCATGGCCTGGAGGTAGGAAGCGGCCGGCCGGCCCGCGGCCAGCTCGTACTCGCCCCGCTCCCCCGACAGCAGCGGCCATGCGCGGCCGGTCAGATGGCCGTGGGCCGCCGGCCACCCGGTGCCGTCATCCTGGCTCTCGCCGTAGGAGTCGTGGTTGTAGCGGTGCCAGTACACATCGCCGTTCGGGGCCGTGACCGAGTCGACGGCATCGAGTTCGGGCAGCGAGGCCGTCACGTCACCGTACGACGCCGGACGGACGCCGAGCCGCACCAGGTCGAGGAAGCCGCCGTCGACGATGTCGCGTTCGTACCAGGTGCCGTCGGCGAAGGTACGGGCGTAGGTGTCGTTGGGGTCGGTGTCGTGCTCGATCCGCTCGTAGTAGGAGTGGTCGCCGAAGGAACCCGTGGTGGTGAACGTCCGCCCGTCGAGGGCGTTCCGCCACGCGTCGGCG
>JAOPYL010000319.1 GCA_025964625.1 Actinoallomurus sp. | reverse complement strand
CCGACGCCGGGCACCTTTCCATTGGCCGTGACCGATTCGCCGCGCTGGTGGAGCGCGTGAAGCGGAGCGAGCTGGATCTCTGACGAGGCCCGATGATGCGACCCCTGTCCGATCGGGCGGGGGTCTTCGTTTCTGGCTGTTCGGGGTTGTTCGGTCTGGGGCGCGGGTGGTCTTCTTCTCGGCGCCAGGCGGTGAGGGCTTCGGCGCTGAGGCCGTACGGGGCCGCCGCACCGGGACGGAGACGTGATGGTGACTCCGGAAGGACATGGCCCACCTGAACTCCGTTCAAAACGCTCACTGAAGAGTTGGGGTTCACCAACGGGTGCCGGCGAGTTAGAGTGCCTTTGGTCACGGATGTGACGCACGGGGGCGAAATTCACGGCGACCCTCGACGGGAGTCCGGATGGGAACCCTCGCCCGCGTGCTGGCACCCCTGGCCGCGCTCGTCCTGCTCGCCGCCACGCCGACACCGGCAGCGGCGGCCACCGGCAGCGACGTCACCTACACCGTGCAGACGTTGCATTTCGCCGTCGTCGTCGGGCCGGGCGGCGCCACGCACTGCGACATCGTGGGCGACCTGTACACGCCATCCGACGCCAGCCGCACGCACCGGGTTCCCGCCATCCTCACCACCAACGGCTTCGGCGGGTCCAAGGACGACCAGGCCGGCCTCGCCAGGTACTTCGGGTCGCAGGACTACGCCGTGCTGTCCTACTCCGGCCTCGGGTTCGGCGGGTCCGGCTGCAAGATCACCTTGGACGATCCGGACTGGGACGGCCAGGCCGCCCGCCAGCTGGTCGGTTTCCTCGGCGGCGAGGACGGCATCGCCTACGCCGACGCGGCACACACCCAACCGGTCGCCGGCCTGAGCTACGTGGTGCACGACCCGATCGATCACGCCGGCCGGCACGACACCTACGACCCGCGGGTGGGCATGATCGGCGGTTCGTACGGCGGTGAGGTCCAGGTCGCCGCCGCCTCGGTCGACCCGAGGATCGACGCGCTGATCCCACTGATCACCTGGAACGACCTGTCCTACTCGCTGACCCCGAACAACACCGGCCTCACCACCGGCGTCACCTCGGCCACACCCGGGGTGACGAAGCTGACCTGGCCGCTGCTGTTCTTCTTCGAGGGCGCCGTGCTGGACAGCGCCGAAGGGTTCCGGTACGACCCCTCGCGCGTCATCGGCTGCCCCAACTTCACCGACCAGATCTGTCCCGGCCTGGCCGCGAGCGGCACGCTCGGCTACCCGACCACCGGCCTCCTCGCGCTGCTGCGGCACGCCTCGGTGTCCACCTACCTGAGCCAGATCCGGATCCCCGTGCTGCTCGCGCAGGGTGAGAACGACACGCTGTTCAACCTCAACGAGGCGGCCGCCACCTACCAGGCGCTGGCCGCACAGGGCACCCCGGTGAAGATGATCTGGCAGTCCTGGGGCCACTCCGGCTTGACCCCCGCACCCGGCGAGCTGGACCTGACCAGTCCCGACCCGGCCACCCAGTACGAGGCCGCGCGGGTGGTGAGCTGGTTCGGCCAGTACCTGAAGGACGGCCCGGCCGACCCCTATCCGGCGTTCAGCTACTTCCGCGACTGGGTGAACTACACCGGCATCGCCACCCCCGCGTACGGTTCGGCGAGCAGCTACCCGGTCGGCGCGCCGCGGACCTTCTACCTGTCCGGCAACGACGCGCTGGTCACCGACCGGGCCGGCATCCAGCCCGGCACGCAGAGCTTCGTGACCCCACCCGCCGGCTTCCCCACCAGCGCCTCCGGTATCGACGCGTTCTCGGCGAACATCCCGCCCGACAAGAACCTGCCGGGTACCTACGCCGCCTGGACCAGCGCACCACTGGCGTCGGACATGAACGTGGTCGGGCAGCCGACGCTGGACGTACGGGTGCAGGCGCCGACCGCCGTACAGAGCGGGAAGCTCGGCCCCGCCGGCCAACTGGTGCTGTTCGCCAAGGTGTACGACGTGGCCCCGGACGGCTCGGAAAGCCTGGTCCACAACCTGATCGCCCCGGTCCGCATCGCCGACCCGGGCAACCCGATCCACATCACCCTGCCGGCCATCGTGCACCGGTTCGCCGCCGGTCACGCGGTGCGGATCATGCTGGCCGGCGGCGACCTCAACTACCGCGCCGGCCTGGTCTCGGCCCCGGTCACCCTCACCACCGGTTCTCCCGGCCAGGCGCTGAACCTGCCCGTCACCACCGGCTGACCGTGCCGGTTCCCGGCAGCATCGACGTTCTGCGGGAAGAGCTGTCCGGGGCGGCACGAGGAGCGTGGACAACGCAGTGACAGGGCCGATGATGGGGATGACGTCGCGGCGCTGTACTCCTGGTCGATCCCGCGTCGTCGGGGTGGAGCGATGCCGGACGTGCGGGAGGCGAAGTGAGGGCGATGGCCCCGGATGCCGACGAGCTCGCCGGCTGGGTCACCGACGCCTGCCGGCGGTCGATCGAGCTGGTCGCGGATCTCGACGATGACCAGATGGTCGGCCCGATGCTGCCGACGGTGAACCCGCTGATCTGGGAGATCGGTCATCTGGCCTGGTTCCAGGAGAAGTTCGTCCTGCGCGACGCATGCGGTCAGAGCCCGATCCTCGCCGGAGGGGACGCGCTGTACGACTCCGGCGCGATCCCGCACGACACCCGCTGGCACCTGAGGCTGCCTTCGCGCGAGAGGACCGTCGAATACATGCGCACGGTCGCCGATCGAGTCGCCCGCGCGGTCACCCGGTCCGATGCCACCGATGTCGTTCGGCATTTCGCGCGTTACAGCGTCCACCACTACGACACGCACACCGAGGCGCTCACCTGTACGAGGCAGAACCTCGGGTACCCGGCACCGCGGCTACCCGGTCTCACCGACGCCGAGCCACCGGAAGGCGCGCGCGCCGGTGATCTGCCCGGCGACGTCGAGTCGGCGGGAGGCCCGTTCCTGCTCGGTGCGCGGATGGCCGACCCGTTCGTCTATGACAACGAGAAATGGGCCCATCAGGTCGACGTCGCCTCCTTCGTGATCGCCAGGGCCCCGGTGACACAGGCCGAGTTCGCCGCGTTCGTCGAAGCGGGCGGTTACTCCGACGTCCGGCTGTGGTCCGACGGCGGCGCCTGGCTTGTGGCGACGGGGGCGGCGCATCCGGTCTACTGGCGACGCGGACCTGCCGGGAATTGGCGGCGGCGGCACTTCGACACCTGGGTGGACCTGGAACCGCAGGTGCCGGTGAGCCACGTCTGCTGGTGGGAGGCCGACGCCTACTGCCGGTGGGCGGGGCGGCGTCTGCCGACGGAGGCGGAGTGGGAGTACGCCGCGACCGGGGGCGGCCGGTCCAGGCCCGGCTACCCGTGGGGAGACGCGGAGCCCGACGCGAAGCATGCCGCGACGGACTGGCGGTCGCTCGGTCCGGTCGACGTCGCCGCCTGCGCAGCCGGAGAAAGCCCCGATGGGTGCCGGCAGCTGATCGGGAACGTATGGGAATGGACCGCGAGCGACTTCCGCGCGTACCCCAACTTCGAACGCGACGCCTACCACGAGAACTCCGAACAGTTCTTCGGCAGCCGGAAAGTGCTGCGCGGCGGAGCGTGGGCCACGCGGGGGCGTTATCTCCGATCCACGATGCGCAACTACTTCACGCCGGAGCGCCGCGACGTACTGGCCGGTTTTCGCACCTGTGCGGAGGTTGAGTGATCCTGCTGGTCACCCCGGAGCTCCCGGACAGCGCCTACGGGAACGGCGTGACCGCGCGCCGGTGGGCCGGCATACTGGGCGGCCTCGGTCACCAGGTGCGGATCAGCCGGCGCTATCCGGGTCGCGGGAACTACGGTGCGCTCCTGGCGCTGCATGCCCGCAAGAGCGCGGAGGCGGTGCGCCGCTTCCATGCCGACCATCCGCACGTGCCCATCGTGATCGCGATGACCGGGACCGACCTCTACCCCGATACGGCCGCCGCCGGGGTCGACCCTGGCGTCCTGGCCCTCGCCACTCGGCTGATCGTCCTGCAGCCCCTCGCCCTGGACCAGCTCGCTCCGCCGGTGCGTGAGCGAACAAGAGTGATCGTGCAGTCGGTGCCGGACATTCCGCGGCAGCCGGTCCGGCCGGACTGTTTCGAGGTGGCGTTCCTGGCGCATCTGCGCCCGGTGAAGGACCCGCTACGCCCGGCTGCGGCGGTGCGGCGGCTACCGGCCACCTCCCGGATCCGCGTCACCCATCTCGGCGAGGCACGAGACCTTCAGGTCGCCACGATGGCGGCAGCCGAGTCGGCCGACAACCCACGGTACGACTGGCTGGGTCCGCGCCCACGGGACGAGGCGCTGGCGGTGCTGGCGCGGAGCCGGCTGATGGTGCTCACCTCGTGGCACGAGGGGGGTGCGAACGTGGTCTCCGAGGCGCTGGCTGCCCGCGTGCCCGTCGTCTCCTCTGCCGTGCCGGGGTCGATCGGCCTCCTGGGCGAGGACTATCCCGGTTACTTCCCGGCCGGAGACACCGGGGCCCTCGCCGAGATGCTGTACTCCGCCGAGCAGGACCACGATGGGTTCCATCGCATGCTGCGGGAGCGCTGTGCCGCGCTGCGATGGCTCATCGACCCGGCCCGGGAGCGCGAGGCACTGGCCGGCCTGCTGGCCGAGCTGGCACTGGCAGCGGTGTAGTACCAGGTGCCGGCCGACATCCGCTCAGCCGACGGTGACGTGGCCGTCGATCACGAACTCGCCACCATGAACGGACAGGTCACGCCCGTTTCCGGCTGTGCGGCGATCAGCGCTGGGGGGACATCACGGAAGGTTTGTGCCGGGCTAGGTGGTGATCGGCCCGGCCGAGCACGGCGTTGAGGCGCTCTTGATGGAGCCGGTCGGCCCATGAGGCGACAGGAGGCAGCGAATGGCCGACGGCCAGGGTCAGCAGGTGGTCGGCCAGCGCCGGATTCCGGGCCAGTACGGGCCCGTGCAGGTACGTGCCGATAAAGTGATCATGATAAGCGCCGTCGGTGCCGTCACCATTTCCGATCCCGGTGAGCGTATGGGCCAGCGGGCGTACGCCCGGGCCGCGGTGGGTGAGGCCTTGATGGTTCTCGAAGCCGGTGAGCGACCGGGTCGCGGCGGCGGGTGCTTGATATTCGACGATCTCCCCAGCGATGTCCGGGACGAGCCGCGTGGCGATCTCCCCGACGGCCCGCCGCTCCCCCCGTTCGCTGCGGACGTCCAGCAGCCCGAGGCCGGCCACGCGCTGACCCTCGTCACCCGCGAACTCCTCGCCCATCAGCTGGTATCCGGCGCAGACGCCGAACAGCACGGCCCCGGCCTCCGCGGCCCGGGAGAGACCGCCGTCCGCGCGCAACCGGCGTGCCGCGAGGACCTGTGGACGATCCTCACCACCGCCGAGCAGGTAGACGTCTCCTCCCGTCGGCACCGGCTGGTCTGAACGCACCGACACCACCGTGGTGGCGATGCCGCGCAGTTCCGCCCGCCGGGCCAGCATGATGACGTTGCCCTGGTCGCCGTACGTGCTCAGCAGGTCGGGGTACACCCAGACGAGTCGCAGCTCATTGGAAGCGTCAGCCGACATATCTTCTGATCTCCTGGAACGCGGTGTAGTTGGCGATCACATCGATCCGGTCCGATGGCAGGTCGCCCGTGTTCTCGACCACCTCGAAATCAACTCCGGCGGCCTCCAGCCGTACGGCCAGGTCGAGCCGGCGCTCGCCCAGGGCGTAGACCGGACGCCCACGTAGTGCGCGATAGTCGACGTCCCACAGCCACGAGGTGTCCGCGCCGTCCGGTCCCCGCGCGTTGATCGACAGGGCGACCGGCGACGGCGCTGGTCGCAGCACGTCGAACGCTTCGAGCCAGCCCGCCGGATTCTTGGCCAGCAACAACCGCATGGACCACCTTCCGTCCTCGACCGTCAGGTAACGGCCGGCCACGGAGGTGATCTCGGCGAACCTGGCCAGTGCCGGTTCGAGAGCCAGCCCCAGACGCGCGCAGACCGCCAGCGCGATCGCCGCATTGGAACGGTTCGCCCGGCCGGGCAGGCCCAGCGACAACTCATGCGAGCCCCCGTCCGGCGCGATCACCCGATCGCCGTCCAGCCGCCATTGGGGTTCCGGCCTGGCGAACCCGCACTCACGGCAGGCCCAGCCCGCGCCGTCAGGACTCCAGGTCCCCGGGCTCGGCTCGCGCACGCCCTCGACATGCTCGTCCCGTACCGGGCGGTCGACAGGGCCGCCGCACCGCGGGCAGGACCATGAGTCCTCCCGCCAGTACTGGCCGCAGGCGATCCAGGTGACCGACGCCGCACTCGACGCGGCCCAAACGACCAGCGGATCATCGCAGTTGGCGACGGCATGCACCCCGGACCGCGCAAGCGCCTCGCGCCACCTACCGGCGAGCAGCCGAAGCTCGGCGGCACGGTCCATCTGGTCCCGGCTGAGGTTCATCAACACCGCGACGCCCGGGCGGGTCTGCTCCAGAGTGGCGGGAAGATACTTCTCATCGCACTCCAGCACGGCGTACTCGGCGCGGATGTCGTCCACCAGGGCCGCGGCGTGGCCGGCGGGCATGTTGGCGCCGTAGGCGTTGGTGGCCGCTCCCCCCTGGTCTCGCAGCGCCGCGGAGATCAAGCGCGTCGTCGTCGTCTTTCCATTTGTCGCGCTGACCACCACGACCCTGCGGCCGGCGGTGAGCTCAGTGAGCAGTCCGGGTGCCAGCGCCAGCGCCACCCGGCCACCGATCACCGAACCATCACGCCCGGCCAAGCGGGACAACCTCGCGGCATTACGGCCGAACGCGGCGGCAAGCCGCGTTCGTAGCGAAAACTCCTCCATCTGCTTCTGGCGCGAAGACCCGGCGCTGACGCCGGGGACCAAGCGCCTTCCCCCCTCCTGGATCCACGGCCCCACGATTCACCGGTGCTGCAGCCGAACAACGACGGGTTCGGGATGCGTCAGATGAGACACCTGGCTCTTCCCTCCAGCCATGCCTGCCGCAGCGCCCGGCACGATCTACTATTCGAGTAGTAGTCGCGCAACCTGTAAGCCAGATGAGCGTTTCATCAGAGGTGTCGTAGTAAGTGACGCTCAGGAATCCCAGGTGAGGCGTCTGTCTCGCCCCTGCGGCGCCCGCCATGGTTCTGCCGGGCGCCGCCCCTCGAGGGGTGCCGGTCAGTGCGTCACCGCTCCGCCGTTCTCGATCGCGGTCCCGGCCGTCAGCACCCGGTCGAGGCGGATCGGCAGATCCCGGTGGCGTACGCCGGTCGCGTGCCAGACGGCGTTCGCGATGGCCGCCGCGACCCCGACGATTCCGATCTCTCCAAGGCCCTTGATCCCGCTGGGGTTGTAGGTGTCCGGGTCGTCGACCCAGCCGGCCTCGATCACGGGCACGTCCGCGTTGGCCGCCACGTGGTAGCCGGCGAGGTCGGCGTTCGCCAGACCGCCGGACGCGGTGTCCCTGATCCCCTCCTCGTGCAACGCCATCGACAGGCCCATCGTCATCCCGCCGACGAGCTGGCTGCGGGCGGTCAGCGGGTTGACGACCCGGCCCACCGCGAAGATCCCGAGCATCCGCCGTACCCGTACCTCGCCGCTGGCGACGTCCACCGAGACCTCGGCGAACTGGGCGCCGAAGGCGTTGCTCTCCCGTGGCTGCCGGCCACTGACCAGTTCCGACGTGTCCGCCCGTGCCGTGATCCCCTCCGCCGGGATCTGGTCCACGAGGGCCAGTTTCTCCCCTAGCGCGGCCGCCGCCTCGGTGATCGCCCAGGCCCAGGAGGCGGTGCCCATGGAACCGCCCGCGAGGAACGCGGGCCCGAAGTCGCTGTCGGCGATCTTCACTCGAACCCTCTCCGGGGGCGCCCCCAGCGCGTCGGCGGCGATCTGGGTGAGCGCGGTACGGGCACCGGTCCCGATGTCGGCCGCGGCGATCCGTACGGTGAAGGCGCCGTCCGCCCCCGCGGTGATCGACGCCGTGGACGGAGCGGTCCCCGCGGAGTGGGCCGCCGCGGCCATACCGGTCCCGAGCAGCCAGCGGCCGTCCCTGCGCGCCCGGGGACGCGGGTCGCGGTCCGTCCAGCCGAACCGGCGCGCGCCCTCGTCGAAGCAGGCGATGAGGTTGCGGCTGCTGAAGGGCAGCCCGGACACGGGCCCGGCCTCGGGCTCGTTGCGGGAGCGGAGCGCGATCGGGTCCATGCCGGCCTTCTCGGCGAGCTCGTCCATCGCCGACTCGACGGCGAACGAGCCGGGAGCCCAGCCCGGAGCACGCATGAACGCCGGGGTCGGCACGTCGAGCCGCACCACCTTCGTACGGGTGCGCAGCGCGTCGGCGGCGTACATGATGCGGCTGTGCCGCGTGCTCTGCTCGACGTACTCGTGGACGGTGGAGGAGAACGTCCGGGCCTCGTGGTCGAGCGCCCGCAACCGCCCGTCGGAGTCCGCGCCCAGCCGGACCCGCTGCGCCGTCGCCGGCCTGGACCCGACCAGCGAGAACATCTGGCGGCGGGTCAGGACGACCCGGACCGGCCGGTCGAGCACGGTGGTGGCCATCACCGCGAGCAGCAGGTGCGGGCGGATCGTGCCCTTGGATCCGAAGGCGCCGCCGACGTGCTCCGACCGCACGCGTACCGAGGCCGCGTCGAGGGAGAACAGCTTGGCCAGATCCTGCGCGACGGCGTGGGAACCCTGGTTGGAGTCGATCGCCTCCAGCCGGCCGTTCTCCCACCGCGCCACCGCGGCGTGGGGCTCCATCGCGCTGTGGTACTCCTGCGGCGTGGTGTACTCCTCGTCCACCACCACGGCGGACGCGCCCAGCTCCGCCTCGACGTCGCCCTTGTCCGAATCCGGCAACACGTAGCGGCTCGGCTCGGGCGTGTACATGCCGGGATGGCCGGCGTGGAAGACGGCGTCGTGCGGCTCCGCGTCGTAGGCGACGACCAGCGCCTCAGCGGCCTCCCTGGCCTGCTCCAAGGTCTCCGCGACCACCAGCGCCACCGGCCAGCCGACGTGCGGCACACGATCGTCCTGCAGGACCTGCAGGGTCGCGTCGGGCCCCATCATGCCGACCCCCGGCGTCAGGCGCGGCGCGTTCTCGTGGTGCAGGACGGTGAGCACGCCGGGCATCGCGAGGACGGGCTCGGCCTCGATGGAACGGATCCGGCCGCGGGCCACGGTCGAGGTCACCAGCCAGCCGTGCGCGAGTTCGGCGAACGGGACCTCACCGGCGTAGCGGGCCGCGCCGGTGACCTTGAGGCGCCCCTCCAGCCGGGTGTGCGGGGTGCCGACGGCGCCGGAGGTACGGGTGGGCGCGGGGGATGCGGTCGTCGTGCCGGCGGCGGCCACCGCGGTGGACGGCGCGGACACGGACGGAGCGGTCGGTGCGGTCATCGGGCGGCCTCCTGGGTGAGCTCGGTCAGCATGGCCACGACCAGATTCCGGATCAGCGGCACCTTGTACCCGTTGTGCGCCAGGGGCTCGGCCGCGGCGAGCTCGGCGTCGGCCGCGGCGGCGAACGCCTCAGCCGTCGCCGGTCCGCCGGTCAGCGCCCGCTCGGCCTTCCGCGCGCGCCACGGCCGGGACGCGACCGCGCCGAAGGCGAGGCGCACATCCCGTACGGTGCCGTCCTCGACGTCCAGGGCGGCCGCGATCGAGCCGTTGGCGAACGCGAAGGACGCGCGCTCCCGCACCTTGCGGTAGCGGGACCGGGCCGCCACCGGGGCGGCCGGAAGGGTCACTCCGGTGATCAGCGCGCCGGGCGGCAGCGCGTTCTCGCGGTGCGGGGTGTCGCCGACCGGCAGATAGAACTCCGACAGGGGCAGCTCGGCGGGGCCGTCCGCCGTGTGGATGGAGACGACGGCGTCGAAGGCGGCGAGCGCCACGCCCATGTCCGAGGGGTGGGTGGCCACGCAGTGCTCGGACCAGTCGAGGATGGCGTGGTTGTGATGCTCGCCCGCGAGCGCCGGGCAACCGCTGCCGGGCACGCGTTTGTTGCACGGCTGGGCAGTGTCGCCGAAGTAACCGCAGCGGGTGCGCTGCAGCAGGTTCCCGCCGACCGTGGCCATGTTGCGCAGCTGGCCGGACGCGCCCGCGAGCACGGCCTCGGTCAGCGCCGGGTAGCGGCGCCTGACCTCGGGGTCGGCGGCGAGGTCACTGTTGGTCACGGTCGCGCCGATCTTCAGCGCTCCGTCGTCCGCGACCTCGATCCGGTCGAGCGGGAGCCCGCGGACGTCGACCAGCAGCGCGGGGCTCTCCACACCGGTCTTCATCAGATCGACGAGGTTGGTGCCACCACCGAGGAAGCGGGCCTCGGGGTCCGTGGCGAGCAGGGCGACCGCCTCGGGCACGTCGGTCGCGCGCTTGTAGCCGAACTCTCTCATGCCGTCACCCGCTCTCCGCGGGAGCCGCCTGCCGCGCTGTCGGCGGCTTCGCGCACCGCCGCCGCTTCGGCGACCGCGCGCACGATCGACACGTACGCTCCGCAGCGGCACAGATTGCCGCTCATCCGCTCCCGTATCTCGTCGTCGTCGAGTGGGGACGGCCCCGCCTCGGGCCGGACGTCGGCCGTCGCGGCGCTCGGCCAGCCCGCGGCGTGTTCCTCGATCACCGCCACCGCGGAACAGATCTGACCGGATGTGCAGTAGCCGCACTGATAACCGTCGAAGTCGAGGAACGCCTGCTGCACCGGATGCAGCCGCTCGCCGTCGGCGATGCCCTCGACGGTCGTGACCTCGCGCCCCTCGGTGGCGACTGCGAGCTGAAGACAGGAGTTGGCCCGCCGGCCGTCGAGGAGCACGGTGCACGCTCCACACTGCCCCTGGTCGCAGCCCTTCTTCGTCCCTGTCAGATCAAGGTGTTCCCGCAGAGCGTCGAGCAGGGTGGTGCGGTTGTCGACCGTGAGCGAATGTCTTTCGCCGTTGACACGTAGCGAAATGGCGCTGGACTTGGTGGGGTCCATTACATCTCCTGAAGGCAAGGCGCTGGGAGGTCGCTGCCGGCGGCCAGAGCGCCGTGCAGCCCGACCGTCAGGCCGAAGTGTCCGAGGTGATCCTGTTCTCGGCAGCGGAACCGAGGTCGCGCTACGCTCTAACCGGAGAACCCTCCGGCTACTGACAGCGTAAGCGGAGGATACTCCATTTAGCAATGGCACACGCGGCACCAGCAGTCGAGACAACGGGACGACCGTGCGGCGACAGGCCCCTACGAGCGGATGTCCCAACGCGACCGCGACCTGCTACTCGCCTCCGCGATGAACCCGTGCCCGGCCCTGGGACAGGCCTCCATGACCGGCAAGGACAAGGGAACCGCTCCGTCGGAGCTGCGCCGGTTCACCGACCGGCTACGCCACGCCGCCCTGCGACTGGCCGGCCCGGACGGCCCGGACATCAGCGCGCGGGCAATCCGGCACGTACGGACGTCGAGGCGGCACGTGCCGAGCTCGCCGGGAAGGCGGAGTGGTCAGCCGATGTAGCTCACCTTCGGGTTGAGGATGGCGTGGGTGTCGGTGATGCCGCCCACGGCGCCGGTGAAACCGACCAGGACCTTGGGGGGCAGTTTCACGGCGACGTCGAGCACCTGCTTGCCGTCGATCGTTACGACCATGTGGCCGGCCTGGGTCACCTTGACGTCGACCGCGTGCGTTCCCGTGCGCAGGGCCGATATCGCCGTGGTGGTCTTCAGGAACGTCACGGCGTTCGAGCCGGTCCTCGCGGTGCCGACGCCGGCGAAGTTGTTGCTCGTGACTCCGGCGTTGTTGTAGGTGTCCAGCGCGGCGAAGACCGCGGGCAGCCCGCCGACGCCCAGGCCTCCGCCGACCGCGCCGATCGAGGTGGGCTTGGCGGTGCTCGCGTCCAGGAGCGCGAGGGTGAGCCCGTCGGCACCCGTGGTGTGCGCACCGGTGATCTGGGCGGTGAACGTGGCGTGCAGGCCGAGCGGCGAGACGGCCATCGAGTTGAAGAGAGTGCCCGCGCCGTTCTTCTGCCCGTCCTTGGTGAGCGTCACCGTGGTGCCCGCCACCGTGGTGAGCCCGCTGTAACTCCACGTCGAGGTGGTGAGGTCCGGCAACTCGTCGATGCCGTTGCCGGTGACCGGCACGACGACCTTGCCGCCGGTGGTGGTCACGGTGAGGCTCTGCGGGAAGGTGCCCCCGGCGGTCGGCTTGAACGTCACCGGTACGTTCACCGACGCGCCCGGCTGCACCGCGCTGTTCACCGAGGGCAGGGTCGCGGTGTACGGGGCGCCCGGCGCGGCGACGGCCGACACCGTCTCCGGCTGGCTGCCGTGGTTGGTCAGCGTCACCGCCGCCGTGCCGGCGCGGCCGACCTGGACGTCCCCGAAGTCGACCGAGGCCGGCGTCGCGGTGAGCGGTGCGCCCTTGGCGGCCACGGTCGTGATCGAGACGCCGCGTACGGTGTGGGCGTCGGCGAGTGAGCCCGTGCCCGCGGTGAAGCCGGCCAGGGCGTTCGCCGGGAGCGATCCGGCCGGTGGCACGGAGTCGATCAGCTGCTTGCCGTCGACCGAGACCTTGACGTGACCGCCGGTCACGGTGACGTCCACCGCGTGCGTTCCGGTCCGCAGCGCCTTCGGCACCACGGCGGTGGACGTGTACGTGAGGGTCTTTCCGCCGGGACCGGCCACGACGCCGGTGAAGTTGCTCGACTTGGCCTGGGTGTTGTTGGTGGTGACGAGGGAAACGGCCACGCCGTGCAGGCCGAGGAATCCGACGCCGCCGCCGTCGCCGCCGACCGAGGCCGGCGTCTGTCGGCGCGGGTCGAGCAGGGCGAAGGTCAGCCCGTCGCCGCCGCTGCCCGGACCCAGCTGGGCGGTGAAGGCGGCGTGCAGGCCGTTGACCGGTACCGCCTGC
Organism: Actinoallomurus sp.; assembly: GCA_025964625.1. Taxonomy (GTDB): domain Bacteria; phylum Actinomycetota; class Actinomycetes; order Streptosporangiales; family Streptosporangiaceae; genus Actinoallomurus. The sequence continues at coordinate 3,461 of JAOPYL010000319.1, read as the reverse complement.
CGGTAGAACGCCGAACCCGCCTGGTACTTGGTCGCCGGCGTCAGCGTCAGGTCGGTGCCCTTCATCGTCGCCGCCCGGTTGATCGACCAGGTCGTGGTGTTGGGCGCGGGCAGCGCACCGGTGCCCATGCCGGTGAGCGGTACGGACATCGCTCCCTGCCCGGCATCCCCGGTCAGGTCGTACGTGGCGGTCTGGGCACCGGGCCGGCTCGGCTGGAAGGTGACCGACTGATGCACCACCTGGCCGGCGCCGATGACCGTGCCCTCGGCCAGCGGCGCGCTGCTGGTGAAGTCACCGATCGGCGCCTTCGCCTTGGTCACCGTCACCGGCAGGTTGCCGGCGTTGGTGATGTCGAAGCTCAGGGTCCGTGAGGAGCCGGTGGCCAGCGAGCCGAAGTCCACGGCCGACGGCGTGAGCACGAGCTTCCCGTACCCGGTCACGGCGGTCGCGGTGACCGGGATGGTGAGCGTCCCGGAGGTGGAGGCGATGCTGATCGAGGAGTTGTGGGCGCCCGCGGCGGTGGGCGCGTACGTCACCGCCACGACGAACGACCCGCCGGGCTTGACCACGGTGTTCCGCGCGGGCAGGCCGGACGCCGTGAACGGGCCGGTCACACCGGTCACCGAGCCGATCGTCTCGTCGCTGGTACCGGTGTTGGTGACCTGCACGTTGACGGTCGCGGTGGAGCCGACGGGCTGGTCGTTGAAGGTCGCGGCGGCGGGTGTGGCGTTCAGACCCGGTCTGGTGCCGTTACCGTTCAGCGCGAAACTGACCGTGCCCAGATCGGTGGTGACGGACAGGATGTCGCCGGCCGCGCCGGGTCCGCCCGGAGTGAAGGAGACCGGCAGGCTGAGCGTGTCGCCCGTGGCGAGCGACGCGGGCAGCGCGGGCACGGTGACGCCGAACGGCGCGGAGGTGGAGATCGCCGTGACGTTCACGTTGCGGGTCGCCGTCAGGGTGAGCGTCTTGGACCCGGTGGTGCCCGCGCCGACCTCGCCGAAGTCGACCGGGCTTCCGGTGAGCACCGAGGTGGCGGGCCGCCCGAAGCCGATGACCTTTCCGTCGCGGGTCCCCACGAAGATGTGGTCGCCGTCGGTCGCGGGCACCGCGAACTTGACGGCGGTGCCGATCGGAGCCGACCAGAGCAGCTTCATCACGCCCTGGGAGTCGGGGATGGCCGAGTACGCCCGTAGTTGGGCGTTCCCGCCACTGGGGCCGTTGGCCCAGACCGCCCAGACGACCGCACTGCCCGGCGTCGAACCGTCCGAGGTGACCACCGGGGCGCCGGAGGTGTACGGGAACGAGTCCGTGCTGGCGCCGGCCTGTGACAGGGCCGGCAGGTCGCCCTTGGCCCCGGCCTTGAGCGCGCGCAGCGGCCCACCGTTGCCGATCAGGTAGAGGTACCCGCCGTCACTGCTGGTCCAGGCGGCGGGATGCCCCCACTGCCCCTGGTAAGGACCGACGGTGCCGAGCACGGCGTCCGTACCGCCCGTGCCCTGGGAGCGGCCGCCCAGGTTGTCGCGGTCCAGGACGAAGACCCGGCCGTCCTTGCCCTGCTGGACGAGGACGTGCGGGTGTGCCGTCGTACCGAAGGAGTCGGGCAGGCCGATCGGGCCGCCCGAGCCGAGGTCGGTGTCGTTGGTGTCGAGGGTCGGCGCGTTGGCCGGGCTGAAGAAGTCGGCGGCCGAGAGGGCGCCCCCCGTGCCCACGTTGAGGCGGACGACCGACTCCGACAGGGTGCCGGGCGGCTTGTTCCCGGGCCCGGCCGGTGCCATGACGCCGTTCCCGGTGCTCAGGAACATGCGTCCCTGACCGTCGGAGACCAGGCCTCCCCCGGACTGCCAGACACCGGCCCCCTTGTTGGAGGACTTCACCTCGGTGGCCCACATCGAGGTCACCTTGGCCGTCCCCGTGCCGACGCCGACGATGTAGCCCCTGTACGCCCCGTGGTCGCAGTGCGCTCCGAACCCGGCGTAGACGACCCCGTCCCGCAGCAGCAGTCCGGCCCGCTGATGCTCGGTCATCGGGTCGAACGTCACCGTCGGGTCGTTGGTGGCCGTACCGGCGATCGTCACCGGCCAGTTCGGTTTCTCCGCACCGGTGGACGGGTCGATCGCGTGCATGTACCAGTGCGGGTGCTGGACGTCGGCGCCGTCGTTCACCTTCGTGGTGAGGTACACCGCCTTCGTCGCCGGATCGTAGACCGGGGCCGATGTGGTGCCGATGTCAGGAGTCAGGTCACTGCAGGTGATCGCCGATGCCGGCCAGGACGGCCCCAGGGCGCGCTGCCACCGGATGGTGCCGTCCGACGGGTCGAGCCCGTAGACCTTGTTGTGCTCGGTCGCCACGATCAGGGTGCCGCCGACCGACAGTGGCTGGGCGTACACCTGGCCGTCCACCGAGGTCACGAACTGCTGCCCGAAGTTCGAGGACTGCACCGCCGCCGGGCTCAGGCCGGGCTCGTTCGGGTCCCACCCCGTACGGAGCGGGTCGTTGGACACCGTGACCACGTCGCCGCCCGCCGACGGCACGATCACCCCGGTCACGGCGATCAGTGTCATCCCCATCACGGCGGCGAGCAGTGCCCGCACTCTTTTGGAACGCATCCCGTCCCCACCCCGTCCCCGCCGAACGCCCCGCCGGCCCCGTGACCGCCCGAGCTCCCCATGTCGCCAGCGGTTCCGCGCACGTCCGCGCGCAACCGTGACAACTGATAGTCGACGTAGCCTCAGCGGTCGTTACCGATCTATAGGGCGTAACTCTCCTGAAGTTGGCAAGAAGCGGTCACGCGCTCCGCGTTATGGTCACCATCACCGGCTCTTCGAACTGACACGCGCCTGCGGCAGAACAGTGCACACCGGACCTGTACGACGGCAAGACGTTCACCGACCTTGAGGCCGGAGTCGCCTTCGCCGAGCAGGTGGGCTTTCCCGAAATCGTCGCCCGCGGCAGTGCTGCCGCTACAGATGCACCTCATGGAGGCCGACGGTCGGACTGAACTCGGCGTGTGCCAGACCCTGGCACATGAGGGCGAACGCTCTGTCATCGGCAGGAGCGAATACCGCACGGGATGCCGCTCGCAGCTACGGGTGGCGGATGCTCTGTTCCCAGCTACCGCTACATACAACGAAGGCGGGGGTCTCTGTGAGACTCCCGCCGAGGTCGGACGCTTGCTGGGGTACCAGGACTCGAACCTAGACTAACTGAACCAGAATCCGCTCCACGGCCACCGGTGCGTCACGTGACCGGGCGATTATGACGGTGCCGAAGAGCACGCGACCTGCGGTCCACGGCTATGCGTCGTTCGTCCCGCTGTCCGGCTGCGTCCGACTGTGATCTAGGGATGGCGGCCATCTGTTCCCAATGCGTTCCCACGCGTCCCGCCCTACGAGCACCCCGTCCAAGCGGCTGGCCTGGGCGGAGGACACGCATTGACCGGGTTACACCAAGCGCCGTCGACC